>JAIBBD010000068.1 GCA_019694855.1 Dehalococcoidia bacterium
GGCTCCGCCTCGGGATAATCGAATGGCTCCCAACCACCGCAACGGAGGCCGCGTGTCCAGAGATCGCCGTCGACCCACGCGCCGCGAGGGCGCTTCATCGCCCGCCGCCGAGACAGCCACCCGCGCCACGGGCGGTGCCGCGAACCCCGCTCCGAAGCCACAGTGGCGCGATACCATCGACTCCTTCGGCGGCTTCCTCACGCTCGGCGCGGTCGCCATCGCCCTCGTCGTCGTGGCGGCGATCTTCGTCCTCAACCGCGGCGGCGACGACTCCTCCCAGACCTCCACGGACGTCTCCGCGGACGGCCTCATGGGCTCCGCCGTCGCGGCCACCGACCCCAAGACCGACCGCCAGCACATCAGCGACCCGCTGCAGCTCCAGATCCCGAAGGGTGAGCCACCCACGCGAGGCCCGCACTTCGCCGTGCCCCAGAACACCGGCGTCTACAAGCAGGCCGTTCCGGACGGCAACGCCATCCACGCCCTCGAGCACGGCATCGTCTGGATCAGCTACAACCCCTCCAAGGTCGACGCCGACACCATCAAGAAGCTCGAAGACCTCGGCAAGCAATACGCCGTCGACCTGATCGTCTCCCCCCGGCCCGACAACGACCGTGCCATCGACATCGTCTCCTGGGGCCAGATCCTCGTCCTCGACAAGTTCGATAAGGGCACCCTCGAGAAGTTCATCACCACCAACCGCAACCGCGCACCAGAGCCGTTCGTGCGTACCACCACGAGCATGTAGTCTCGCGCTGACGAGGCAGCATCCACCCGAGGAGGAGGACGACCCCACCATGCCCAGCGAACTCGCCGTCGCCTTCGACGAAATGACCGTCCTCACCGAGGGCGGCGTCGATGTCTTCCTCCTCAACATGGACGAGATGGAAGACGTCCCCCCCTACTACATCGACGTCGCCGGACGCCGCTTCTCCTACTCTTCCACGACCTTCCCCACCAAGGGACACAGCGCCCAGCTCCCCCGCTTCATCCAGGAGCAGGAAGCCGCGGGCAACCTCGTCGTCCTCGGCGAGCGCAAGAACCGCTACATCGCCTACGTCCACGACCCCAACGCCGTCGAGGACGAAGAGGGCGAGTAGCCGCCACTTCCGGTCCAAGAACGCTAAAGGGGCGCCGTGCGGCGCCCCTTTAGCTGCCTGATGTCCCGGCCCCCGTTAGAACAACTGGTTCACGTGGTCCAGGTCGACGCCTCCGACGATGAACGAGACCCCGATCGAGATCGTCCCGAACTCGTCATGCGCTTCGAACTCGATCGCCGACTCGCCGTTTCCGAAGATCGAGGACGACTGCACCGCCGCGCTCGCCGCGCCGCTGTCGTGCTCCTCCATGTCGAGCCCGTCGCCCGCGTTTCCGCTCACCACGGTCCCGTTGAACCGGGCTGAGAAGTCCCCATCGCCGGACTCCTCAAGGCGGAACCCGTCGAGATGGTTGAAGCCCACCGAGGAATTCCTGGCCTCGAGGTCAACGCCGCCTTCGCCGCTCTCACGTTCGTCCACCCCGGGCCCCTGGTTGAACCACGCGGACACCAACGTGAGCGACACAATGACGTCTCCGTCCCCCTCGTCCTCGAGCTGGATTCCGGCCCCGCCATTGTTCGACGCGGTGAGGGTGTTCGCGGTGAACCGCACGTCACCGACGTCGATGTCCGAACCTCGGAACACCCGGATCCCACTGCCGCCGTTCCGATTCGCCTGCACGTTTGTCAGCGCCAGCGTCACGTCGCCCGTCCCGAGCCCGCTCCCGAACACGCCGAGGCCCTCGCCCCCCTGATGCGACGCCGTCGAGGCACGCCCGCGGCTCCCCTCGCCCAGAGCGGCGGCGTACGTAACCGTCCCCCCGTTGTCGTTGAACGTCGTGTTGCTCGCGGTCACGCTGATGTCTACGTCCAGCGCCGGACTCGGCAGCGTCGTCACCTCCGGCGCGTCCCACCCGATGGACATGCCGTCCCCGCCGTTCCCGTTGAACCACGTCCCGGCGAGCTGCACCACGACCTCGCCCTCGCCGAGCCCCTGGAGCTCGATGCCGCCGAAGGCGCACCCCATCGACCCTCGGCACCGCCCGTTCCCCACCACCTGCGACGAGGTGACATTGAGCCGTACGGTCGCCTCGGCCGCCTCGATCTCGTGCAGGAACATTCCGGAACCGAAGTTGTTCCGCAGGTTCACCTTGTTGAAGGTGATCGTGATCTCGCTATCGCCCACCACCGGCACGATGTTGAGGGCGTCGCACCACGAGTTCTGGATCGTCACCTGGCTGAAGGTGATGTCCGCACCGCCCGTGCTTTTGAACATCCCGCAGTCCAACGGTTCCGAGTTCGGGTCGCCCGGGACAGTCAGCGACCCCTGGATCGTGCGGTATACGAGCGGCTGATCGCCCTGGATCGTCAGCGCCTGCGTCCCCGCGTACTCCACCGAGGTGAAAAGCGTGACCGGCAGCCAGTTCTTCAGCACGATCAGGTTCACGCTCGAATCACTGTTGGCCGACGTGATCGCGGCCCGCAGCGTCCCCGCCCCCGAGTCCGCCGAGGACGTCACGTACAGCGTCGTCGCCGCCTCCGCCCCGCGAGGCGTGCGGCCGGCCATCAGCACCGCGACTGCGGTGACGGTGAGCACGGCCGCGATCGCGATGTTTGCCCATCCTCGTCTCATCGATGCTCTCCCTCGGCACGTGACCTCGCCGTCGCGGTTTCGTGCTCGTTCATACGCGCCCCGGCGGGCGCTCGTCAAACAATAGGCAGGCGCTGGGCGCAGCTGCGGGACCGCCCGCGAGCCCGCGTCACGCGAAAAAAGGAGGGGCGCACGAGCGCCCCTCCTGATTCAGCGGCCTACCCGCCAGTTACGGAATCACGGTCACGCCCGACGCATAGATGCCGCCGAGGACGATCGACCCGCCCCAGTTCAGCAGCCCCGTCTCGTTCTCGGCGTATGCCTCGATCCCGTAGTCGCCATTCCCCTGCACGAAGGAACCGGCAAGCGTCGCGTTGAACGCCCCGTTCTGCTCCTCCGACAGGTCAATGCCGTCGTCGTCGTTGTTGTTGGCCGACACGACCGTGAAGACGAAGGTTGCACTCCCATCGCAGCCCTCATCGAGGTCGTACCCGTCGTCGCCATTCGAATTGGCGGACGATGCGGTCGCCTGCACTCGCAGGTTCCCGTTGCCGTTCTCGTCGATGTCCGTCCCGTCGTCCCAGTTCTCCGCCGTCGTGACATTCACCAGCTGCGCCGACAGCGACCCGTTTCCGTACTCACGCACGTGGATCCCGTCGTTGCAGTTGTCGTTCGCGATCACGCCCGACGCGGTGAACGAGATGTCGCCGTCGTAGTTCTCGTGCACGTTGATGCCGTGGCCCGCGTTGCCGCTGGCTTGCACGACCGTCTGGAGCACGATCGTCACCCTGCCGAGGTCGTTCTCGTCGACGTTGATGCCGTCGTAGTCGCAGCACTGCGCGGTCGGCCCGGAATCGGCCAGCGCGCCCACGAGCGTGGAATCGTCATCGGCGCCGGCGGTGGACACGGATTCCGGGTCCACTTCGCCGTTCCCGTTGAAGCTGCTCATGGTCGCCGTGAGGCTGATGTCGCCATCGTCCTCTTCTTCGAGGTCGAGGCCTGTCCCGCCGTTGTTGCTCGACGAAGACCCGGTAATGGTGGCCCGTATTCCGCCCCAGCCATGCTCGTACACGGCGACGCCGTCACCGAAGCACAGCGCGGTGTCCTCCACGTGCGAGTTCGTCATGGTCAGCACCCACGAGGTCGCGGCGGGGCTGCCACCCTCGTACATCTCGAGGCCGTACCCGTCGGCGTGCTGAATGATCGTCTTCGTCAGCGTCACGGTCCGCGTCGTCTGAGACGAGTCACTCGCGTAGATCACGACCGCACTGCAGTACGTGTTCTGGAACGTGACCGACTGGAACGTGAGGTTCCTGGCGCCTCCGCTGCTCCGGAAGAGCGCATCGCACCCCTCCGCGACCGCGTTCCCGCCATAGCCGTTGCCCTGGATCACGCGGTTCGACAGCACGCTGTTGCCCTGGATCACCAGGTCCTGGTTGCCGGTGTACGTCACCTGGCTGGTCAGTTGGACCGGCAGGGTGTTCGTCAGCACAATCAAGTTGACGCTCGAGCTGGCATTGGCGGCCTCGATGGCCGCCCGGAACGTTCCCGGCCCGGAGTCCGCCGAACTGGTGACAAACGCCGTCGCCGCCTCCGCGGTGGAGGCGCGCTGCGAACTGAGCAGGACGCCTCCCATCACCACTCCCAGGACCGCGATCACCGCCGCGGTCCACGCCCCTCTGTTCATGCGATCCCTCCTGACGCCGTCAGACGGCGAATCGCCTCCCGCCTCAGGAGGCGCATACGGCCGTTGTATCCACTTACTGTCGCCGAGTCAATGGCGGAGCATCCGCGAGATTAGAGGTGCACCGGCTGCCTTTCGCCCCCTCGGTCCCCATGACGCCACGATCCGAGGAGCCAACCTCCGAAAACGCTCAGGACCCCTCCTCCCGCGACAAGGCCCTCGTCCCATCCCCTAACGACGCCGGGTACCACCGACCCGTCCCGTCCCGGCACGCGGAAGGGGCGCCTCGCGGCGCCCCTCCATTGCCTCTCCCTCGTCCGAATCAGGGCACGAGGTTTACGTTCGTCAGGTTGAACGGCCCGAGCAGCGGCGACCCCGTACGGTCCAGCATGCCCGGGTCGCCGATCGCCTCGGCCTCCACCCCCGCGTCATTCAGCAACGACGTCGTCACGAGCATCCTCGCGTTGAACGCCCCGTCGTCGGTCTCACCAAGCGCAAAGCCAAGTTCGTTGTGGCTGGCCGTGGAGCCGAACACCAGGACCGACAGGTCGCCCTCTCCTCCCTCTCCGAAGGAGAATCCAACCTCGTTGCCGTCGGCAATCGACCACGACACCGCCGCATCGAGCTTCCCGCTGTCGAGCTCCAGCAGCGCCAGGCCTGTCTGGCTGTTGTCTCGTACTTGCACCCCGGTGAGCCGCCCGACGAGGTCCCCCTCGCCCAGCTCCACCGCCGCCAATCCGCTCCCGAAGCCACCATTCACCACGACAACGGACCCCGCGAGCATGAGGTTTCCCGAATCGATCTCAGTCAGCTCGATTCCACTCCGGGACCGCGACCCGTTCGCCTGCACGCTCGTCAGCCCGACATCGAGGTTACCCGTGTCCGCCTCCTGCACGACAATTCCGTGCCCATTCCCGCTGAAGCTGCTCGTCCCGGCGCGCAGCGTCACATCACCCTCTCCCGTCTCCTCGATATGCAGGCCTTCAAACGCGTTCCGGTCGAAGCTCGACCCGTTCACCGAAACGCGCGCCTGCCCGGCATCCAGCTCGAACACCTCAACCCCATTCAGCCCATTGTCATCGAAGTGCGACAGCGCCGCGCTGAAGGTGAACGACGCATCGGTGAACGCGTCCGCCAGCCGGATGCCGCTCAACCCGAGGTCATGGAACGTCGAACGGGTGACCGTGACCACGATCTCCCCGAATCCGTTCCCCCCCGTCACCTCCACGCCCCCACAGTCCGAGTCCTGCATCGTGACCCGAGTCAATGTCAGGTCCGCACCGCCACTGCTCCGTAACAGGTAACACTCGTCCGGGCCGTGGACGCCCTGGATCACCCGGTTCACAAGGAAACTGTCACCCTGGATCGTCAGCGCCTGCGCGCCCGTGTACTCGACTGGTGAATTGAGCGTGATCGGCTGACCGTTCTTCAGCACGATGAGATTGATGCCGGCGTTCCCGCTCGCGTCCAGGACTGCCTGCCGAAACGACCCCGGCCCCGAGTCTGCCGAGCTCGTCACCGCCACCGAGGCGGCCTCCACCACCCGCGGTGCGCTCGTCCCGAGCGCCACCGCCAGCGCCGCGACTGCCGCCGCGACTACCACACCCACCGCACGGTTCATCTGACTCTCCCCCCCGCCTCTGCTTGCCCACCCCCTGGGCAACCACGAAACCGGGACTTGATACCGGGAGTGCGGGGCCCCTGTCAAACAATAGAGGCTCGGTCCGGCCCTCGTGAAGCTACGGCACCGGGATCAGCAGCGCCGAAGGCTCATTGCCGTCGCCCGTCGGCGCAACCGGTTCGAACGGTCCGATGAACGCCCGGTCGCCATCGCTCAGCTGCGGGACAAATCCCCCTGCACCGAACCGTACGTCGCCCGCGCCCTCTTCCTGCAGCACGACCCCCCGTCCGCCGTTCCCCGATGCGCGCACGCCCGGTGGTCTCGCGCCTCGACCGGGGGAGAGCCGGCCAGCCCGGCCATTACGAGCCCAATCGCAACCACGAGTGCTGCCGCGCCCGCCGTCCCCGCCTCCTCGTGCGTGCCCGTAGAGTAATCGACGGCGGCCCGCGCTCCGAGGCGCAAGACGGGGGCCGTCACCGGCCCCCGTCCGAAGCTGACCGCTCCAGGGCCTAGGGCACGACGTTCACGTTCGCGAGGGTGTACGGTCCCACGTTCGAGGCGATCGAGCGGATCACACCCGCCGCGCCACCCGCAGCCGCCCACGTTCCGCCGAACGTGTTCCCCAATGCCGCCGCGAGGTGGTAGGTGACATCGAACTCGCCGTCGTCCTGTTCGACGAGGACGTACCCGTTGCCGCCGTTGCCGCTGGCGATCGAGCTCGAGAAGATCCCGCGGAGGTCCCCTTCACCGGCTTCATCCAGCTGGTAGCCGTCGGTGGCCGGTGCGCAGCACCACCCGTTCCCGCGCGCGGTCGAGCCGGAAATCAGGAACCCGACGTCCCCGGCGCCATCCTCGACGACGCCCATGCCCACGCCGCCATTTCGCTCCAGCCAGGAGAGCAGCAACGTCAACTGCACGCCGCCGCCGTCATGCTCGAGGACCGCCAAGCCGCTGGCGCCGTTGTCGGACATCGTGCTCCCGCCCGCCCGGACTGCCACGCTGCCCCCGTCGAAGTCCTCGACGAAGACCCCTCCACCCTCATTTCCATCGGCATGGACATTCTGCAGCGTGGCGTGAGCACTCGCGCCGTCCTTCGTCCAGAGCGTGAGCCCGTTCGCGCCGTTGTTGTTGAACGAGCTATTGCTCGCCGTGAAGCTCAAGTCGCCCTCGGTGTAGCTCACGGCGAAGACACCCTCGCCCCCCGCCCGCAGGATCGAGGACCGCGAGACATCCATCGTGAGCGAGCCCGGCCCGTCTTCGTACAGATAGACGGCCTCGTGGCCGATGTCCTGCATCGTGGTGGTCGACAGCTTCACTCGCATGGAGGCGTCCCTGGGTCCGCCCTCACTCATGATCAGTCCGTAGCTCACCACCCGCTGGATCAAGACCCGCTCCAGGGTCACGGCGACTTCGCCGTCCCCATCGCTCACGTCCACGTCAATGGCGGAGCAGTCTGAGTCCTGGAACGTCACGCGCTGGAACGTCAGGTCGGCGCCGCCGCTGCTGACGAACAGTGAGCATGCCGACGCGCCCTGGATGACGCGGTTGGTCAGCAGGTTGTCCCCCCGGACCGTCAGCGCCTGCGATCCGGTGTACTCCACGTACGAGCTGAGCGTGATCGGCGTCGTGTTCTTCAGCAGGATCAGATTGACGCTCGAGTTACCGTTCGCCGTCCCGATCGCGTCCCGCAACGACCCCGGCCCCGAATCCGCCGAGGACGTCACGTACAGCGTCGTCGCCGCCTCCGCCCGCGGCGCCCCCTGCGCGAGCAACAACGCGATCACCGCAACCACCGCGGCGCCTCCCGGAACCACTCGCTTCACCGTCGCCCCCTCAACCCCGGGCCGCCCCGGGCCCCGCTCTCTGCCCGAGCGATACCCTACCCGTTCTCGCCCTTACGCTCGCGAACACGCCCGATCCCCCACGCACCCTCCGAGGTACGACTCGCCCTTCCGACGCGCAGGCGCCGGCCTGCCGCGTTCTAGGGGGGTCAAGGGGGCTTCGCCCCCTTTGGGGCGGGCGGGCGGGCCTCCCGAAAACCAACGGCCGGCGCGCGGCGGGCCGTCCCTACCGCGCCGCACAGCGGCGCGCCTCCCCCTCGCCCACCCTGTGGGAAAGGGGCCCGGAGGACCCTCGCCACACACTCCCGCCCCGCCTCGCCGCGTGCCATAATGCCCTCGTAACCCCTCGCTCCGCCCACGGGCGTCCGAGCGAGGAGCCAACCGACTGCGTACCGCGATCGCGGGGAACCCGACAGTGACCACCTCCGCGGCAGCTGCCCTGCCGCTGTCCCACATGTTGCCGCTCACCGCCGGCGTCTCTTCCGAGGGCCATCTCACCCTTGGCGGCTGCGATGCCCTCGACCTCGTGCGCGAGTTCGGCACCCCCCTCTACGTCTACGACGTCCGCACCCTCCGCGCCCAGTGCGAAGGCTACCTCAAGGCCTTCCGCGACGAGCACGCCGATACCGATGTCCTCTACGCCTCGAAGGCATTCCTCAACCGCCCCTTCGCGAAGTTCATCGCGGACCAGGGTCTCGGCTTCGATGCCGTCTCCGGCGGCGAGATCGCCGTCCTCCGCGCCGCCGGCGTCCGCATGGACACCGTCTACTTCCACGGCAACAACAAAGGCCCCGAGGAGCTCGCGCTCGCCGTCGAGGCTGGCGTCGGCCGCATCGTCATCGACAACCTCACCGAGGTCGCCCTCGTCGAGGCCGCCGCTCGCGCCGCCGGCAGGACCCAGGGCGTCCTCGTCCGCGTCTCTCCCGGCGTCGACGCACACACCCACGAGAAGACCACCACCGGCATCCTCGACAGCAAGTTCGGCGTCCCCATCGTCACCGGCGCTGCCGAGGCCACCATCCGCGCCATCCTCGAGGCCGCGCACCTCGATTTCCGAGGGCTCCACATGCACCTCGGCAGCCCCATCTTTGAGCTCGAGCCCTACGTCATGGGCATCGAGGTCATGGCCGCCTTCATCGCCGATGTCTGCCGCGACAGACTCGGCGTCGAGGTCCGCGAGTTCTCCCCCGGCGGCGGCTTCGCCGTCGCCTACCTCGGCGAGCAGCACCCGCCCGCCATGGCCGCCTACGCCGGGGCCATCCTCGGCACCCTCCGCCGCGAGGCCGACGCCCGCGGCTTCGCCCTGCCCCACGTCACCATCGAGCCCGGTCGCTCCATCGTCGGCCGCGCCGGCGTCGCCCTCTACACCGCCGGCGCCCGCAAGGAAGTCCCCGGCATTCGCACCTTCGTCTCCGTCGACGGCGGCATGGCGGACAACATCCGCCCCGCCATGTACGGCTCGAAGTACGAGGCCCTCTCAGCCGAGCGCCCCCTCGCGACCGCCGAGGAGACCGTCACGATCGCCGGCAAGTACTGCGAGTCCGGCGACATCCTGATCAAGGACATCGACCTCCCTCGCCTCCGCGTCGGCGAGGTCGTCGCCATCCCCACCGCGGGCGCCTACCAGCTCGCCATGTCCTCCAACTACAACCTCGCCTACAAGCCGGCCGTCGTCTTCGTCGAAGACGGCCGCGCGCGCCTGATCCGACGGCGGGAGACCGCCGCTGACCTGATGGCGCTGGACGTGGACTGATCCCGTGGCCGTGAACGAGGCCAGCGCCGCCCCCTGGGGTATGTTCGGCCAGGACGCTGCCGTCGCCGCGCTCCAGCAGGCCCTCGACAGTGACCGCCTAGCCCACGCCTACCTCTTCACCGGCCCGGACGGCGTCGGCAAGGGCACCCTCGCGAGGCGGCTCGTCGCCGCCCTCCTCTGCGAAGCCGCCCCCGACGCTCGCCCCTGCCTCGAATGCCGCGCCTGCCGCCGCGTCGAGGCCGGCGAGACCCCCGACGTCGAGCGCATCGCCATCGGCGGCGTCTGTGACGAGGGCGGCCCCGCCCACCGCGACCATGCCGCCGACGGCTCCACCCGCATCCGCATCTGCCAGGTCCGCCGCCTCGAGCGAGTCGCCAGCCTCACCCCCTTCCAGGCCCCGCGCCGCATCTTCATCCTCGACACCGCCGACGACCTCCAGCGCGAGGCCGCCCACGCCCTGCTCAAGACCCTCGAGGAGCCCCCCTCCTTCGTCCTCCTCATCCTGCTTGCCACCGACGTCGACGAACTCCTGCCGACGGTGCGCTCGCGCTGCCAGGAGCTCGCCCTCCGGCCCATGCCCGACGCCGCCCTCATCGCCGCGCTCCGCCAGCGCCCCGGCCTGGACCCCGAGACCGCCGGCGAGCTGGCCGCCGAGGCGCACGGCCGCTACGGCCTCGCCATGCGCCTCCACACCGACCCTTCGCTCCGCATGCTGCGCGAGACCGCCGAGGCCGACGCCCTCCGCCTCGCTTCCGCCGGCCGCAACGAGCGCTTCGACTACGCCGCCACCATCGCCGCCCGCTGGTCCCGCGAGCGAGCCGCCGTCCTCGACACCCTCGACGCCTGGCGCTGGTGGTGGCGCGCCCGCCTCCTCGAGGCCTCCCGGGGCGAGCCGGGACCCGTCCGCTGCACGCCTGCCGAAGCCGTGCGCGCCCTCCAGGCCGTCACCACGACGCGCGAGCACCTGCTCGCCAACACCAATCCGCAGCTTGCCCTCGAGGTCATGATGCTCGACCTCCCCGTGCTCGCTGCTCCACCCGAAGACCCACGAGAGGAGACCCGCGAAGCGGTCGCGCCGGCGCAGCCCTGAGCGCGCCCGACCGTCCCGCGGACGACACCATATATATGGACACCTACGACGACACCACCGACACGGACGATACCGAGGACTTCGAGGACGCGTCGGAACGCCCGGACGACACACAGCCGGCCGAGGCCTCCGCGCCCGTCGAGGCTCCCCGGCAGTCCTCGCGCCCCGCACCGCCCATCGCCGGCGTCCGTTTCATCGAGTCCGGCCCCATCACCTACTGCAGCCCCGGCGACCTCGACCTCGGCGTGGGCGACTACGTCGTCGTCCGCACCGACCGAGGTGATCGCCTCGGCTGGGTCGTCATCGCACCCGACCAGCACATCGCCGGTCGCCCCGACGGCCCCCTGCGTGTCATCGACCGCCTCGCCTCCGAGGCCGATGTCCACGCCTGGGAACGCAACAAGGAGCGCGCGCAGGAGGATCTCCGCGGCGCGCAGGCCCTCGCGTCGCGCAACGACCCGCGAGTGCGCGTCGCGAGCCTCACGTACGACCTCGCGGGCAAGCAGGGCGAACTGACCTTCACCGCCCCCGAGCGCGTCGAGCACCGCTGGCTCGACGGCCAGATCTCCGACCTCCTCGGCGCCCGCATCTCCGTCACTCAGGTCGGCGACCGCGACCGCGCCAAGGCCGCGCAGGGCTACGACATCTGCGGCCTCGCCCTCTGCTGCTCCACCTGGATGACCGAGTTCCCCTCCATCTCCATCAAGATGGCGAAGGAACAGGACCTTCCTCCCAACCCCTCGAAGATCTCCGGCGTCTGCGGCCGCCTCCTCTGCTGCCTCAGCTACGAGGTGGAAGCCTACCGCGAGCTCCGCGGCGACCTCCCCAAGGTCGGCAAGCGCGTCACCACCCCCGTCGGCCGCGCCAAGGTCCTCTCCATGAACTCGCTCAAGCAACTCGTCCGCCTCCGCCTCGACGACACCGGCGAGGTCATCGAGATTCACGCCGACGAGCTCCGCCGCCAGTACGGCAACGCCGTCCGCCCCGAGGAGCTCGAGGCGCAGGTCGAGGAGCCCCTCCGCCGCCGCGACCGCCAGCTCCAGGACGCCTTCGTCGCCACCATCTCGCCCGTCGAAGCCCCCACCCTCGACATCGTCGAGGAAGCCGAGGCGGTGGCCGCTGCCGCCGACGACGAAGGCCCCCTCGCCGCCGATGCTTCCGGCGATGCCCCCCGCAGGCGCCGCCGGCGCGGACGCCGCGGAGGCCGCGGTCGCCGCCCGGGTGGCCCCGAGGGCGCCGGTGCCGATGACGCCCCCGGCGGAGAAGGCGACTGACCATGCCCGCCCGCCCTGAGGCCCTCGTCACCCCGGACTGGGTCGCCGCCCATTACGGCGAGCCTGACCTCCGCCTCATCCACGTCGACACCGACCCAGCCGCCTACCTCCAGGCCCACATAGCGGGCGCCGTCTACGCCTCCGGCTACGACGACTTCGCCGAGGACCGCGACGTCCGCGCCCAGGCCCCGCTCCCCGAAACGATGGCCCCCATCCTCCAGCGCCTCGGCCTCACCCCCGGACACCGGATCGTTTGCTGCGCCTCCGCCCGCTCCCCTTGGCCCTACCGCGCCTACTGGGTGCTCCGCCTGTACGGCTTCGAGGACGTCCACGTCCTTGACGGCACGCTCCCCGCGCTCGAGGCCGCCGGCCTCCCCCTCGCCACCGGGCCCTCCAGCCCGGAGCCCCTCGATGCGCCCCCGCGCCTGCCCGCTCTGGACACCGCCATCCTCGCCACCGTCGACGACGTCCTTCCCGCCGCCCGAGGCGAAACGGACCACCTCATCGTCGACTGCCGCACCGACGACGAATGGCACGGCCTCAGCGGCGGCCACGCCCCCCAGCCCCGCCTCGGCCGCATTCCTCGCGCCATCCACCTCAATTGGGAAAAGCTCGTCGACGAAGACGGCCGCATGCTCCCAACCGACCAGCTCCGGGCCATCTATGCCGCCGCCGGCATCGACGGCTCCCGCCCCATCTACCCCTACTGCGGCGGAGGCATCCGCGCCGCCGTCTCCTGGTTCATCCTCCACGAGCTCCTCGGCTACCACCTCGCCGCCAACTACGACGGCTCCTGGTCCGAATGGGCCGCCCG
>JAIBBD010000069.1 GCA_019694855.1 Dehalococcoidia bacterium
CCGGACCCGGCGAAGGTCAGCCCTTCGCCCTCGTGGACCGCCGCGGTTTCCTCGACGTCCTCGGTCTCGTCTGCCGTTTCGGCATCTGCCTCCAGCCCGCGGCGGTGGTCGAGGATGTTTGTGGGCGCACGATCGTCCTCGTCCGCCGCCTCGACGTCGTCCGCCACCTCGACGATGACGGCGGCCGTCATGTCCTCCACGCCGCGCGTGCGGCGGTACAGCTCAGCGAGCGTGCGCTCCGCGCCCACTCGCAGCGCCTCCCCGATCGCGTTCGTCCCGATCAACTGGTCGACGCTGCCCGTCAGCAGCAGCAGCGTGTGTCCGCCGAGGCGCGTGGAGAAGAACTGCGGCTCGATGTCCTCGGGACCGCCGAGGGGCCGCGCCGCGTCTTCACCCTCGGTGGAGAGCCGCCGCACGCCTTCGGGCCCCGCGATGTACACCGCCCCCGGCCCGACCTGCGCAATGGTCACGTCGCCCCCGCGCACGGCGACGCACGTCAGCCCCACGGCGACGCGGTGCTCACGCAACGAACGGCGGTTCCATTCCGCGAGGTTGATATGTGCCTGGCGCAGCGCCCGCAGCAACCCGCCCGTGATTGAGAGGCTCTCGCGCGTGAACAGCTCGGCGACCGCCTCCGCCACCTCCGGAGCGAACTCAAACGAACGCTCGTCGACGGGGTCGGCCAGCACGAGGAGCCGCAGCTCCTCGTCGTCGCGATAGCTGTCGCGCTCCACGAGCCAGGGGCCGTGCTCGCGCACCTCGCCCCCGACGATGGCGTACCGTCCGACCCAGATGCCCATACCCGGCCGTTCGATGGGGAGCGAACGCGGTGCCGCCGTTCGTCTCGCCGTTGGGGCGCGACTCGGACGGCCGACTCATGCTCTCGGTGCGCGGCACATGATAGGCGGGCCGCCGGGGCAGGTCATCCCCGGAACGGAAAAAGGGCGGCGCCACAGGCTGCGATCCCGGACGGCGAGGCTCCGCCCCGCTCGTCTACAGCTCCGCCGCCAGCTCCCGTTCGCGCGCGGGCGCGCGCCCGCGCGTCCGCTCCTGCTCCAGCACCGGGTCGTGCAGCCGGAAGCTGAGTGCGAAGCCGACGATGGAGAGCGCGGTCATCGCGAGGAAGGCGTCGCGGAACGCCTGCACCATGAACGGGATCGGCGCCGTCCCCTCGGTGATCGAGGAGCCCGCCGGCGCGCCGTGGAACGCCAGGCTGATCACGAGGGTCGTCGTCAGCAGCGCCGTCGCGATCGAGCCGAACACCCGGAACGCCACGTTGGTCAGCGCCGTGGCCCGCGGCAGCTGCCCCTGCTCCACGGTGTTGTACGCCACCGTCTGCACGTTCATCGCGCACAGCCCGAGCGCCAGGCCGCGGCCCGACGCTAGCGCCGTGATGTACATGACCGAGGTGTGTTCGGTGATCTGGCTCAACAGCGCCGTCGTCGCGGCCAGCACCACCAGCCCGATGCTCACGAGCGGCTTCGGCCCCACGCGGTTGTAGAGCCGCCCGGAGGCCGTCATCGTCACGAAGCTCACGACGCCCATCGGGAACATGACGAGGCCCGCATGGGCCGCATCGAGCCCTCGCACCGCCTGCAGGAAGATCGGCAACAGGAACTGCAGGCCGAACAACGAGAACTGCATCACGAACTGCAGCCCGACCGCCAGGCGGAACATCGGGTGGCTGAACAGGCGCAGCTGCATCATCGGATCGGACTGCCGCAGCTCAACCGCGATGAAGGCTGCCAGCGCCCCGAGGCCCACGACGAAGATCGTCAGCACGTCCGGCGAGGTCCACCCGGACTCTTCGCCGATCGAGAGCCCCAGCAGCAGACAGGGGAAGGTGATCGCGGCCAGCGCGAAGCCGCGGAAGTCCATCTTCGCCTGGCCGCGGATCGGCGTTTCCTTCAGCAGCACCCACGCCAGTACCACGTTCACGACGCCAATCGGGAGGTTGATGAGGAAGATCGCGCGCCACGTCGAGTATTCGACGAGGTAGCCACCCACCGTGGGCCCCAGGATGGGCGCCAGCAGCAGCGGCAGCCCGAGGAGCCCCATGAACCGAGGCCGCTCGAGGGGCGTGATCATCGTGAACACGATCGCCATGCCCAGCGGTTGCAGCATGCCGCCGCCCAGGCCCTGCAGCACGCGGAACACGATCAGGCTCGGCAGGTTCCATGCGAAGCCGCAGAGCGTCGAACCAGCCGTGAACAGGATCAGCGTCACGATGTAGAGGCGCTTCATCCCGAAGCGTTCGCCCAGGTACCCGCTCACCGGGATCACGACCGCCAGCGCCACCAGGTACACCGTCAGCACCAGCTGGCCGCTTTCAAGGCTCGCTCCGAAGTCCCGCAGGATGGTCGGCAGCGCGATGTTCACGATCGTCGAGTCCAGCAGGGACATGAACGAGCCGATCGTGGTCACCGCGAGCGGCAGCCAGCGCGGGTCGAAGCCGGTGCGAGCGGGTGCGGTCCGAGCGGTCATGCGGCCTCCTCTGTCCTCGTTACAGTTAATCATACAGTTCTGCCGAACTGTATTGCGCAGTCGTACAATGTGTTGAGATGAAACTGCTAGCGAGGGCCGTCGCCCGCCACCCGGCGCACGCGCGCCCCCGCGACGCTGGCTCTGGAGGTGACGCATGCCGCTGTCGCAGCGATCCCTCTCCTGCCTCGCCTTCGCGATGTTCGCCCTCATGTGGCTGGCTGCCATCGCCCAGTCGCCCGGCGGCATGACCGCGTTCGCCCACGAGCTCGTCACCGTCGAGCAGGAACTCGTGCCCCCGCCGCCGCCCGAGCAGCCCCAGCAGGGCACGAAGGAGCAGGGTCAGCTCGAGACCTACCCCGGCGGCATCCTCTGCGACGAGGAACCGGACGCGCAGGGCACGCTCCACACGGAGTGCCAGGCGCCCGCGTTGATGTACCCCTACTGACGCCGCCGGGCTTCAGGCGGCGCGCGGAATGGGTCAGTGTGAATCCCTAAACAACGCAACAGCCATCCCGATGGTCATGAGAACACCAGCAGCGACAGTGATGGCCGCCATCGCTCTTCTGGCTTCTGCACTCATGAACCGAGAAGCGCCGTTCCCGCGCCAAATCGAATCATCCGGGGTAGCAGGGTTGCGCCATTGAGATACACCCAACCCGACGAGAGTCACCCCGACGAGTATCATGAAGACCTTCGGGGGAGCGGCGGCGGGGTCAATTTTTCTCTCAGGATTCATGCCATCGCCTCGCCGCTGCTGCTGATGCGGCCCGCGTGGGTATCGGGCCGTCCAATCAAGACTACCAACCCGTGGACTCGGCAGCGGCGATCAGGGACGCTGCGCTGCGGCGGCCGGGCGGCGGCCTCGCTCAGGGCGCGATCCTCAGACTGACCCACCAGCCCGCGCCCCGCCTCGATAGGTTCAGTCTGAGGTTGGTGCTACCATGAACGTTCCCCACCAGCCGCAGAGGAGTACGACGTCGTGCGCGAGATGGCGGTGTTTACTGGCAACGCGCATCGCGCGTTCGCGGAGGCCGTGTGCCAGCACCTCGAGATGCCGTTGGGGGAGTGCGAGGTGTTCGAGTTCTCGAACGAGAACATCTTCGTCAAGTTCCTCGAGAACATCCGCGAGCGTGACGTCTTCCTGATCCAGCCCATCGTGCCGCCGGTGAACACGCGGCTGATGGAGCTGCTGATCATGATCGACGCGGCCAAGCGGGCTTCGGCCGGCCGCATCACCGCCGTCATCCCGTACTACGGGTACGGCCGCTCCGACAAGAAAGACCAGCCGCGCGTCCCCATCACCGCCCGCCTGATCGCGAACTTCATCGAGGTCGCCGGCGCCAATCGCGTGCTGACGGTCGACCTCCACGCCGGCCAGATCCAGGGCTTCTTCAACATCCCCCTGGACGAGCTGACCGCCCTCCCCCTCCTCGCGGACTACTTCCACACTCTGCGCCTCCCGGCGCCCACGGTCGTCGCGACCGACGTCGGAGGCGCCAAGGGTGCGCGCGACGTTGCCCGCCGTCTCGACTGCGACCTCGCCATCGTCGACAAGCGCCGCACGGACAACAACGAGCGTGCCGAGGCGATGACGCTCATCGGCGAGGTCGAGGGCCGCGACTGCATCATCGTCGATGACGAGATCCTCACGGGCGGTACCATGGTATCGAGCGTGCGTTTGCTTCGAGATCGCGGCGCGCGCTCGGTCTACGTCTCCTGTATCCACCCGATCTTCGCGCCCAGGGCGTACGACCTGCTGGATACGAAAGAGATCGCCGAGCTGGTGTTCACGGATACGGTGCCGCTGCGCCAGCCCTTCGAGCACGTGCCGACGCGGACGCTCTCGCTGGCGCCCCTGTTCGGCGATGCCATGCACCGTATTCACACCGGCGGATCGGTCGGTGAGCTGTTCCTGTAGCCCGGCTGCGGGACGGCGGTCAGGAGCGACATGCTCAACGTCTTTAAGAAGCTGATCGGCGACGCCAACGAGCGCGCCCTCAAGGATCTCTGGCCACTCGTCGACGAGGTCAACGAGTACGCCGACGAGATGGCGGCCCTCGACGAGGCCGGCCTCCGCGCCGTCACCGACGGCCTCCGCGCCCGCGTGCAGCGGGACGAGGAAGACCTCGACGACATCCTGCCGGAGGCGCTCGCCGCCGTGCGCGAGGCCATTGCCCGCGTCACCGGCGAACGCGCCTATGACGTGCAGGTGCTCGGCGCCATCGCCCTCCACCAGGGCTCCGTCGCCGAGATGAAGACTGGCGAGGGCAAGACGCTCGTCGCCGCCCTCGCCCTCTACCTCAACGCGCTCGACGGCCAGGGCGCGCACCTCGTCACCGTGAACGACTACCTGGCGAGGCGTGACGCGCAGTGGTACGGCCCGGCGTTGCACATGCTCGGCATGCGCATCGGCGTGCTGCAGAGCCAGGCCGCCTACGTCTACACCCCGGAGGAGGTGTCGCAGGTCGCTGGCATGGAGCACCTCCTGCCGGTGGAGCGCCGCAACGCTTACGACGCCGACATCACCTATGGCATCAACAACGAGTTCGGCTTCGACTACCTGCGCGACAACATGGCCCAGACGCAGCAGGAGAAGGTCCAGCGCTCACGGCACTTTGCCATCGTCGACGAGGCCGACAGCGTCCTCATCGACGAGGCGCGCACGCCGCTCATCATCTCTGGCCCGCAGGAGGACGACCTCTCGGTCTACCCCCGCTTCGCCCGCCTCGTCCCCACCCTCACCCGCGACGTGCACTACACCGTCGAGGAGCGCACGCGCTCGGTGCACCTCACCGAGGCCGGCATCGAGCAGCTCGAGCGCGGTCTGGGCGTGAAGAACATCTACGCCGAGGAGAACTTCCGCCTCACCCGCTACATGGAGGCGGCCCTCAAGGCCGAGATCATCTACCAGCGCGACCGTGACTACGTGGTCCGCGACGGCGAGGTCGTGATCGTCGACGACTTCACCGGCCGGCTCATGGAAGGCCGCCGCTGGTCCGACGGCCTCCACCAGGCCGTCGAGGCCAAAGAGGGCGTCCAGATCCAGCAGGAGACCGTCACCTACGCGACGATCACCCTGCAGAACTTCTTCCGCATGTACGAGAAGCTCGCCGGCATGACCGGCACCGCTGCCACCGAGGCGGAAGAGCTCGCCGAAATCTACAAGCTCGAAGTCCTCGTCATGCCCACCCACCGCCCGATGGTCCGCGACGACCTGCCGGATGTCGTCTACCGCGACACCCGCGGCAAGTTCAAGGCGGTGGTCGAGGACGTGGCCGAGAAGCACCAGCAGGGCCGCCCCGTCCTCGTTGGCACCGTTGCCATCGAGACCTCCGAGGAGCTCTCCGACCTCCTGCGCCGCCGCGGCATCGATCACGAAGTCCTGAACGCGAAGCAGCACGCCCGCGAGGCCGCCATCGTCGCCCGCGCCGGGCAGCGCGGCGCGGTCACCATCGCCACGAACATGGCCGGCCGCGGCACCGACATCAAGCTCGGCGACGGCGTCGCCGACCTCGGCGGCCTGCACATCATCGGCACCGAGCGCCATGAATCCCGCCGCATCGACAACCAGCTCCGCGGCCGCGCCGGCCGCCAGGGCGACCCCGGCTCCTCACGCTTCTTCGTCTCCTTCGAGGACGAGATCATGCGCCGGTTCGCCCCCGACTGGCTCCCCGGCCTCATGGGCCGCCTCGGCATGACCGACGACCAGCCGCTCGAGTCCAAGATGGTCACCCGCGCCATCGAGCAGGCCCAGCAGAAGGTCGAGGCCTACAACTTCGACATCCGCAAGAACGTCGTCGAGTACGACGACGTCATGAACACCCACCGCGACGTCATCTATACCGAGCGCGACAAGGTCCTCGCCGGCGAGTCCATGCGCGACACGGTCGTCACCATGGTCATCGAGGAGGTTGAGGCCCTCGGCGAGGCGCTGCTCGGGGCCATGCCCCGCGACAGCGAGGGCTTCCTCGCCCAGCTCGACACCATCGTCCCCGTCGAGGGCGCTTTTGAGGCGCACGACTTCGAGGACGACACCGTCGAGGAGATCCTCGACCGCGTGGTCGACTACATCGAGGCGCAGTACGGCGAGCTCGAGCAGGAGACCGGCGACGAGGGCCAGCGTCTGATCGAGCGCTTCCTGTTGCTGCGCACCATCGACACGCTCTGGGTGCAGCACCTCACCGCCATGGACGAGATGCGCCAGGGCATCGGCCTGCGAGCCTACGGCAGCTCCGACCCCAAGGTCGCCTATAAGAACGAGGCCCACGACATGTGGGACCAGCTGCTCGAGAACATCCGCTCGCAGGTGGCGCGCCAGATCTTCCACGCCCGCCTCGTGACGGCCGAGCAGGCCGCCGCGCCGCGGCCCGCCCCCCGCAACGTGCAGGAGAGCGGCCCCAGCGACGACCCGTCGGGCGCCTCGCAGGGCGGGGTCGCTACCGCGACCCGCACCGCGACCGCCACGGTGAAGAAGGTCGGCCGCAACGAGCTGTGCCCCTGCGGCTCCGGAAAGAAGTACAAACGCTGCCACGGGCAGGGCCTCTAGCCGTGGCGCGCGCGACCGCCTCCCCAGTCGCCGAGCCACTCGCGCCTGAGCCGGCCGAGGGTGGCCCGCTCGAACCGGATGAGGCACGCGCAGCCTTCATCTCCGCCCTCAAGCGCGGCGACCCGTGGTACCCCGCACTGCTCGACATCGTCGCCCGCTGGGTCGCGGCCGCCGAGGACGAGGACGGCGTCACCCACACCTACCTCATCGCGGGCGAGGCCTTCGACTGGCTGCATCTCGCGGAGCGTCTGGTCCAGGCGGCCGGCCGGCTCGTGCCGCGCAACGAGGCCGAACGCCTGCTCGTCCACGGCGAGGCGCCCGACGGCAGCGACGAGCTGGCCTTCGCCCGCGCCATCGGCCCGAGCAAGCACCGCGCGCACCTGAACTTCCAGTACGGCGTCGTCGTCGAAGAGGCGCTCCTGCTCTCCGCCGAGCTCGAGCTGTACAAGGCCCGCCCCATCAACGGCGCGCTCGAGGAGCCGGCTGACGTGCAGGCCTACGAGCGGGTCTACGGCCGCACGCTCCTCGAGCTGCTGAAGCTCTACCGTGCCGACGGTGGTCCCCACCTGGCCGGCCGCGTCCGCCATTCGGACTGGCAGGCCTTCACCTACTGGTGCTCCAAGTACCGCTTCAAGATGGGCGAGCCCGCCCGCGTCGCCTCCGACACCCGCAAAGCGCTCGCCCTCCTTTCCCGCCTCCGCACTGAACAGGCCCCCGCCGCCCCCGCTCCCCCCGCCGAGGACGCAGCCGTCATCGACAGCACGGCGAACTGACAGGCGCCCGCACACGAGGAAGCCCCGCCAGCTGGCGGGGCTTCCTGCCCGTTCGGACGTTCCGAGGAAGCCCCCGGACTACTCGGCCTGGATCTCAATCTGCTTCGGACGCGCCTTCTCCGGCACCTCGATGCTCAGCGTGAGCACGCCGTCCTTCAGCTGCGCGCTCACCGGCGCGTCATGCACGATCCCCGGCAACGCGATGCGCCGGCTCACCGAGCCGTAGCGGCGCTCACGACGGTAGAACTTCTCGTTGCGGGTCTCGGTCTCCTCGTTGTGCTCCGCCTTGATCGAGAGCACACCGTCGTTCACCTGGACGTCGATGTCCTCCTTCTTGAAGCCGGGCAGCGAGGCGCGGACCACCAGCTTGCCCTCTGCCTCGGAGATGTCGACGGGGAGCGTCCCCTCGTCCCATCCCGCGGCCGCCGCGGGCATCCGGAAGAACGGCTCCTCGAACATCCGCTCCATCATCTGACGCAGACCACCGAGCTCGAACGGATCTCGGCGCACGATGTCGGCCACCACACACCTCTCTTTCTGTTGTGAACCGTGCCGACTGCTGTTGCTGACCTGTCAGAAGCCTCGCGAGGGGCCTCCGACGTACCTCAAGGTATGATTCCCATCACAACATGTCAATAGACTTGAGTCCTCTCCACTCATGACCTCTGTACGTGCCGAGTCACATCTGCTACCATGCACACATGGCAAGCGACCTCTACAGCGTCCTCGGTGTGAAGCGCGACGCCTCCGAGAAGGAGATCCGGCAGGCGTTCCGCCGCCTCGCGCGCCAGTACCACCCGGACGTCAACCCGGGCAACGCGGACGCCGAGGCGCGCTTCAAGGAGATCAACGCCGCCTACGAGGTCCTCTCCGACGCCGACAACCGCAAGAAGTACGACCAGTACGGCGACCAGTGGCAGCACGCCGACCAGATCGAGGAGATGCGGCGCCAGCAGGCCGCCCGCGGCGGCGGCTTCCGAGGCTTCGGCGGCGCCCCCGGCAGCGGCCAGACCTTCGAGTTCGACCTCAATGACCTGCACGACCTCGGCGGCGGCCACGGTGGCGGCGGCTTTGGCGGCGCCTTCGAGCAGATGTTCCGCCGCGGCGCGGGTCGCCAGCGCGGCCGCGACGTCGAGAGCGTCGCCCGCATCACCCTCGAGGAGGCCTACCAGGGCACGACACGCACCGTCGAGGTGCGCGAGGGCCAGGAGACCTGCCGCATCTGCGGTGGCTCCGGCCAGATCGCCGGCGCCACTTGCCACGCCTGCCGGGGTACCGGCAGCGCCGCTCCCTTGAAGCGCATCGAGGTCACCATCCCCCCGGGCGCTCAATCGGGCACGCGCATCCGCGTCCCCGGCCGAGGCGAGTCCGGCGCCAACGGCGGCCCGAGCGGCGACCTCTACCTCCTCGTCGAGGTGCGCCCGCACGCACGCTTCGAGCGCAAAGGCGACGACCTCTTTGTCGACGTCGATGTCCCTGTGGCGGACGCGGCCCTCGGCGGCGAGGTGCGGGTCCCGACGCCGAAGGGGCGTGCGCTCGCGCTGAAGGTCCCCGCCGGCACCCAGGGCGGCAAGACCTTCCGTCTCGCCGGCCAGGGCATGCCGAGGGCGCGCGGCGGCTTCGGCGACCTCCACGCCAGGGTGCGCCTCGTGCTCCCTGAGCACCTGACCGAGGAGCAGCGGGAGCTCTTCGAGCGCCTGCGTGCCTCGACCAGCCGCGCCGGTGACGGAGCGGGGGTCGGGCGATGACGCAGGAGTTCCGCCTCGAGGGTGGCGCGGGCGACGTGCGCGGCATCCCGCACGACGAGCCGGTGTTTCACATCTCGGTCGTCGCGAGGATGGTCGGCGTCCACCAGCAGACCCTCCGCTCCTACGAGCGCCAGGGCCTGCTCCAGCCGTCGCGGTCGGCGGGCAACCGCCGCCTGTACTCGCACCGTGACATCGACCGGCTGCGCCAGGTGCTCCGCCTCGTCGGCGACCTTGGCGTCAATCTCGCGGGCGTCGACGTCATCCTCCGGATGACCCGCCAGATTGAGGAGCTCCAGCTCCAGATCGCCGAAGCCCACGCGGAGATCGCCCGGCTCCGCGCGGCCCAGGAAGGCCTTCGATGAAGGAGGCCAGCTGGCTCGCCGGGTGAAGATTCAAGCGACCACGACACAGGGAAAGACGAGGCGCGAACCGCCTCGGGGGTGATGCACCAATGATGCGACAGGACCGATTCACCGAGCAGGCCCAGGCCGTGCTGCAGGCGTCCCAGGAGATGGTGCGCCAGCAGCGCCACACGCAGTGGGACGTCGAGCACGTCTTGCTCGCGCTCGTCCAGACACGCGACGGCCTCGCGAAGGATGTCCTCCAGAAGATGGGCGTCAACCCGCAGGCCGTCGCCTCGCGGCTCGCCGGCTACCTCGACCGCTCCCCCAAGGCGGAGTTCGAGGTCGTTCAGATCTACACGACCCCTCGCATCGTCCGCATGCTCGAGGCCGCCAATGCCGAGGCCGAGCGCCTGCAGGACGAGTACGTCGGTGTCGAGCACCTGCTGATCGCCATCTCTGATGAGCGCGAGGGCGAGGCCGCACGCGTGCTCAACGAGTTCCAGATCACCAAGGAGCGCATCTACAACGCCCTTCGCCAGGTCCGAGGCAGCGCGCGCGTCTCCTCGCCCAACGCGGAGTCGCAGTACCAGGCGCTCGCCCGCTACTCGGTCGACCTCACCCAGCTCGCCCGCGACGGCAAGCTCGACCCCACCGTGGGCCGCGAGGACGAGGTCGCGCGCGTGATGCAGATCCTCAACCGCCGCACGAAGAACAACCCCGTCCTCATCGGCGAGGCCGGCGTTGGCAAGACCGCCATCGTCGAGGGCCTCGCGTCCCGCATCGTCCACGACGAGGTCCCGGAGCGCCTGCGCGGCAAGCGCCTGCTCGCGCTCGACATCGGCCAGCTCGTCGCCGGCTCCAAGTTCCGCGGCGAGTTCGAGGAGCGTCTGCAGGCCGTCATGCGCGAGGTGCGCGAGGCCGCCGGTGAGGTGCTGCTCTTCATCGACGAGATCCACCAGGTCGTCGGCGCCGGCGGCGCCGAGGGCGCCATCGACGCCTCCACGATGATGAAGCCCGCGCTTGCCCGCGGTGAGCTCCACGTCGTCGGCGCTACCACGCTCGAGGAGTACCGCCGCTACATCGAGGCCGACCCCGCCCTCGAGCGCCGCTTCTCCCCAGTCTTCGTCGACGAGCCCACGGTCGAGGAGGCGATCGAGATCCTCCGCGGGCTGCGCCCGAAGTACGAGGAGCACCACGGCCTCCGCATCTCGGAGGAAGCCGTCGAGGCGGCCGTCCGCCTCTCCTCGCGCTACCTCACCGAGCGCAAGCTGCCCGACAAGGCGATCGACCTGATCGACGAGGCCGCCTCGAAGCACGTCATCGAAGCCGAGTCGAGCCCGCCCGAGGTCCGCGACCTGCGGGAGCGGCTGACCGAGGCGCAGGAACGCCTCGACGCCGCCGCCGCGCGCCAGGACTTCGAGGAAGCAGCCCGCATCAAGCAGCAGGTGCTGCAGGTGCAGTCGGAGTACGAGGAGCGTGCCCGCGAGTGGCGCGCCGAGCGCGGCATTACCGAGGAGGTGACGGCGCAGGACATCGCCGCCCTCATCGCCCAGATGACCGGCATCCCCGTCGACAAGATGCTCGAGGGTGAGGCCGAGAAGCTGCTTCACATGGAGGAAGGCCTGCACCAGCGGGTCGTCGGACAGGACGCCGCCATCGTTGCCCTCGCCGACGCCATCCGGCGCGCGCGCGCCGGCCTCAAAGATCCGCGCCGGCCCATCGGGTCGTTCATCTTCCTCGGCCCCACGGGCGTCGGGAAGACCGAGCTCGCAAAGGCCCTCGCCTCGTACCTCTTCGATGACGAGGACGCCATCGTTCGGCTCGACATGTCCGAGTACCAGGAGCGCCACACCGTCTCACGGCTCGTCGGCGCCCCTCCCGGCTACGTCGGCTACGACGAGGCGGGGGGCCTCACCGAGCAGGTGCGCCGCCGTCCGTACCAGGTGATCCTCTTCGATGAAATCGAGAAGGCCCACCCGGACGTCTTCAACACGCTGCTGCAGATCCTGGAGGACGGCCGCCTGACCGACTCGCACGGGCGCACGGCCGACTTCCGTAACACGGTGATCATCCTCACCTCGAACCTCGGTACCGGCGCGGCCGCCCACGGCCCCATCGGCTTCCAGGCCCGTGCCCGCACCGAGGCGGAGCGCGATGCGCGCCATCGCAACGTCGAAGACGCCCTGAAGCAGTCGTTCCGGCCCGAGTTCCTCAACCGCATCGACGAGATCATCGTCTTCGAGCCGCTCACCGAGACCGAGCTGGCGCAGGTCGCCGATCTCCTCCTCGACGAGGTGCGCGAACGCCTCGAGGAACGCCAGGTCGACTTCGAGGTGACCGCGCGCGCAAAGGAAGCGCTCGTGAAGGAAGGCTACGACCCCGCCTTCGGCGCCCGCCCCCTGCGGCGCACGATCCAGCGTCGAGTCGAGAACCCCCTCGCCAAGCGCGTCCTCTCCGGCGAATTCGCGGACGGCGACCGCGTCCTGGTCGACCTCGACGACGCCGGGGAGTACACCTTCCGCCGCGCCGAATCGAGGGAGCCAGTCGCCGTCTAGCCTCAACGGGCGAACAAACAGCACGAAGCCCGGGCGTAACCCGGGCTTCGTCGTGGTGAGGGCGGG
>JAIBBD010000070.1 GCA_019694855.1 Dehalococcoidia bacterium
CGCCACGGCCGCGCTCGCGATCCTCGTGCGGCGGGATCCCCGCTGGGAGCCGGTCGTCCTCGGCCCGGTCGTCGCTGCGACGCTGGCGAGTCTGCAGCCACCCGACCGGTATCCCGGACATGACGCCGCGCTGCTCGGCGTGGTCGGTGTCAGTCTCACTGCCGCGGCGTTTCTTGCGAGACGCTGGGTGGCCGGGCTCGCGGGCGTCGCGTTCCTCGGCGTGGCGGCGCTGGCGGGGTGGGCTGCCCAGGACTGGCCGTTGTGGACGCTCGGCGTCGCATACAGCGCTGCGGGAGTCCCCCTCTTTGTCGCACTCACGCCGCACCGCCGCTACGAGGCCGCCACGGACGCCGACGTGCTGCCCACGATCGCCGCGCAACTGCTGTCCTGGGCCGGGGCCGTCGCCGGGCCACTAGTGGCGGCAGCCGCCGTGAGCCAGCGCGTCGACGCGTCGGCCGCGGTGACCGGCGTGCACACGGTGGAGTACCGCGCATTGATCGCGCTCGTCGCCGCCCTCGCGCCGCTGCTCGCCTTCGAGGGGCGACGATTCCGTCAGCCGCTCGCGTATGTGGCCGCCTCGGCCGTTCTCGTAGTGGCGGGCGTGATGACGATCGCGATCCGGGAGCCCTCGAACGTGCAGGCGTACACGCAGCCCGTCGGGGTGTATCTCATCGTGCTCGGCATCGTGCTGCGCCGCTCGTCGGCGATCCTCCCGCGCAACCTGTACCTGCACGAGGCGATCGAGCTGCTGGGCGCGGCGGTCATCGTGCTGCCGCAGGCCGAGCAAAGCTTCGAGCCTGGCGGCGCGCGGTGGGGCTTCGCGCTGATCGTTGAGAGCATCCTGTTTCTTGTGCTGGCCTTTGCGCTGTCGGCACGCTGGCTCGCCGTCGCCGCCGTTTTGACGCTTTCCGGCGTCGCACTGCGCTGGCTCGCCGAGAGCGGGGACACGATCCCGTACTGGCTCACCCTGGGCCTCGTTGGTCTCGGGTTGCTCGGCCTGGGCTTCCTGCTGCTCGCGCGGCAGGACTGGTGGGCCGCGCTGCGGACGCGCACCTCGCGCTGGTGGACCGAGGCGCCGGGCGAGCGCTGAGGGGATGCGCCCGGTCGCGGCGGATCCCCGTGGCGAGCCGCGCCACCTTGTCGCATAGTCGTTCTCCCGAAGTCACACGTGGAGGACCAATGCAGGACGAGGAGGCGATTCGAGCGTACGTCGAGGCCGTGCGCCGCCTGCTCGATCACGGGGGGTACGAGCGGACGGGTGACGCTCGCGAGTCACGCCGCTGGGGGCGCGACCACGTCGCGCGGGTGCTCGATCGCCTCGGGCGGCCGGATGCGCGGCACACGGTCCACGTGGCCGGCTCGAAAGGGAAAGGGTCGATCGCGGCGATCGCCGACTCGATCCTGCGAGCCGCCGGCGCGCACTGCATGCTGATGACGTCGCCGGACCTGCACCAGGCGCGCGAGCGCATCGCGATCGACGGCGCGCCGCTCGACTACGCCCGCTTCGCCGCGCTGGCCACGCGCCTGCTCGACCAAGAAGGCACGGAGGGGTGGTCGTACTTCGAGCTGATGACCGTCCTCGGCTGGCTCGCCGCCGAGGATGCGGGGTGCGACTGGCAGGTGGTCGAGGTCGGCCTCGGCGGCCGGCTGGATACGACGAACACGATGACCTCGAAGGAGGTCGCCGTGATCGCGCCGATCGACCTCGAGCACACGGCGATTCTCGGCGACACGATCCCGCAGATCGCGGCGGAGAAGGCGGGCATCATCATCGGGCCGTGCGAGGTCGTGACCTCCCCGATGCGTGCCTCGGCACTCGAGGTGATCGCGGCGCGAGCGGATGAGATGGGCGCGACGCTCCACGCGGTGCCGGACGAGTGCGCGCTGCACGTGGCCTCGCAGAGCCTCGAAGGGCAGACCTTCGACCTGCGCACCCCGGTCCGCACCTACCGAGGGCTCAAGCTGGGGCTGATCGGCCGACATCAGACGGAGAACGCGGCCACGGCGGTGCGCGCGGCGGAGCTGGCCTGGGCGGCGGCGACCGCCGAGGAGCTCCCGGAGCTGGCGGTGCGCGCCGGCCTCGAGGGCGTGCGCTGGCCCGGGCGCTTCGAGGTCGTGCGGCAGCGCCCGCTGACCATCGTCGACGGACTGCACACGCCGCTCGCGGCGCGGCGGTTCCGCGAGGCGGTGCGTGCGCTCAACCTGCCGCGACCTCACGTCTACGTGGTGGGCGTGCTGGCGGGCAAGGACTCGGCCGCGATCGCCTCGGGGCTCGTGGCGGAGGGGGACGAGGTCGTGCTGGCGCCGCCGGCGAGCCCGCGGGCGGCTGACCTCGATGAGTTACGGCGTGCCTTCTCGGCCGCGGGCGCGATGGTGCAGCAGGCCGGGTCGGTGGCGGCCGCGATCGACCTCGCGACCGACCTCGTGGGGACGCGGGGCAGCGTCCTGATCGTGGGCAGTCTCTACACGGTGGCGGAAGCGCGGGAGCACCTGCTCGGCATCACCGGCGACCGCGCCTTCGGGCTACGCTAGACTCGTCCGAGACAGAGGGATGGTGGCGGATGAGCGGTGAGTACGGTCGCCGAAGAGTCGTCATTACCGGGATGGGGGTGCTGTCGCCCCTCGGCAACAGCGTGGACGAGATGTGGCGGCGCGTGGTGGCCGGGGAGTCCGGCATCCAGCGACTGACGCTCGTGGACCCCACGGAGTACCCGTGCCAGGTCGGCGGCGAGGTCCGCGATTTCGACCCGACGGAGTACATGGACCGCAAGGACGCGCGCCGCATGGCGCGCTTCTCGCAGCTCGCGGTCGCCGCCTCGAGGCAGGCCGTCGCCCATGCCGCGCTCGACCTCGAGGGCATGGACCGGCAGCGCGTGGGGATCGTGTGCGGGAACGGTGGCGGCGGGCTGCCGGAGACGGACGCGACGATGCGCACCATCCTCGCGCGGGGCGGCTCGAAGGTGGACCCCCTGTACGTGGCGAAGTTCCTGCCGAACATGGCGGCCGGCAACGTCTCCATCCAGCTGGGGCTGCACGGCTACACAAACACCGTTGTCACCGCCTGTGCGGCCGGCACGCAGGCCCTCGGCGACGCGACCGAGGTGATCCGCCGCGGCCATGCGGACGTGATGATCGCGGGCGGCGCGGAGGCGGGCATCAGCGAGCTGGGGCTCGCCGCGTTCTGCGCGATGCGCGCGCTGACGACCTCGTACAACGACCGCCCCGAGGCGTCCTCGCGTCCGTTCGACCGCGACCGCGACGGCTTCGCGCCGGCCGAGGGGGCGGGCATGTTCGTGCTGGAGGAGCTGGAGCATGCGCGGGCGCGCGGGGCGGAGCCGCTGGCGGAGATCGTGGGCTACGGCGTCAGCGCGGACGCGCAGTTCCTCGTCGCGCCGCCAGACGATGGCAGCGGCGCGGCGCGGGCGATGCGCGCGGCGCTGGCCGACGCGGACATCGGCCTCGATGAGGTCGACTACATCTCGGCGCACGCGACGGCGACGGACCTCGGCGACCTCGCGGAGACGCGGGCGATCCGCAGCGTGTTCGGGGAGCGGGCGTATCAGATCCCGGTGTCGGCGCTGAAGTCGCAGATCGGGCACCTGCTGGGCGCCGCGGGCGGCGTCGAGACGGCGGCGATCGTGCAGACGATCCGGACGAGCACGATCGCGCCCACGATCAACCTCGAACACCCGGGCGAGGACTGCGACCTCGACTACGTGCCCAACGTGGCGCGCGCCGCGGACGTGCGCGTAGCGATGAAGAACTCGTTCGGGTTCGGCGGGCAGAACGCGGTGCTGATCCTGCAGCGATTCGAGGGGTAGCGGGACCAGCTCGCCGACGGTGGCTTCACACACCGCGTATCCTCCGCTCGATGAAACTTCCCCTCCTCGCGGTGCTCGCTCTGGCTGCTGTCCTCGCCGCCGGGAGCGCGTGCAGCAGCGGGGGCGCCTCGACGTCCACTCCCACTGTTGAGGTCACCGCGACCATCGTGGCCGTAGCAACGCCTGCGACTACGGCCACGGCCTCCGGCCTCGCGCTCCGTGATTCGGCCGAGGGCGACCGCGTGCGTGCTGCCCTCGTGGGGATGAGCGGCGTCGAGGTGAGCGACCAGCCGCTGGCGGGCGGAGCGGCATACACGACCCAGGCGTGGGCCGCGGTCACCGACCAGCGTCGCGACGTGCTGGAGCTGTCGCTTGATGAGCTGCGGCGGGCGCTACGCGGCGAGATCGCGGACTGGTCCGCACTCGGGGGATCGGCGCTGCCGCTCGTGGTCGAGCTGCCCGCCTCGGATGCGGGGGCGATCGCCCGCGTGGCCGACGTGAGCCTCGGCGCGGCGGTGGTGCGCAAGCCGCTGGCCGAAGTCGCCGCGGATGTCAGCTCGCGGCCCGGGGTGCTCGCGCTACTGCCTGTGTCCGAGCTGCGCCTCGGCATGCTGGCGCTGGTCATCGATGGGTACGACCCCTACCGGGATCCGGCGCAGCAGTCGCCGCTGCGCCTCGAGCGCTGGCTGCGAGCGCCCGACGAGGCGACCGCGGCCGAGGCGGCGCGCCGGCTCGGCTGGAGCGTGGGTGGGCTCAACCCGGTCGGACTCCTCGCGACGGGTGACTACATCCCGGCGCGATGCGCCTGGTCGTCCACGCTGGCCGCGGGCGGGCCGTTGCACATCTTCGATGCGCCCGGGATGCGGGACCTGCTGCGCCGGGCGGACCTGACCGTCGTGCCGCTCGAGGTGGGGCTGATGAGCAGCAACCAGGCGACGCCATGTGAACGGACGACGGAGCTGCAGGGCGCGGCGAGCGCCGTCGATGCGCTGGTGGACGCGGGCGTGGACGTGGTGACGCGCGCCTCGAACCACGCGCTCGACTGCTACGGCGGCTGCTCGGGGGTGCTGGTCAAGCAGGAGACGGACGCCGTGCTGCAGCGGGCCGGGATCGCCAGCCAGGGCGTGGGCAACTCAGCGGCGGAGACGAGCACAGCCCTGTTCGTGGAGCGGGACGGCGTGCGGTTCGCGATCCTCGCGTATGACGACATCGCGCCGTGGTACCACTCAACGCCGGGCGGGGTGGGGACGGGCGGGCTGGACCTCGAGACGCTGGCCGCAGATGTGCGGGCGGCGAAGGCGCGCGCGGACCATGTCATCGTGGCGATGCACGCGGGGATTGAGTACCAGGCGGAGCCGACGGACCGCCAGCGTGACGCGGCGCACATCGCCATCGAGGCGGGGGCGAGCCTCGTGATCGGAAACCACCCGCACTGGGTGCAGGCGACTGAGCGCATCACCTCGGCGTCCGGGCGGGAGGGATTCGTCGTGTACGCGCTCGGCAACTTCGTGTTCGACCAGCCGTGGTCGACGGAGACGCAGCAGGGGATGCTGCTGGAAGCGGGCTTCACCCGGGAGCGGATCATCGGCGTACGGCTGCGGCCGCACATGATCCGCGACAGCTACCGCCCGACTCTGCTCAACCCGGCGACGGAGGGCGCGCCGATCCTCGAGCGGGTGTGGACGGCGACGGACGGGCTTGCCGGCGGGCGCTGACCTCGAGCGGGTGGAGCCTCGAGGCCAGCGCCGCAGGGCCGGCCGGCTACGACGCCATGGCGAAGGTCACTGACTGCGGAAGCATGCCCTCGAACATGATCTCGAGGGCCATCGTGTGGGCGCAGGCGCCGTGGTGTTCGAAGAAGTCGCACGTGCAGTGCCAGTGCTCGCCGTCGAGGGCGACCGTGTGGTCGCTGTTCTCGCCGCGGACCGTGACCTGCAGGCCGGTGACCTGGAAGCGGTCGCGCTCCTCGGCGTACCGGTGAGCCTTCGCGACTTTGCCGATCATCCCGGAGTCCATGCTGCCTCCCATCCAAGAACGACACGCGCTGGAAACAAGAAGCGCCGCGTTGCGGCGCGGCGCTTCTGGAGAGCAACGGAGCGAGGTGCGCTCATGACGACCTCCTACGTGCCGAGCCTAGTCCTCGCTCAGCGGACCCGTCAACGTGTCGAAGGGCTCTTGATCTGCGGGGCGACACGAGGGTGAACGGCGGCGGTGCGACGTCGCGAGACGCGCCCGCGCAGCGGATGACGGACGTGCTAGACTGCCGTCGCTTGGTCGAGGCACTTGAACTCAGGAAGGGAGTCGAGATGGCCGTACAGAACTTTGAACTGGTGAGCTACGAGAAGCGGAATCGCGTCGCGTGGCTGACGATCAACAACGCCGAGCGAATGAACGCGCTGAGCACCGGCGTGCAGAACGGGCTCTTCTACGCGTTCGAGGAGGCTGACAACGACGACGATGTGCTCGTCGTGGTGCTCACGGGCGGCGGAGGCCGCGCCTTCTGCGCCGGCGCCGACCTCCGCGAGATGACGGAGCGCGACCAGACCATCGGTCAGGGCGCCGCCCAGCAGGCGAAGAGCGGCCTGAGCCGCGCCGGCGAGACGCTGAAGCCGGTGATCGCGGCCGTGGATGGCTACGCCCTCGCGGGCGGCATGCAGCTCTCGGCGCGGTGCGACTTCCGCATCGCGACGGAGAAGTCGGTCTTCGGCATGCCGGAGCCGCTGCGCAGCCTGACGCCGATCAACCTGATGGACACGCTGGAGCTCGGCTTCGTGCCGCTGGGCTGGGCGCTGTGGATCATCCTCTCGGGCGACCACATCTCGGCGCAGACGGCGCACGACATCGGCTTCGTGCAGTGGCTGGTGCCGGACCGCGACGCCCTGATGGAAGAGGCGGAGAAGCGGGCGGAGATCCTGAAGAAGTGCGCGCCGCTGGCGGTGCAGGCGCTGAAGAACGGCGTCCACCTGCACATGAACCCGCCCACGCCGCCGCAGGGCACGCTGCTGCTCGACCACCTGAAGAGCGTCAACGCGCCGCTCCTCGACAAGGTCGCGAACAGCGAGGACCGCATGGAGGGCCCGAAGGCGTTCGCCGAGAAGCGCGCCCCGAACTGGAAGGGCCGCTAACCCGAACCTCGAGCCGGGGCGGCGCCTCGGGCGGGCACGGATGTAGCACGAGGCCGCTCCTTCTGGAGCGGCCTCGTTTTGTGTACGTGGGCCGGTCACTCAGTCGTCGTGGGTCCAGCGTTCTTTCCAGGCGGCGTCTCGGGCCTCGATGAAGGCCTGCATGCCGTCCTGCTCGCGGATCTGGGTGAGGGTGCGGCCGTCGGGGCCGAAGGCGTCGTCCGGGGTGCCGCGGCGGAGGGGGCGCATGCGCCTCGAGAGGGCCTGGTTGGCGGCCCAGCCCATCATGTCGATGGTGCCGTCGATTTCGGACTTGCTGACGCGGACGAAGCTGCGCGGCATGCTCGCGACGCGGTTGGCGAGGTCGAGCGTGCGCGGCAGCAGCTCCTCGTGGGGGACGACGTCGGTAATGAGGCCGATGCGGCGGGCGGTGCGGGCGGAGACTTCCTCACCGGCGAGGACGAGCATCTTCGCCCACTGAGGGCCGACCAGGAACGGGATATTGGGGCCGGCGGAGACGCCGAAGCGGGTCTCCATGAAGCAGAAGCGGGCCTCCTCGGAGGCGACGATCATGTCCACGGTGATCGCCCACATGAGGGCGGCGCCGTAGCAGAGGCCGTTGACGGCGGCGATCACCACTTTCTCGACCTCGCGGCCGTGGAGGACGTCCTGGGTGGCGATCGGCTGCTCGCGGAGGTCGCCGCCCGCGGAGAAGGCGCGGCCGGCGCCCGTGACGACGATGCAGCCGACTTCCGGGTCGGCGTCCGCCTTGCGCATCGCGCCTCCGATCTCCTCGCGGAGGCGGTAGCTGAGGGCGTTCAGGCGCTCGGGGCGGTTGAGGGTGATGAGGGCGACGCGGTTCCGCACTTCGTAGGTGAGGTCGTGGAAGGGCTCGGTGCCGGGCACCTGTTCGGTGGTCACTGCGGTCTCGCTTTCTCCTCGGCGTTTCCCCCGAAGCCGGGACGCGGGGATTGTGGCACGTCGAGCGGCGGGCGTTCGAGGTGGTGGGTCGTGGCCCGCTGGTAGGCGTGGCCGATGCGGAGGACGAGGGCGTCGGTCCACCTTGCGCCGGCGAACATGAGACCGGTAGGGAGGCCCTCGGGGTCGAGGCCGCTGGGGACGGAGAGGGCCGGCTGGCGGGTCGCGTTGAACAATGAGGTGTTGCGGAAGCGCAGCGGGACGTCCGGTTCCTCCTCGGGGTCGGGGGCGATGGGTTCGGGCTGCACCGGCGAGGTCGGGACGACGAAGGCGTCGAAGTGGCCGTCCCGCAAGGCGGCCTCGCAGCGACGCTCGACCTCGCGGCGGGCATCGAGGGCACGGCGGTAGCCGACGGCGGGGATGGCGCGCGCCGCCTCGAGGCGCTCCCGAATCGGGCGGGACATGAGGTGGCCACGCTCGGCAGCGAGCGCGCCGAACGTTGTGGCGGCCTCGACGGAGATGATCGTGACGACGAGGGCGCGGACTTCGTCGCCAGTCCTTCCCGGAAGCGGGTCGAGATGTTCGACGGTCGCGCCGAGGCGGCGCAGCTCCTCGAGGGAGCGTTCGAACGCCTCGAGGACAGGGAGCTCGCAGCCGGCGAGGAGCGAGGGGATGACGGCGAGCCGGACGCCCTCGAGGCCGGCCGGCGTGGCGAGGAGGCTCGCGGCGTAGGGGTCGGGTGGGCGTGCCTCGGAATCCGGGTCGGAGGCGTCGGGGCCGGCGAGGACGTCGAGGAGCAGCGCGCAGTCGAGTGCGCTCCTCGCGAGGGGGCCGACGTGATCGAGGGTCGCGGCGAGGGGGACGACGCCGGTGCGGCCGACGAGGCCGAAGGTCGGCTTGAAGCCGGTGACCCCGCAGTTGCCGGCGGGGATGCGAATCGAGCCTCCGGTGTCGGTGCCAAGCGCGCCGAGGGCAAGGCCCGCGGCGACGGCGACGCCGGACCCACCGGAGGAGCCGCCCGGGACGCGATCGAGACGCCAGGGGCTGTGGGTGGCGCCGAAGTGCCTGTTGTTCGTCGTGCCGCCCCAGGCCAGCTCGTGAGTGTTGGTCTTGCCGACGATGACGGCCCCCGCCTCGCGGAGACGGCGGACCGCCTCGGCGTCCGCCGCCGGGACGCGGTCATGATAGGCGCCGGTGCCGGCGGCGGTGACGACGCTAGCAGTGTCGATGAGGTCCTTGACCGCGATGGGGATGCCGTCGAGGGATGAGCGGCGGTGGCCGGAGCGTGCGCGCTCCTCGGCGGCGTACGCCTCGGCGAGGGCGGAGTCGCGCGTGAGGCGGACGTAAGCGTTCAGCCGGGCATCGAGGGAGTCGATGCGGGCGAGGACGGCCTCGATGAGGGCGACGGGGGACACCTCGAGGCGGTCGATCGCGGCGCTGGCGTCGGCGATGGAGGAATAGGGAAGGTCGCTGGCTGTCACCTCGTGAGGCTAGCCGAAGGCGCCCGCTGCGCGTAGGGAGCCGATGCGGGCGTCGTTCAGGCCGAGCTCCGCCAGCACCTCGTCGGTGTGGCGGCCGAGGGGAGGCGCAGGGCGGGGGGAGCCGGTGGGATGGGCGCGCATGTGGACGATCGGGCCGACGAGACGCTCGGGGCCGGTCAGCTCGTGGTCGAAGTCGTCGAGGAAGCCCATCGCCTCGACCTGAGGGTCGAAGGCCATCGTCTCGGGGAAGTTCACCTTCGAGATCGGCGCGCCCTCCTTCGTGAAGGCCTCGACCCACTCGTCCATCGTCCTGGTGAGCATGAGGTCGCGGAGGCGGGCCGCGAACACCTCGACCTGCCGCTCGTGTTCGGCGTCGAGGGCGTTGAAGTCGGGGGAGGCGCTCGGGTCTTCGCCGACGACGCCGAGGGCGCGGCGCATCTGGTCGCGGTTCTCGGGGGTGAGCGCGCCGAGGATGACGGAGCCGTCCTTCACCTGGTAGCCGTTGTAGTAGAGGCGGATCGCCTTGCTCACGCTGCGGTTGCGGTCCTGGCGGAGCTTCACGAGCTCGGCGTAGGTGGCGCCTCCAGCGCGGGCCTCGTCCATTGCCTCGAGCATCGGGCGTTCCATCAGCTCGTCGGAGACGGGGACGCGCGAGACGGCGGCGGACTGGATGGAGAGGGCACTCTGCAGGAGCGAGGTTTGGAGGAAGTCGCCCTCGCCGGTGAGAGCGCGACGGTAGAGGGCGGAGCAGATGCCCATGGCGGCGGCGAGTCCGGTGACGTAGTCGGCGACGGCGGTGCAGGCGATGGACTGCGGCGCGCCAAACTCATCGACTTTGCCCTCGGCGGCCATGAGGCCGGAGTAGGCCTGGGCGACGATGTCCGACCCGGAGGCGTACGCGCTCGGGCCTTCAGCGCCGTAGCCGGTGCTCTCGAGGTAGATGAGGTCGGGGCGGAACTGGCGCAGCGTGTCGTAGTCGAGGTGCAGGCGCTGGGCGACGCCGGCGCGAGCGTTCATGAAGAAGACGTCGAACTGCGAGATCACCTCGTGGACGAGCTGTTGCGCCTCGGGGCGGCGGAGGTCGAGGACGATGCTGCGCTTGCCTCGATTGAGGGTGTGGAAGTACTTGCTTTCGCCGGGGAAGAACTGGCCGGTCTTGCGCACGCCGTCGCCATCGGGTGACTCGATCTTCACGACGTCGGCGCCGAGGTCGGCGAGGTTCATGCCGCAGTAGGGGCCGGCGACGATCTGTGTGATCTCGAGTACGCGCACTCCATCGAGCGGTCCGGGCATGGCTGTCCTCCTCGTGTCCGCGTCGGGCTTCGCTGCTGACGCACGTGATAGCACACGCGGGGACAGCGTGGCGGACTCACAGATGCGGCCGGGCGAGGGTGGGGCTTAGCGGCCGGCAGCGGTGCGTTCGCGGAGGGCGGCGCGGGTGCGCTCGGCGAGGGGGTGCGAGGGCTTGCCCTCGCCCGCCAGGCGGTCGTGGAGGAGGTCGAGGTAGCGGAGGGCGGCGCGCTCGAGGGAGTGCTCCATCTCCTCGGCGACGGCTTCGAGGGCGGGCCAGCGCTCGAGCTTGGCGGGCTCGACCTTGTCGGCGACGAACAGGGCCCAGGCGATGGGGGTGTAGTCGGGGCGGCCGGTGGTGTGCCAGCGGATGGCTTCGAGGAGCTCGGGGTCGTCCATCCAGCCGCGCGCCTCGAGCTCGATCGCGCCGAGCGGGCCGTGGAGCAGCACGGGCTCGTTGCGCTCGAACTCGGTTACCTCGAGGGAGCGGGTGGCGGCAGCGGCCAGCAGGTCGGGCTTCGAGAGGCCGCGGAGGAGGTCGTGGCCCTGGGCGGCGAGGAGGACGCGGCGCTCATCCAGGCCGTGGATGCGCGCGAGGACTTCGGCGACCGAGACGACGCGGTCGATGTGCTCGACGAGGCCGGAGGGGAGGTCGGGGGCCATCAGCACGCGCAGGGCGTCGCGGTCCTCGGCGGGGGGCATGGCGGACTCCTCGTCTGCTTCGATCCGCAGTGTACGCAGCGGCGGATGTCCTGCGACGACGGAGCCCCTCGTGCGAGGGGCTCCGTGGGGTGCGCGTGGGTGTGGTGGTTAGACGGACATCGAGCGGAGGCGCTCGATGCGCTTCTCCAAGGGAGGGTGGGTGCTGAAGAGGCCGGCGACGCCGCCGCCTCGCAGCGGGTTGACGATGTAGAGGTGCGCCGTGGAGGCAGGCACGTCCATCGGGATGCGCTGCGCGCCCATCTGGAGCTTGGCGAGGGCGGAGGCCAGGGCCTCGGGGTCGCCGACCGTGCGAGCGCCATCGGCGTCGGCCTGGTACTCGCGGGCGCGGCTGATGCCGAGCTGGATGAGCGTGGCGGCGACGGGGGCCACGAGCATGACGACGAGGCCGGTCCACGGGTTGCGGTTCTCACGGTTGCCGCCGCCGAACCACATCGCCATCCACGAGATCATCGAGATCGCGGAGGCGATGGTCGCCACGATCGAGGATGTGAGGATGTCGCGGTTCTTGACGTGCGAGATCTCGTGGCCGAGGACGCCGACGAGCTCGCGGTCGGTAAGCAGCTGGCGGATGCCGGCGGTGACGGCGACGGCCGCGTGCTTCGGGTTGCGGCCGGTGGCGAAGGCGTTCGGCTGGGCCGAGTCGATGATGTAGACGCGCGGCATGGGCATGTTCGCGCGCTGGGCGACCTCGCCAATCATGTCGAAGAGATGCGGGTCCTGCTCGCGTTGAATCTCGTGCGCACCGGAGCTGCGCAGGACGATGTCGGCGGAGAACCAGTAGGAGGCGAAGTTCATGGCGCCGGCGATGACGGCGAAGGCGATGGCACCGCCGAGGCCGCCGATGGCGCCTCCGACCGCGATCAGCAAGCCACTGATGGCGGCCATCAGGACCACGGTCTTGAGGTTGTTCATGTGTCTCAAACACTCCCTCTGTTGGGTGCGGGTGCGTACATCGATTGTATCGCGTCCCACCGGGCGTCAATGACGGGGCTTTCGGGGGCGGCCGCGATGGTCCCGACTAGAGCACGTGGACGGTGACGGTGCGGGTCGAGCACGCCGCGCCCGCGCAGAC
>JAIBBD010000071.1 GCA_019694855.1 Dehalococcoidia bacterium
CATGTGGCGCTGATCTGCGAGCGGGAGCGGGACTAGGCGAGCGTTGAGACCTCGGGGCGGACGCCGAAGAGCTCGAAGGCGAGGCGGCGGCGGAGGGCGTCGATGCCCCAGCCTTCGACAGCGGAGACGAGGAGGGCGGCGCCGGGAGCGGGGCTCGTGACTTCGACCCGGGTGAGATCGGCCTCGGAGGTGACTGGTTCACCGTCGTTGCGAGTCAGGCCGTCGGCCTTGTTGAGGACGGCGAGCATCGGCTTCTCCGCGAGGCCGAGGCCATCGAGGGTCTCCATCACCGTCGCCCACTGCGCCTCGATGGCCGGGGAGGTGGCGTCGACGACGTGCAGGAGGAGGTCGGCGCTCTCCAACTCTTCGAGGGTCGCGCGGAAGGCGGAGATGAGCTGGGTGGGAAGCTTCTGGATAAAGCCCACGGTGTCCGTGACCAGGATGGTCTCGTTACCCGGCAGCCCGACGCGGCGGGTCAGGGGGTCGAGCGTAGCGAAGAGCGTGTCCGCAGCGAGCACCTCAGCGCCAGCGAGCGTACGCAGGAGCGAGGACTTGCCGGCGTTCGTGTAGCCAACGAGGGCGACGACCGGAACGCCCTCGCGGGTGCGACGGCGGCGGTGCAGGGCGCGCTGGCGGCGCACGGCATCGATCTCCCGCTTGAGGCGGGCGATGCGCTGGCCGATGAGCCGGCGGTCGGTCTCGAGCTGAGTCTCACCGGGGCCTCGGAGGCCGACGGCACCTTCCATGCGCTCGAGGTGCTGCCACTGCCCTCGGAGGCGTGGGAGCAAGTACTCGTGCTGTGCGAGCTCGACCTGCAGGCGCGCCTCGCGGGTGCGGGCGCGGCTGGCGAAGATGTCGAGGATGAGGGCGCTGCGATCCAGGACTTTCACCTCGAGGGCGGACTCGAGTCGGAGCTGCTGGGCAGGCGAGAGCTGCTCGTCGAAGACGACGAGGCTGTAGTTGGTGCGCTCGCGGGCGCTCTTGATCTCCTCGAGCTTACCCGAACCGACGTAGGTGGCGGGGTCGGGGTGGGGACGGCGCTGGACGCTCTGGCCGACGACGACGGTGCCCGCGGTCCTTGCGAGGCGCCCGAGCTCGCGGAGGGACTCCTCCTCCGTCATGAGGCCGTTCTGGCCGTGGTCAAGGCCGACGAGGTAGGCGCGCTCCTTGACCGGAGCGGTCGACACGCCGTTCCCTCGAGCGCCGTTGCTCCTCGAGCCATTCGAGCGGGCGCCGTCCGTGGCGGGGGTAGGAGTGTTGGTCTGGAACGGGCGACGTCGAGGGATCAGTGACCTCCGTGGGATGCACGCTGACCTCGATCGTAGCGCATTCGCTCAGGTGTCGAGCACCTGCTCTCCCCGTGCGAAGGCGGAGAGGCGGCGCAGGCCCTCCTCGACGCGGTCGTCGGCGAGCGTGAGCGAGATGCGGATGTAGCCCTCCCCTGCCGGGCCGTAGCTCACGCCGGGAGTGACGACGACACCGGTGGCGTCGATGAGGCGGCCGGCGTAGTCCGCGGAGGAGTGTTCGCCTTCGGGGAGGCGGGCCCAGACGTAGAGCGAGGCCTTCGGGGGCTCGACGCGGAGGCCGAGCTGGCGGAGCACCTCGACCACGCGGTCGCGACGGCGGCGGTAGATATCGTTATGTGAAGTGATTGCCTCGGAGGGGCCGTCCAGGGCCGTGATCGCCATCTGCTGGACGGCCTGCGGCACGCCGCTATCGAGGTTGGACTTCACGCGGCGGAGGGCGTCGACCAGGGTGGCGTTCCCAACGGCCATGCCGATGCGCCAGCCCGTCATGTTGAACGACTTGGAGAGCGAGTTGAACTCGATGGCGACGTCGCGGGCGCCGTCTACCTCGAGGATGGAAGGGGCGACGTAGCCGTCGTACGTGACCTCGGAGTAGGCGAGGTCGTGGGCGATCACGACGTCGTGCGTCTTCGCCCAGGCGACGGCCTCCTCGAAGAAGGCGCGGTCGGCGACGGCGCCGGTCGGGTTGTTGGGGTAGTTCAGCCAGATGATCCTGGCGCGGTCGGCGACATCGGCGGGGATGTCATCGAGGCGCGGGAGCCAGCCGTCTTCCTCGCGGAGGGGAACCTTCACGGACTCGCCGCCGCAGAACATGGTGCCGATCTCGTAGACGGGATAGCCGGGGTCGGTCATGAGGACGACGTCGCCGGGGTCGACGAGGCAGAGCGGAAGGTGTCCGATGCCCTCCTTGGAGCCGATGAGCGAAACGACTTCGCGCTCGGGGTCGAGGGCGACGTGGTGACGGCGCTCGTACCAACGGGCGACGGCCTGGCGGAACTCGGGGAGGCCCTCGGTCTCCGGGTAGCGATGGTTGACGGGGACCTCGGCTGCCCGTTTGAGGCTGTCGAGGATGTAGTCGGGCGTCGGCAGATCGGGGTCACCGATGCCGAAGGAGATGACGTCGACGCCGGCCGCGCGCTTGGCGGCGATCAGCTCGGAAATGCGAGCGAAGAGGTAGGGGGGCAGCTGCTCGACGCGACGAGCGAGTTTCATGGCGCCTCCATGTGTGAGACCTCAGTGGTGCGACGAAGAGTGCCTGAGCGGGCGTCCTGACGCCAGCGGTGCGACTCGCCTCGTCAGCGGTCGCGGGTCAGCGCCATTCGCCGAAGCGGACCTTCATGCCCTCGACGTGACGCTGCTGACGGCGGGCCTTGTTCGCGCGCTCGTCGAGGGAGCGACGGAACTCGGTGCCGCTGCGGCCGGCGCGGTAGCCGAGGCGGCGCGCGGCATCGACGGAGCCGGGGATGTCGGGGCGGGCGGTGGCGGCGAGGCGGCGGCCACCGGTGGCGGCGAGCTGGTACGCGGCGGCCTGCAGCATCGTGGAGCCGAGCCCGCGGCCACGCGCCTCGGGGGCAACGCCCAGCGAAAGCGTCCGACCGAGGCCGCCCTCGACCGCAGCGTTGATGGCGTAGGCGATGACCTCGCCGTCCTCTTCGAGCACGCCCGTCCACGGAGCCGCCTCAAAGCGCGCCGACGTGACCGCGGAGCCATCAGAGAACACGCCGTAGGAGTCCGCCTCGATCTCGAGGATGCGGTCGAGGTCGGCGGGGGCGGCGCGGCGGATGGCGACACCGGCGGGCGGTTCCGGCGGGGTGATGTCGCCCGCGTCGCGGTGTTCCATCTCGATCCAGCCGCCCTGGAGGAGGAAGTCGGCTTCGTCGAGCATATGGTCGATCCACTCGCGCACGGGGAAGGCGACGAGATCGAAGCGGCAATACTGGTAGGTCTTGAAGCGCTTCAGCTTCGGCTGGAGCGCGGCCCACATGGGGTTGAAGGCGGCCTTCATCACCTCGTTGGAGTCGAAGGCGAACATGAGGTGGAGCTGGCCATCGCGGACGGCGAGCGCCATCTCGCCGCCATCGACTTCGACGGCCTCGGTGTCGTCGTCGTCGAGGATGGCCTCCCAGTCGCGGGGTTTGACGGGGGTGTTCCGCACCGCCGCGCGCGTCTCGATGATGCGACGGTCCTGGGTCACTCGGCGTCCTCCCAGACGGATTCAAACACTTTGACGGCGGGGCCCTCGAGGTAGACGTCTCCCGCACCGTCCCAATCGAGGCGCAGGGGGCCGCCGGGGACACGGACCTCGACGGAGTCGTTCACGAGTCCGTGCAGGCGGCCGGCCACGACGACGGCGGCGGCGCCGGTGCCGCAGGCGAGCGTGATGCCCGCGCCGCGCTCCCAGACGCGCATCTCGACGTGGTCGCGGTCGAGGACGCGGGCGACCTCGAAGTTGGTGCGGTGGGCGAAGAGCGGGTCGTGCTCGACGGCGGGGCCGACACGCTCGAGGTCGAACGCGGCTGGTGGGGCGTCGAGGAAGGCGACGGCATGCGGATTGCCCATCGAGACGAGGTTGAGCCGGAGGGGTTCGCCGGCGGCGGTCAGCGGCAGGTCCATGACAGGGGCGGGCGCCTCAACGAGTGCGCCGATGTCCTGGGGGCGAAAGCGCGGCGGGCCGAGGCTCACGCGCACGGTATCGACACGGCCCGCGGCATCGCGGGTGGCGCGCGCTTCGAGGACGCCGGCGCCCGTCTCAACGGCGAGGACGCCGTCGGGCGCGGTCACGATGCCGCGGTCGAGGACGTACTTCACGAAGCAGCGGATGCCGTTGCCGCACATCTCAGCCTCGGAGCCGTCGGGATTGAAGATGCGCATGCGGCGGTCGGCGACCTGCGAAGGCAGGACGAAGATGAGGCCGTCCGCACCGACGCCGAAGTGACGGTCGCAGACGCGCCTTGCGAGGTCGGGCCATACGGGGTCATCGGCGACGCTTGCCTCGGTGAGGACGAAGTCGTTGCCGGTGCCGTGGAGCTTCCAGAACGGGAAGGTCGTCATCGTCGGATCATCCTACGCGGGCGGCCGCCGCCTCCTCAACCGCGCGCACCACGTCCTCGCTGCGATCGCTGTCGACCCAGCGAATACGCGGGTCGTCCGCGCGGAACCAGGTCGCCTGCATGCGGATCAGGCGGTGGGTCTCGATCTTCATACGCGCGACAGCGGTCGCGAGATCCCACTCGCCGCGAAGTACGCGGATCGCCTCGGCGTAGCCAATTGACTGGAAGGCGGGGAGGTCCGCCGGGTAACGCTCGAGGAGACCGCGGGTCTCCTCGAGCAGACCGGTTGCGACCATGCGCTCAGCGCGGGCGTCGGCGCGGGCGTGCAGCACCTCACGGTCGCGGTGCAGGCCCACGACCTGGCCGGTGAAGTCGCGCGGGGTGACGGTCGGGGCGGAAACGCCCGCGCGGGCGACCTCGATGGCGCGGATCAGCCGACGGGGGTTACGCGCATCGACGCGGGCGAGGGCGTCCGGGTCGAGGGCACGCAGCTCCTCGATGAGGGGGGCGGGGCCGCAGCGGGCTGCGGCCTCCTCAAGGCGGGCGCGGAGCGCGGGGTCCGGCGGCACGGCGGGTGGCTGCCAGCCTTCGAGGAGCGCCCAGACGTACTGCCCGGTGCCGCCCACGACGAGGGGGAGCTTTCCGCGGCTCCAGATGTCCTCGAGGGCGGCGCGGGCGCGGGCGAGGAACTCCGCGAGCGACCAGGGGGCGTCCGGCTCGACGACGCCCACGAGGTGATGGGGTACCGCCGCGAGCTCCTCGTCGGTGGGAGCGGCGGTGCCGACGCGCATCCCGGCGCGCACCTGGCGGGAGTCAGCGGAGATGACCTCGACCGGGAGGCGGCGCGCGACCTCGACGGCGGCTTCAGTCTTGCCGGAGGCGGTGGCTCCGACGAGGGCGACGAGGTGGCGTCGCGAGGGTGCGGTCACGAGCCCTTCGTGGCGGCGACGGCGCGACAGATCGCGGTGAACGCTTCGGCGTTCAGCGAAGCGCCGCCGACGAGCAAGCCGTCGATGTCGGACTGGGCCGCGAGCGCCGCGGCATTCTCGGCGTTGACCGAACCGCCGTACTGCACGCGGCACGCTTCGGCGGGGCCGTCGCCGAAGCGCTCGGCGACGATGCGACGCACGTGCGCGCAGGCCTGCTGGGCGATCTCGGGGGTGGCCGTGAGACCGGTGCCAATGGCCCAGACCGGCTCGTAGGCGACGACGAAACCCTCGGGGAGGCGGTCGACGTTCGCGAAGGCGGCACGGAGCTGGCGTTCGAGGATGGCGGGCGTTTGTCCGGCCTCGCGCTCCTCGCGGAGCTCGCCGACGGCAAGGATGGGCTGCATGCCGAGGCCGAGGACGGCATCGAGCTTCTTTGCGGTGTCCTCGTCCGTCTCGCCGAAGACGTGACGGCGTTCGGAGTGGCCGATGATGACGTAGTCGACGAGCCCGGTGAGCATGGCTGCGCTCACCTCGCCGGTGAAGGCGCCGTGCGGCTCCCAGTACACGTTCTGCGCGCCGACCTCGAGGCTGCTGCCGCGGAGGTGATCCGCAGTCTCGGCCAGCCAGGGAGCGGGCGGACAGAGGACGACGTCGATCCCGGCGAGGCCGTCGAGGCCACCTCGAAGGGCGGAGACCAGCTCAGCGGCGGCCGAGCGGTTGAGGTGCATCTTCCAGTTGCCGGCAACGATGGGGCGGCGGGGCATGTCAGGCTCCGTACTTCGTCATGCGCCCGGCGTGGGCGAAGGCGAGCGGGAGCGCTTCCTTCGCGGGGAAGGTGCCGAGCCCGCCTCGGGCGCACTCGACCTCGTTGAATCGGTTAGCGGCGTCGATGCGGACGTTGCTGCCGCGCAGGAGGAATGGGACCGGGTGCCAGGAGTGGGACGCCATCATGGCCGGCGTCGAGTGGTCGCCGGTCACGACGATGACGTCCGGGCCGAGGGCCTGGAGGGCCGGGACGCAGGCGTCGAAGTCGCGGATCGCCTGCTGTTTGCGGGCGAAGTCGCCATCCTCGCCGGCGGAGTCGGTGTACTTGTAGTGCAGGAAGAAGAAGTCGTAGTCGTGCCAGTGTCGCCGGAGTGCCTCGATCTGGGACTCCATGTTGGCGCCCGCGTCGAGGACATCCATGCCGACGAGGCGGGCGAGCCCTCGATACATGGGGTAGACCGCGACGGCGGCGGCGCGGAGCTTCCACAGCTCGGGCATCTGGGGAAGGTCAGGGCGCTTCGCCCAGCCTCGAAGGGTCATGCCGTTCGCCTGGTCCCGCTTAGAGAGCACGCGCTGGGCGTCGGCAACGAACTGGTTTACCAGCTCGGCGGTGCGGGAGGCCTCGAAGACCTTCGGCTCAGCGCGCAGGGGCCGGACGCCCTCGCGCTGGGGGTCGGTCTCGGTGAGGGCGTCGCTCAGGCCCTCCCCGCGGAGCACGAGCACGAAGCGGTGCTCGCGGACGGGGCGGACGAAGACGCGGACGCCGGGCAGCGAGACCGAGGACTCGAGCTCGGCGCAGATCTCGGCGGTGATCTCGGTGGCCACGCGGCCCGCGCGACGGTCGACGATCAGGCCGTCGGCGTCGACGGTGCAGAAGTTCCCGCGTGCGGCGAGGTCGTCGCCTTCGAGGGCGAAGTCGATGCCGGTGGCCTCCAGGACGCCGCGGCCCACCTCGTAGACCAGGGGGTCGTAGCCGAAGAGCGCGAGGTGTCCCGGGCCGGAGCCGGGGGTAATGCCGTAGCCGACGGGGATCGTCTGGCCGACGGTCCCCTCCTCGGCGAGGCGGTCGAGGTGCCTAGGATGAGCCTCCTCGAGCTCGGTGCGGCCGCGGGGGCCGGGGAGGCCGCCGAGGCCATCGAGGACGCAGAGAAGCACTTTGGACTCTCCCGGGATGGAGAGCCGGCGAATGAGATCGATATCCATGTGGCTATGCTACCGGGCGTCCTCGACGGGCGTCACGCGTCGAGCAGTGCGTCGACGGCGGGGAGGGGCTTGCCTTGCAGCATCGCGAGGGACGCGCCGCCACCGGTCGAGACGTGCGAGATGCGCTCGGCAACGTGCGCGCGTCTGAGCGCGGCGACGGTTTCGCCGCCGCCGACGACCGTGGTCGCCGAGCGCAGCTCGCCGAGGACTCGTGCGACCGCCATCGACCCGCGGTCGAAGGGCTCGCGCTCGAAGAGGCCCATGGGGCCGTTCCAGACGACGGTCTTGCAGCGCTGGAGCGCAGTCGCGAAGTTCTGGACCGTGCCCGGGCCGATGTCGAGGATGCGCCAGTTCACCGGGACCTGGGCGACGGAGACGGTGCGAACGAGGGCTCCCTCAGCGCCGCCGAAGGCAACCACGACGTCCGAGGGGAGGACGATCTCGATGTCTCCTCGGTGTTCGGCGAGGGCCATGATGTAGCGCGCGCCGGCGATGCCGTCGTTCTCGACGAGGGAGTCAGCGACATCGATGCCGCGGGCCTTGAGGAAGGTGTTCGCAATGGCGCCGCCGATGCAGATCACATCGGCGCACTTCGTGAGGTTCTCGAGGATGGCGATCTTGTCGGAGACCTTGGAGCCTCCGAGGACGATGCCAAAGGGGCGCTCGGGGCTGTCGGTGACCTTCGTGAGGTAGTCGACCTCGCGCTCAAGGAGGAGGCCGGCGACCGACGGGAGGTACCTGGTCACGCCGACGGTCGAGGCGTGGGCGCGATGGGCCGTGCCAAAGGCGTCGTTCACGAAGACGTCGCCGAGGCGGGCGAGCGCGCGGGCAAACTCGTCGTTGTTCGCCTCTTCCTCGGGGTGGAAGCGGACGTTTTCGAGCATCAGCACCTCGCCGGGACGGAGGGACGCGGCCTGTGCCTCGGCGTCCGGTCCGATGCAGTCCTGAGCGGTACGCACCGGGACGCCGAGCAGCTCGGTGAGGTGCAGGGCGACGGGGGCGTTGCGCAGCGACTCATCGACGCCGCCGCGGGGGCGACCTCGGTGGGAGCAGATGACAATGCAGGCGCCCGCCCTGCGGAGCTCGTTGATGGTGGGAAGTGACTCGCGAAGGCGGGTGTCGTCGACGATACGGCCGTTTTCGACCTGGACGTTGTAGTCGACGCGCAAGAGGACCCGTTGATTCTTCAGGTCGATGTCGCGGATGGTCTTCTTCTTCACCACGCTCTCCAGCATCCAGCGGCCGTGGCCGCGACCGTCTCGTTCGACGCTAGCATATCGGTGGCTAGTGGCCAGATTGTCGGCGTTGTGTCCACCAGAGATTAACGGACGCGAGCTGTAGCGAGGTGGGCGAAGTCGGCGCAGACGGCTTCGGCCTCGGGGGCCAGGGCCGCCGCATGCAGTGCCTCGAGGGCGGACTCGACGGCGCTCATCATGAAGTGCTCCGTATGTGTGCGGCCGTCGCCCTCCTCGACGAGGGTGCGCAGCGCCTCGACGGTCGAGGCAGAGTCCGCGTAGGCCTCGACGAGGGCGGCGCCGACCGCGGATGAGGCCATAGCAGCGATGACCGGATAGGTCATCTTCCTCGAACGGAGGTCGTCGCCGACCGGCTTGCCGGTCACCTCGGGCTCGCCCCAGATGCCGAGAATGTCGTCCATGGCCTGGAAGGCCAACCCGATGTGGTAGCCGAACTCGCGGAAGGCAGTGACGACATCGCCGGAGGCGCCGCCGAGGAGTGCGCCCATGGCGAAGGGGGCGGAGAACATGGCCGCGGTCTTGCCAGCGGTCATGGCCAGGTATTCGGCGCGGGTGACGTCGTTGCGGTCCTCGAATGAGATGTCGAGGTACTGACCCTCGACGAGACGGAGGCAGGCCTCGTCGAGCTCACGCATCGACTCGAGGGTGCGGCGCTCCTCGACGCCCGCCTCGAGCAGGCGGTGCATGGCGAGACGAGCAAGGGTGTACATGCCGTCGCCGGCGTTGATGGCCTGGGGGACGCCGGCGAACGTCCAGACGGCGGGACGGCCGTGGCGGCGCTCGCTGGCGTCCTCGACATCGTCGTGGAGGAGCGAGAAGTTGTGCACCAGCTCGAGCGCGGCGGCGGCAGGCACCGCCTCCTCGATGGCGCCGCCCACGAGCTCGGCCGCGAGCAGCAGGGCCGAGGGGCGGAGGAGTTTGCCGGACGAGTCACCCAGCGCCTTGCCGTCGGCGTCCTCCCAGCCGAGGTGATAGCGCAGCCAGGCGGAAAGGCGGGTCGAGTCCTCGCCGACCACGGCGCGCATCTCATCGACGATGAGGGGGCGGTAGCGCTCGAAGCGCCGGGCGAGGGGTTCGGTCATGCGGGCTCCAGGCGCAGCCGGTGCTCCACGTTCGCCTCGATGGCCTCGGGTGAGTAGAGGAGCGGGCGGTAGCGTCCCGCAATGAACTCCTCGATGCAATCGCCGTAGCGGCGATGGCCGGGGATGCCGGAATTGCCGGTGGGGAGCTGGAACACCGAGCGGTCGAGGTCAGCGAGGTCGATGACCTGGCGATAGCCCGGGAGCGTCCCGACGCGGCCTGTGCCCGCGGTCACGCCGTAGCTGGCTTGAAGGACGGTGTTGCCGTCACCGGGGAACGGGTAGGGACCTCGAGAGTACCAGCGGCCGAGAGCGGGGACGTGCTCGAGGAGGTGCGGGAGGCGCCACCCGTGCACGGATCCCCAGCGCCACTTCGAACGTTGCGGACCGAGGTCGGTCTCGAGGGAGTGGAGCGCGGCCTGGAGGGCGCCACGCAGGGCGCGGTCGCGGTCGAGGGCGTCCGCGAACCAGGGCGCGGTGTGTGCCTCGGCGGCGTGCAGCACGGAGCCCTGCAGCCGGTAGCCGAAGGAGCCGCCGCCGATCGGGCCCAGGCCGCCGCCGAGCGCGGTGCTGGCGACCGGGCCGGCGAGGCGCGTGGCGAGCCCTCGGGCGAGGTGCTGGTACGTGCGGGCGACGATGGCTGCCGGGGCACTGTCCACGGTCAGACGGCCGTCCCAGTTCGCGAGGAGCGGGCGGGTCGCGTCTTCGGGCGGCAGGGCCTCGATGAGCAGGTCGCGCAGGCGGACGAGCGCGGCTGAGTAGACATCGGTCTGGATCGCCTCGAAGGAGGCGAGCGAGTGCCTCGAGGTCGCTTCGAGCAGGGACACGATGCGCTCGACGCGCCAGGGCTCGCACCACTCGGCGCCCAGCTCGCGTTCGCCGCCCGGAGCGTTGTTCGCGTTCGCGACGAGGCCGGCTTCGGGATCGACGAGGTGCGGCATCTCGTCGGGGCTCAGACAGGGCGGCGGACCGGGGGAGCGGGCGCCGTCCTGTGGGAGCAGGCCCTCGCCGTGGGCGCGGCGGGGGATGCGGCCGGACATGCGGTAGCCGATGCGGCCGTCTCGGTGGGCGTAGACGTAGTTGAAGGGGACACCGGGCCGGCGGGCGACAGCGGCGTCGAACTCCTCGACGGTGGTCGCGCGGGTGAGGTCGAGGACCGGGCCGAGGGGGTCGCCGGGTTCGAGGGCGGTGGAGCGAAGGGCGACGGCGCGGCTCTCACCTCGGATGGCCGGACCGATGACAGGGCCGTGGCGCGTCTCGAGGACGCGCTCCTCGACGGTGCGTCCGGCGCGCACCCTGATGCGTTCGATGCGAGTACGGCCGGTTGCCCAGCCCTCGGGGGTGAGATAGCGGGTCGGGTCGGCCGGGTCGACGGTCTCGATGTAACAGTCGCTCACATCGGCGAGTCCGGCCGTGATGCCCCAGGCGATGTGGCCGTTGTGCCCCATGGCAATGCCCGGCACACCGGCGACGCCCGCACCGACGCAGTCGAGCCGCCCACCTTGAAGGTGGGAGACGTGGAGCAGCCCGGGCATGCGCGATTCGAGGTGGGGGTCGCTCGCGAGGAGGGGCGCGCCGGTCGTCGTGCGGTCCGCAGTCACGGCCCAGGCGTTCGACTGGCCGTCTACGTTCATCCCCGCCTCGATGACGGCCTCGTAAGCGGCGAGCACGCGCTCGGCGGCGGGGACGACGGGAATGCCAGCCGAAGCGTATGCATCGACGGGGTAGGCGGGATCGAGCTGCGCGGCGCGCTCCGGGCCGAGGGCCACGAGAAGGCGTTCGCGCAGCAGCTCGGTATCCCAGTTCACGGCGAACGAGAAGAGGACGAAACGACCGACGAGCATCGAGTGCTCGGGGTGCCAGGGCTCGGGAGTCGTGCCGAGGAAGGCGTACTCGGGCGGGAGCGCGGGGAGGGTGCGGATCGCCTCGTTCACGCCGCGGGCGTAGGCAACCAGGAGGGCGCGCTCCTCGTCGCCCGTGGAGGCGAAGTCGCGGGCGGCGATGTCGACGAAACCGAGCCGGCGCATGAAGCGGTCGGCCTCCAGCCCGGCGTGGCCCGCCCACTCGGAGACGCGGCCTGCGCCGGCGCGTCGCATCGCGTCCATCTGGAAGAGGCGGTCCTGCGCGTGGACGAAGCCCTGTCCAAAGAAGGCGTCACGCTCGGTGACGGCGAGGATGTGGGGGACGCCGTGGCGGTCGCGCAGGATCTCGAGGGCGCCATCGAGGCCCTGGACAGCGAACGTGCCATCTTCGATCGGGTGAGCGCTCTTGCGGAGAGTGACGACAGTCGCTCGCGCCAGGCCGACCGCCAGGCGAGCAGCGTCGATGCCGCGGGCCCAGTCGAAGGGCACCTCAGTCGGGACGGTCGACGGCGTTGATCTTGTCGACGCGTCGCTGGTGGCGTCCGCCCTCGAAGGTGGCGTCGCGGAAGGCGCGAAGCACCTCGGAGGCTGCGCCACGGCCGATGGCCCACGAGCCGAGGCAGAGGATGTTGGCGTCGGTGTGCTGGCGGGCGCGCTTCGCGGAGAAGACATCGTGGCAGAGGGCGGCGCGGATGCCGTGCACCTTGTTGGCGGCGATCGAGGGGCCGACGCCGTTGGAGCAGATCA
>JAIBBD010000008.1 GCA_019694855.1 Dehalococcoidia bacterium
GTCGCGTACACGAGGGCGCGGCCGTAGCCGGCGACGACCGTCGTGCCGGCCGAGAGTCTGCCGGGGGCAGCGAGGCCCTGAATCGCCTCGACCGGTTGCGGTTCCTTCTCGACGGGCAGCGCCTCGCCAGTCAGCAACGCTTCGCTCACGAGCAGCCCGTGGCTCTCGACGACGAGGGCGTCAGCCGGGACGGTGTCGCCCTCGCCGACCACCACGAGGTCTCCGCGCACGACCTCGAGCGCGGAGATCTCCTCACGGCGGCCCGCGCGGACGACCTCGGCGCGCAGGGCGGTGAGGTCGCGCAGGGCAGAGATGGCGCGCTCGGAGCGGAACTCCTGCGCGAAGCCGAGCGCGACCGACGCAACGATCGAGATGGCGATGGCCGCGCCATTCACCCACTCGTGGAGCAGGAGCGACGCCAGCATGGCCGCGACCAGGACAAGGATGATGGCGCTGCGCAGCTGACGGAACAGCAGCAGTCGCCAGCTGCGGCCGACCACGGGCGCGGGATCGTTCGGCCCCCAACGCTCCAGGAGCGCCGCGGCCTCGGACGGCGTCAGGCCGTCGCGTGGGTTGCTGTCGCGGAGGAGGCGCGCCAGATCCTCGACCGCAGGTTCGAAGGTGGCCGCGCGTGGTTCTGAGGTCATGGCGCGGCGTCCGCGAGCGCATCGACGGTCGCGCGCGGGAACGTCACCTCGACGCGCAGGCCGCCGAGCGACGAACTGCTGGCGGCTGCGTGGCCGCCCCGTCGCTGAGCGATGGCCCGTACGATGGCGAGTCCGAGGCCGGCACCTCCGCCAGCGCCGGGCGTGCGGGCTGCATCCAGCTGGGTGAACCGCTCGAAGATGCGCTCCAACTCGGCGGCCGGGACGCCCGGCCCGTCATCTTCGACCAGCAGGCGTGCCGCATGGCGGTCGACCGAGGTCGCCACGACGAGCCTCGTGCCCGGCGGGGTGTGGGCTACGACGTTCTCAATGAGGACCCGCACGACACGCATGGCCTCCGACTCGGACAACAGCGCGGGCGCTGGCTCGAGGTGGCGTTCGACCTCGGAATCGTGGTCGCCGAGGCGGATGCCCATACGGTCGCAGGCGAGACCCGCCGCACGAGCGAGATCCGTCGCTGCGGGCGCCGCCGGGGCGTCGCCGTCCTCGGAGAGCCGGGCGAGAGTCAGCAGGTCGTCGATCAGCGCGCTCGCTTCGTCGGACACCGCCACGAGGTCGTCCGTGGTGGCGCGCTGGTCCGGCGTGAGGTCATCGCGTTGCAGCAGCTCGGCCAGCGCCCGGATCAGCGTCACCGGGGAGCGCAACTCGTGTGAGGCGTCGCCGATGAACGTCCGCTGGCGTTCGATCGCGAGACGGAGGGGCGCCAGCGCACGGCCCGCGAGGACATACCCGGCCGCGAGCGCCAGTAACAGCCCGCCCCCGGAGACGAAGCCCAGCACGATCACCAGGGTGCGGACGCTCTCGTCGCGCCCGGCGAGATTGCGGCCGGCGACGACGGCTCCCACCACCCGCCCACCCTGCACGAGTGGCGCCGCGCGCACCCGGAGCCGGCTTCCGTCGCGCGAGAGTGTCTCCCACACGTCCTGGCCGCCGAGCGCCACCTCCACCACGCCGCTCTCGAGCAGCTCCTCCGCCTCGAGGCCACGCGGATTCGCGACGAGCGCGCCGTCCGAGCGGAAGACCACGAGGAACACATCGCTCGGTGCGCCGTCGCGGTGAGCTTCGAGGTCGAGCGGCTGCAGGGAGCCGAGCGGCGGCGCCGCGGCGACCCAGTCGTCGGACACGGCCTCGATGCTGGCATCGACCTCGCGGTCGATGGCCCAGACCAGTCCGAGGTAGGTACCGACGCCGAGGACGATCAGGACCACGAGAAATGCGGCGGCGTACCAGATGGTGAGCCGAAGGCGGGCTCGCCGGTACATCAGACGCCGTCGATGCGGTAGCCGACGCCACGCACCGTGCGAATCGGCGATGCGGCACCGAGCTTTCGTCGCAGGTAGTGGACGTAGAGGTCCACGTTGCTCTCGACGGGCTCCTCGTCGTAGCCCCAGACGCCCGCGAGGATCGCCCCGCGGCTGAAGGTGCGTCCGCGATGGCGGGCGAGGAACTCGAGCAGCCGCCACTCAGTGGGGGCGAGTTCCACCCGTTCACCGTCCCGTCGCACCTCGTGCCGGCCCAGGTCAACCTCGAGGTCGCCGACGCGAAGCACCTCTGGTTGCAGCTCCGCGCGGCGGCGGCCACAGGCGCGCACGCGCGCCTGCAGCTCCTCGAGCGCGAAGGGCTTGGTCAGGTAGTCATCCGCGCCAAGATCCAGGCCGCGCACCCGATCCTCGACTTCGCCCTTCGCGGTGAGCATCAAGACCGGAGTGGCGACACCGGTCCGCCGCAGAGCGTCGAGGACGGCGAATCCGTCGAGGCCGGGCATCATCACGTCGAGCACGAGCACGTCGAACGTGTCCTCCGAGGCGAGAGCGAGCGCATCGTCGCCGGCATGGGCGACGTCCACGACGTGGCCGTCCTCGGTCAAGACGCGCGCCACGACGCGCGCGAGGCGACGGTCATCCTCGGCGAGGAGTACATGCATGTGCGGATGGTGGGCGCCTCGGTGGGCAGGTGGCAACGGTCAAAGGTAATTCCAATGCAGTGACGCGAGGATCGGTCACAGGCAGCTGAACTTACCTCGAAAGGAGCGTTGCCAATGCCTCGAAAGCCGGTCCTCGCGTACGCCATTGGCGGCACCGCCGCCGCGGTGGCGGCAATTGTCATCACGGCCTCGACTGTCGGGTTGCACCCGACCAGCTCCGAGGGCGCGCCGAACGAATCCACCTCGACGGCGGTTGTCGCGGCCGCGGGGGCGAACGCCGTGCTGACCTCGTACCAAGACGGTGACCACGGCGCCTACACGCTAACGACACGTTACGGCGAGCACGAGGGACGCGAGCACGACGATGACGACTAGCACTCCAGCACGACCGAGCACAACCGCCCGCGCCGAGCGTCGCCTGCTCGTACAGCTCTCGGTTGCCGCGGTGTCCATGCTGACGCTGGCGGCGTCCTGGCTCGGGATCATGAGCGCCGAGCGCGCGGTGGTCGCACAGCCCACCGAGGTGCAGGCCGAAGCGACCACCACGAACGGGTCGCTGACAAGCGTGGTCCCGGCCCCGGCGACTTCGAACACGACCGTCGTGCGCCGGTCGCGGGCCTCCTAGGAGCCGGCGATGGAGCACGAATTCAAGGCGACCGGGACCACGTGGTGGCTACGCTCGGACGGGGCGCCACGGAGTCTGCTGCTGCTCGTGGAACAGCTCGTGCGCGAGTATGAGGCCAGGCTCAGCCGCTTCCTGCCGGATTCGGCCCTCTCGCGCCTGAATCGCGAGCGGCGCGTGGAGGACGACGTCGTGGCGGCGGTCGTCAGTGCAGCGGAATCCGCGCGACGGCTCACCCGTGGCGCCTTCGACGCGCGGGCGGGCGCGGCGCTGGTAGCGGCCGGCTACGACCGCTCCTTCGAGGAGATGGACGGGGCGCAGAACTCCGGCCCGGAATCCAGCCGGCCCACCGTGCTGCTCCTCGGTACGACCGTGCTGCTCCTCGGGCACGGGCAGATCGACCTCGGCGGGATCGCCAAGGGCTGGATCGTCGACCGGGCGGCGGAGCTGCTCGGGGAGGCCGGCGCCTGCGTCGTCGACGGCGGCGGCGACATCCGGACCGTGGGCGGCCCCGCAGCCGAGGAATGGCCGATCGGCGTCGGCGACGACCTCGCGGTCGGGCTCGCCGATGGGGCCGTGGCGACCTCGTCGACACGAAGCCGCCGCTGGCAGACCCCGTCCGGCGAAGCACACCACATCATCGACGTCTCGGCCGGCGTACCTGCTCGCGAGGTAGTGACGACCGCGGTGGTCGTCGCGAGCGATGCGATGACCGCCGACGCGCTGGCCACCTCGATCCTCGCTGACGAGCGGCGGGGCATGCGCGCGGTCGCGGCCCGGGGTGGCCAGGCACTGATTCAGCGTGTCTCGGGAGCGTGGGAAATGACACCGGGGATGTCGAGGTACCTGCGATGAGCGAGCGGAATCTGCAGGCGACGTTCAACGTCGCCGTGTGGGGATTTGTTGCCCTGGTGCTCGCCGCGCCGTGGATGCTCGCGGGCGGGACCCAGGTGCCGACGCTGTGGTGGGCGTCGCGCGCGTTCGGCTTCGTGTCGTATGTGGCGCTGTGGCTGTCGATGTTCACGGGTGTGCTGCTGAGCACCCAGCGTCTCCCGAAACAGCTCGACCGCAAGGTCCTGTTCGAGCTGCACCAGCAGTGGACACTCGCAGCCGTCATCGCTACCGCGCTGCACGTGCTCGCGGTGGTCACGCATCCGGAGGCCGGCGTCGGACTTGCTGGGGCGCTGGTTCCGTACGCCTCGAACGAGCTGACGGGGCCGGTCGCTCTGGGCGTGCTCGCCTTTTGGGGACTGGGGCTCGTGGCAGTCAGCAGCTGGCTTCGCTCACGGATCTCGTCCACCACCTGGCGGCTGATCCACACGGTCGCGTTCGGCGCGTTCCTCGTGGCGATCGCGCACTCCGTCACGGCAGGGTCAGACAGCGCGGCCCTCGCGGTGCAGTGGCTGTACGCACTGACGGGATCGACCCTTGCGGGCGCGATCGTGCTGCGCGTCGCCAGCGCCCTGATGGGGCGTTCGAGAGCCGCGGTGCGCCGCCCGGGGCACGCGCGCTAGTGCTTTACAGCCAACGACAGTGGATCATGGAAGCTCCGACCTGAGGCTCCCACATCCTTCGAGACGCCGGTGGAGTGGAAAGGGACGAACGTGGAACTCGGATCGATCGTCGGACTGCCCGCGCATCCGTTGCTCGTGCACGGCGCCGTCGTGCTCGTGCCGCTTGCGATCCTCGGATTCATCGCGGTCGGCTGGCACGACGGCTGGCGACGCCGTTACCTGCTGCCGGTGCTGGCGCTGGCGGTCGGAGGCTGGGCGCTCGCCTTCCTCGCGACCCAGAGCGGGGAACCGATGGAGGAACATGTGCGCAGCGCGGCGGCCGCCGCCGGACAGCCACGACCGCGCTTCGGCGAGCACCCCGACCTGGGAAACACGGCGGCGATCCTCTCGTTCGTGTTCGCCCTCGCCGTTGCAGGGGTGTTCGCGCTCGAGCGCTGGGTGCCCTCGTTCCATGCATCGAGGCGATCGATGCTCGGCGCGTACGCGGTCTCGGCGGTTATCGGCCTCGTAGCGCTGATCTGGATGGTGCGCGCCGGCCACACCGGGGCCAAGCTCGTCTGGGGCTAGCACCGAGACACTCGAGGACGGACGACGGCCGGGCGCTTGCCCGGCCGTTCGCTACGCAGGCGCGGAGGGCTCCTCCGAGACCTCCGCGTTTACGGTGATGGTGACCGTCTTGCCGACGAGAACGCCGCGGATGCCAAAGGTGAGATCGAAGTCGGCGCGGTCAACCTCGGCGGCAAGGATGAAGCGTACCCGGCGAGGCGCGGCCTCGAGCAGCTCGAAGCGGCCGCGACCGAGGATGCCACGGGTGATGCCGTGCATCGTGAGGTCGCCGCGCACGAGAAACGTCTGCTCATCGAGGCGGGTCACATCCGAGCTGACGAAGCGGATCTCCGGGTAGGCATCAGCGTTCAAGAAGCCTGGTGACAGCAGATCGCGGTCACGCTCGGCGTTGTCGGTGCGGAGACTGGCCGTGGCAATCGTGGCCGTCACGTGAGAACGCTCCGGCTGATCCGGATCGAGCACGATGTCGGCCTCAAACTCCGTGAAGCGACCGTGCACGGTGGCGACCATGAGGTGCTCTACGGAGAAGGAGACCTCGGTACGCGCGTCGTCGAGCTGCCACGTCATACGCTCTCCTCGGGCTCCTCCGGCTCTGTCTCCATTGAACCACAGCGCCGTCGCGCCCTCGCAGCCCGGCCTTCAGAGCTCAGCGGCGCCCGCGAGCAGCGGCACGAGCTGTGCATTGCCGTGTTCGTCGACGAGCAGGAGGCAGTCGTCCTCGCTGCCGGCGACGAGTGAGCGCAGCCCCGCGAGCTGTTGCTCGCTCCACGGCGCGACGGCCGCAACGCCCGCCCTCCGCCAGACGCGGATGCGGGTTCCCTCGAGGTCGACGAACGCGGCGGCCAGCCCGTCTCCGCCCGGGGGGACGACGAGGACCACCGTACGGCGCCGACGCCGCCGCGCGAGCGCCTCGGCCGGCGCCGCTGCCTGGTCCTCGCGCAGTACCACCCAGTGGTAGCCGGCGACGATGCCCGCGGCCAGCACGAAGGCGACACTCCAGCGCACGTCGACGAGCAGCTCGCGCGTCAAGCCGTCGCCGAGCAGCGCATCGAAGAAGCGGAAGAGCACGATCGTGAGGTTCACGAGCAAGGTGACCGTGGCCGCACCGAAGATGGCGAACAGGTAGGTGCGCCTCGGCAGGGCGACGCGCTCGGCAGGGTCGAGCGCCGTGATGCGCTGGACGCCGAACCAGAACCACGCCCAGACCGGTGCGCCGACCATCACCAGGGTGAGCGTGAGCACGAGCTGTTCGCGCCACCAGCCAGAACTGCGGATGAGGCCGCCGTCCTCGGGAGCGCCGGCTTCGACGGCGAGTGCCAGCCCGGCGACGATGCCCCCGGTCAGCACCAGCAGGCCCGCGGCCGTCACGAGGTAGCGGTAGACCCGCTCCGCGTCGCTGCGCGCGACGTGTTCCGCACGACCCTCCCAGAGCAGCGAGCGGAAATAGCCCCAGACGCCGAGTCCGAGCAGCGCGACGCTCAGTGCCCCCGGGAGCCCGGCGAAGTGACTCGCCGCGCCGCCCACCGGGTTCCCGATCCACCAGTCGAGCAGCATGTGCAGGCCGATGGCAGCGGGGATGAGGGTCATGGCGACGCCGGGCAGGACTCCGAAGAGGAAGACAACGACCTGCCAGATCGCCTCGCTCCGCGGCTCGCGGCGAAGTCGCAGCAGCCAGTGGACGCCCCAGACCATCGCGCCTACCAGCGCTGGCGCTCCGGCCTCGCGGAGCCCTCGGCTCCAGTCCCCGTGTACGAGGGTCGAGCGGAAGAGTCCGTCGTAGGCGGCGGAGAGCACCGAGCCGAGGCCGGCGCCGAGGCCGCTGAGGAGGAACAGGAGCCCGACCACCGAGGCGAACCCGAGGTAGAGGTGATCGAGCCACGCCGTCGCGGGCGTCCGGTGCTCGCCCCGCACGATCAGGTCGTGCAGAAGCCAGATTGCCAGCCAGACGGCCAGCCAGCCGACGGCGCGGCCGTCGAAGTCGGAGATCCGCAGCACGAACTGGAGGACCGTGATGGCGTTGACCGCCACGACCATGAGCGCGATGCCACGGGCCAGGTTGAGGTAGAGGCGACGCACCTCGGAGCCCACTTCGGCTTCGCGGGCGCTGGCCAGCGAGCGCTGCGCGAGGAGCGCGGCAATCAGCCAGGCGGGAAGCCCGACGATGCTGAAGGCGAGGGCGAACGCCAGCTCTGTGTCGCTTTCGGAGATCACGGTCGCGCCACCGAACGAGTCGATCAGGCCACCGAGCAACAGCGACAGCCCGACGCCCGAGAAGATGAGCGCGAGCAACCCGATACCGTAGAGGAACAATCGCCGGATGGTGCCGAGGCCGACATCGGAAGTGGGGTGCCCGTCCTCGCGGGGCTGGCGCCGCCGGATGAGCATCACGACGACGCCAATGATGACCAACAGCGGGACGAGTGAGACGACCAAGCCGATCACATCCCTAGCCACTCAGCGGCCGAGTCCGCCGGCAGACGACAGCTTCGGCGCGCAGTACAGCGGCCAGGGAGCCTCGGTAAAGCGCCACTGGCCCTCGATTTGCTGGAGTTCAAAGGTAAGGCTCTGTTTCGGGTCGCTCGTGCCGAAGGGAGCGTTACCGAACGTCTCCGATAGGCCAACGCGCACCGTGGCACGGTCGCCGTCGACGCGCACCTCATCCAGCGTCGCGCGGATGGACGAGCTGCCGCGCTGCGTGATTTCTTCGCGAGGGAACGACGCGCATCGAGCCGAAAGCGAGGGGGCCAGGTAGGAGAAGGCCTCGGTGGCGTCGTGATCCTCGACGGCCTTCAAGTAAAGCTGCACCGTCCGCTCGGGTGTCCCCGCGGGCAGCTCGTCCTCGCCCGAGCGGAGCGAGGCGATCAGCGCCGCTGCGCCCACCGCGATCACGAGGAGTGCGGCCATGACGAGGAGCGAGAGCGTAGACCGTGACACGGATGACTCCCCACACTCAACCGGCAGACCGCTCCTGCTCAGGATTCATCAGTGCGCGAGAGCGCGCCAGAGCCCCTGTGAAGGACATCGAGGTGACGTTTGTCACCCTCCGGCGTCGGCGATGGCAGTCCCGAACGGTCGATGACCTTCGGCCCTCCGGCGGTCCAAGGGCGCAGACCTACAGTGAATCCACGCGGAATGATTCGGCGTATCAACATGAGAGTTCAAGGCGTCGGCGGGACATCGTGACTGGGCAGGGTTCGCCGGCAGCCAATACCGCTCTGCTCGAGGCGATCGTAGAGTCCGCCCCCGACGGAATCCTCGTCGTAGACTCTGACGCACGGATTCACCTCGCGAACCGGCAAGCGGAAACGCTATTCCAGTACCCCCGTGACCAGCTCATTGGCGAGCCCCTGCACCGGCTGCTGCCGGCTCGCTACCACGCCAGCCACCTTCGAGCGGTGGATGCGTTTGGCCGCCAGCCCACGATGCGTCCCATGGGCTCCGGCCTGCACATCGTCGCGCAACGCCGTGACGGCACGGAGTTCGCCGCCGACATTGCTCTCAGCCCGGTGACGACCCCCACTGGCTCCTTCGTCATCGCGTCCGTGCGCGACGTCTCGAGTCACCAGCTTCTGCAGCAGGAGCATCAGCAGCTTTCCGACCGCGTGCGCGTGCACTCGGAGCGGGAGCGGGCGGCACTGGGCCTGCAGGACTCGCTCATCCAGGTTTCGTATGGCGTAGGCCTCAACCTCATGAAGGCGAAGGAGCTCGTCGGCGGGTCGAGCTCCGACGCTGGGCAGGTGCTCGACGAGGCAATCGAGGAGTTGAACAACCTGATCCTCCGGGTGCGGCGGCTAATCCTCGACATCTCCGGGGCCGTCGAATAGCTCGTCTCCCATGCGCCCGGCGTATCGTCGAGCGATGAGCAAGCGCGAGCTCGGCTCCGAGGATTCCCACCGGCAGGCAGCGCCGGAGGGCCTGCCGGACCCTCGCAGCCTCGCCCCCAAGCTCGCGGGGTTGAGCCCTGCGGACCGTTTTCGCCGGCTGGACTCGACGCCAAGCGGGCTGTCCTCAGGGGAGGTAAGGGCTCGCCGCGAGCGTGACGGCTGGAACGACCCCGTGGCGCCAGCGGCGCGGCATCGCCTCGTGCCGCTGCTGCGCAACTTCACGCACACCCTCGCGCTGCTGCTGTGGTTCGCGGCCGGGCTCGCGCTCGCGGCGCGCATCTACGAACTGGCGTTTGCCGTCGTCGCCGTGATCGCGGTGAACGGCGTGTTCGCAGCGGCGCAGGAGTATCGCGCCGAGCAGGTCGTCGAGGGCCTGATGCGGCGGGTCGCCGTGCGCTCACGCGTGCTCCGAGACGGGACATGGCAGGTGCTGCCGGCGCGCGACCTCGTGCGCGGCGACGTGGTGGCGCTGGCGGCGGGGGACATCGTGCCGGCCGACGGCGTGCTCGTCGAGGGCGACGAAGTGACGCTCGACCTCTCGATGATCACGGGCGAGACCGTCCCGGTCGGGCGGACGCCTGAAGTCGCCCCCGCGGAGCCCGAGGCGCACGTGAGCGAGGTGCCGGCGATCGCGCCAGCGGGCGCTGCCGTCGTCACCGGGTCAGCAACCGCGCTGGTTTGGGCGACCGGGCCAACGAGCACCCTCGGGCAGATCGCGTCGCTCGTCGAAAGTGTGCAGCGAGGCGAGTCGACCCTCGAGCGGCAGGTGCGCGCGTTGTCCTGGACGACCGCCGTGATCGCCGTGCTCACCGGGACGGGGACGCTTGCCCTCGCCACAGCGTTCACGGACACGTCATTCGTGTCGGCGCTCACCTTTGCGACGGGCGTCATCGTGGCGCTCGTGCCGGAGGGCATGCTGCCCACCCTGAGTGTGGCGCTTGCGATCGGCGCGCGGCGGATGGCCGAACGCGGCGCCGCGGTACGTCGGCTCGCGGCGGTTGAGATCGTCGGGTCCGCGACGGTCATCTGCACGGACAAGACCGGCACCCTGACGGAGAACGTCCTGTCCGTCCTCGGCGTGGACGGGGTCGATGGGCAGGCGGTCCGCGCCAGCACCCGCGCGGGCCTGGCGGCCGGCCTGTGCAACAACGCACGCATCGAGGGCGATGGACGCTTCACCGGCGACCCGATCGACGTGGCGCTGGCCGAATGGATGAGGGTGGGCGGCGTGGACCTCGAAGCGCTGCGTGCGCGATCGCCGCGGCTCAGCGAGACGCCCTTCGATGCTCACCTCCGCTTGATGACGACCACCCATCTCGTCGACGGGCACGCCACCGAGTTCATCAAGGGCGCGCCCGAGGCGGTGCTGGCCACACTGGAGACCGAACCCACCCCGGCGCTTCGGGCCGCGCTCGACGCGGCCGCCGAGGCGGGCGAGCGCGTGCTCCTCCTGGCGAGCCGGCCGGAGGGCTCTCCCGCACACATCGAGGGGTTAGTGCGCTTCTTTGACCCACCGCGCCACGAAGTGCCGGGAGCGATCGCGGCCTGCCGGGCCGCAGGCATCGGCGTGGTGATGCTCACGGGAGACCATCCGGCGACCGCGCGCTTTGTGGCGTCGCAGGTCGGGCTCGAGGGCGACGGAGGCCTTCCCGTGATCGAGGGCGCGACCCTCGACCGGATGGGCGACCAGGCGGTGATGCGTGTGCTGCGCGGGAACGCGATCTTCGCGCGCATTCATCCGGAGCAGAAGTTGCGCATCGTCAGACTGCTGCGTCAGTCGGGCGCAGTTGTGGTGGTGACAGGAGACGGCATCAACGACGCCCCCGCGCTGCGCGCCGCCGACGTCGGCGTCGCCATGGGCCGGCGAGGCACCGAGGTGGCCAAGCAGGCGGCGGACATCGTGCTCGCCGACGACAACTTCGCCACCCTCGTCGCGGCGATCGAGGAGGGGCGCTCCCTGAAGCGGAACATCCGGCGCTTCGTGAGCTACGTGTTCACGAGCAACGTCGCCGAGGTGATGCCGTTCCTCTGCTACGTCTTCCTGCAGGTGCCGCTGCCGCTGGCAGTGATCCAGGCGCTCGCCATCGACGTGGGGACGGACCTTGCGCCCGCGCTGGCGCTCGGTGCGGAACCACCGGCGGCAGCCACCATGCAGTCGCCGCCGGAATTGCCGGGCCGGCCCCTGATGACGCGGCGGCTCGCGACGCGAACCTTCCTCGTGTTTGGCCTCATCGAGGCGGCCCTCGGGCTGGCCGCCTACCTCGCGTTCTACGCGCACGCTGGCTGGCGCCCGTTCGCGGACCTCGATGACCTGCTCGTGCACGAGGCGTCCACGCTGACCTTCCTTGGCATCGTGGGCGGACAGGTCGGATGCCTGTTCGCACAACGGGACGGCTCGTTGCGGCGGCGCCTGTCGTTCCGCTCGAACCGGCTGCTCGGGATCGGGCTCGCCTCGGAGCTGCTGCTGGCCCCCGTGCTTGTCTACGTCCCCGGCCTCAACCAGACGTTCCAGATGGCGCCGGTGCCGCCGCCATGGCTGCTCGCTATCCCCGTCTGCGCTATCGCGTTTCTCGGATTCGATCTCCTGCGCCGGTCCATCGAGGGGCGCGCCGAGGAGGGATAGCGCGGGACGCATCCCGAGGGCCGGGGGACGTTCGGCGGTGCGAGCCGCTCGGTCGAGCGCGATGATGGCAACTGCGGACGGGAGAGGAGTGAGTGCATGTACCGGAAGATCCTGATGACCCACGACGGCTCAGAGCTGGCGTCCGAGGCGGTCGCTCATGTGGTGGAGCTGGCCCGCCTCGGGCAGTCCGAGGTCCTCTTGCTGCGCGTCACGGACACGCCGGGACAGACCCTGACGCGCCTCGGCGGCGGGTGGGCAGCGGCTGGTGAGGTCGCGGCCGAGGCGGCGGTTGAAGAGACGCAGCGACACGACACGGAGGCCGTGGCGCAGCTGTCGGATCTACGCGAACAGCTGCACGCTCGCGGCGTCGAGCGCGTGTCGATCGAAGTCGTCGAGGGAGCCCCCGGACCCGCGATCATTGAGGTCGCCGCACAGCAGGGCTGTGACCTCATCGTGATGGCGACGCACGGACGATCCGGACTCGGCCGAGCGGTGCTGGGATCGGTGGCGGACCACGTGATCCGCCACTCCTCGATCCCGGTGCTGCTGGTGCGGCCGGCCTCCGCCTAGCCGGAGCGCGAACCCGCGAGGATCAGCGCGCGGTTTCCCGCGTGGCGGAGCACGTACTCGGCGACCGACCCGACGACGTCGCGGCCAAGGCCGCCGTGCCCGCGAGTCGCCATCACGATGGCGTCCACGTCGTGGCGGTCGGCCGCGTCGAGGATGGCGTTGCCAGGTACCCCTTCACCGACCTCGGTCGTGACGGCGGCGCCGACGGCGCGGAGTTGCTCGGCGGCGGCTTCGAGTTCCTCGTGGGCGCGGTCACGCTGCATGAAATGCTGGCTCTCGGCGAGTTCGGCGATCGCCTCGGGGCGGCCGCCTGTGAACTCAAACGACTCGCCAATGAACCGGTTACGCAACGCCGCGACCGTGTCGATCGCCTGGAACACGACGACCTCGGTGCTCGAGCCCTGGACGAGCGCGATGGCCTGCGGGATCGCTGAACGGGACAGCTCGGAACCATCCAGCGTCAGCATGATGCGTCGATACATCCGATCCTCCTTCGACTGCAACGAGATCGTGCAGCCCTCGGCAGCGGCCGGGCAGGTGCATTCGTCATGCCTCGAGGATGACGAACGGCGTCAGCGGCGGCGGCGGGAGCCACGGGCGGGGCCGGCGAATAACGAACCGGCGCCAATCAGGAAGCCGAACTGGTACCAGCCAGAGTCGCGGCCGACGTTGTAGACCGGGAACCGCTCCCACCAGTGGAAGGCGTGCGCAATGAGCAGCGGCCAGGCCGTCAGGCCGTTCCAGAAACCCCAGAGGAAATCGCCCATGCCTGCTCTCCTTCCGACGGCGCCCACACGTTCTCACGTGCGCAAACAGGCTGCCGAAGGATCGTCTTTATGCGCTCGGGGGCGGTGCGGTTGGGGTCACTCAGGTAGATCTCGTGGTGGCGGCCGGCCGGCGCCAGGCACTGCGCTGCGATGAAGGCCTTCAGGGCGTCGACCGCCGGGGCCTCCGTTGAGTACGGCCCGATGTGCATCACCTGGGCACAGCGGCCCTCGGCCAGGTCTTCGAGGCGGAGCCGTTCGAGCAGCGAGCCGCGCGCCTTCGCCGCAACCTGCGCCCGCACGACCTCGACGTGCGCGGCCGTTACCTGCTCGGGCTGCCGGATCATCAACGTCCAGGTCCAGTCCGCGGGGCGGCCGGGGTCGAAGGCCGGGCTGCCGCGGGATGACCAGAGCCCCTCGAGGGGCGCGACAATCCAGTCGAGGCCAAGCGTCCGCTTCAGGCTGAACTTCAGGCTGTACGAGGCTGTGTAGAGGAGACTCACGGCCGCGTCGAAGTCGGGTGAGCCTGTCGCGGGGCCGCAACCGTCGACCATGAGGAACTTGAACCTCGGGACGTCGACCAGCACCGGGTGGCGCGGCGGCGCATACAGCTCTCTGGCCTCGCGCTTGAAGTCGATCTTGCAGAGATCCACGTTGGCCTCCTCTGCGCGCGCGATCAAGGTGCGCGCCCGCGTCGGGCACGGAAGGTGCCATAGGTCACGAGGGAATCGGGACTCGGCGGGCGGTCAGGCGGAGGCGGGCGCCTCGAGGGGCACGTGGACGAGCACGGCGGTGCCGGAGCCCGGTTCGCTCCGGAGCTCGATCGACCCGCCCAACGACGCGACACGGTCGCGCATGTTGCGCAGGCCCATGTGCCCCCGCTCGACGGCCGCGCCGGTATCGAACCCGCAGCCGTCGTCGCGCACCTCGAGCAGGACGCCATCCGCAGCGGTGGTGAGCGCGACGCTGGCGTGGTGGGCGCCCGAGTGCTTGCGCACGTTCGTCAGCGCCTCGCGGGCGAGGTGATAGACGGCCTGGGTCAACGCGTCGCTCAGACTCGGGAGGTCGTCGGCAACGTCCAGGGCGACCTCGAGGTCAGATCCGGCGTGGGTTTCCGCGATCACCTCGCGCAGCAACGTAGTGACGTCCGAATCGAGCCGTTCGAGCGACAGCCCCATGACGTAGCGGCGGATGTCGTCGATGACCTGGCGCAGCTCCCCAACCGCCTCGTCAAGAGCGGGGACGGCCTCGGGCGCGGCGGCCTCGAGCGTCGTGCGCGTTTCGATGAGGCTGAGGCCAACGGCATAGATCGATTGCATGACGCCGTCGTGCAGGTCTCGGGCGATGCGTTCGCGGTCCCGCTGCAGTTCGGCCTGGGCCACGAGCTGACGGCGTTCCTCCTCGAGCGCCCGACGCTCAGTCATGTCCCGCACGATCGCGGTGACGTAGACGCCTTCTTCAGTAGGAATGGAACCGAGGCTAATCTCGACGGGCAGTTCGCTGCCGTCGCTGCGCTCGGCGAACAGCTCGAGGCCGGTGCCCATCGGCCTCGCGACGGGGTGCGCATGATAGGCCGCCTGGTGCTGGTGATGCGTAGCGCGGAAACGCGCCGGCACCAGCTCGTCGACCGTGCGGCCGACGAGTTCGTCCGCCTGGTAGCCGAAGAGACGCTCAGCCTGGCCGTTCACGAACACGATCCGGCCGCTTGGGTGGACGAGGAGGATGCCGTCCGGGGCGAGGTCAACCAGGGCCTGAAGCAGGACGCTATCCACGATGGCGGTTCCCGGTGTGCAGTTGCCCGATGGTGCTCTGCCACGAGTGTACCGGCTGCCGACGGCAAGCACCCGGCGTCTCCGCGGCGGCTCGTGTAGGGTGTGCGCGGAGAGCTTGCCCCGCCGAGGAAAGGCCACCGTGCCATGAGGTCCGTGTCCGCGAGCGAAGCACTGGAGGCGGTGCAGAGTGGCCAGCGCGTGTATTTGCACGGCGGCGCCGCGACGCCCACACCGCTGCTATTCGCGCTCGCGGACCGCGCTCGTCGTCTCAGCGGAGTTGAGACCGTTTCGCTGCACCTCGACGGCCCCGCGCCGCACGTGGCACCGGAACTGGCGGGGCACCTGCGACACAACGCGCTGTTCATCGGCGCGAACGTCCGGGCCGCCGTCGGCGAAGGACGAGCCGACTTCACCCCGGTCTTCCTCTCCGACATCCCTCAACTCTTTGCCGGCGGGACGCTGCCCATCGATGTCGCGTTGATCCAGGTGTCCCCGCCCGACGCGCATGGCTACTGCTCGCTCGGCGTCTCCGTGGATGTGGCGCACTCCGCGGTCCATCACGCCGACGTCGTCGTGGCCGAGGTCAACCGCCAGATGCCGCGCAGCCTCGGCCGTTCCTTCCTGCATGTTTCGCAGATCGACCTCGCGGTGGAGACAGACCGGCCGCTCGTCGAGGTCCCCGCCCCACCCCTCGATGACCGCTACTACCAGATCGGACGGCACGTGGCGTCACTGATCGAGGACGGGGCGACGCTGCAGCTCGGCATCGGCGCCGTGGCGGAGGCAGTACTGCTGCAACTCTTCGACCATCGTGACCTGGGCGTGCACACGGAGATGTTCTCGGATGGCGTCGTCGACCTCTTCGAGGCGGGAGTGATCACCGGCGCGAAGAAGCGCCGCCACACCGGGGAGATCGTGACGTCGTTCGTTCAGGGGACGCGCCGGCTATACGACTTCGTCGACGACAACCCGGTCGTCTCGATGCACCCCTCGGACTACACGAACAACCCGGCCGTCATCGCAAGCCACGTCGAGATGGTCGCCGTGAACTCAGCGATCGAGGTGGACCTGACGGGACAGGTGTGCGCCGATTCCATCGGCGGACGGTTCTACAGCGGCATCGGCGGGCAGCTCGACTTCATCCGTGGGGCCGCGCGAGCAGTGCAGGGACGGCCGATCATCGCGCTGCCGTCGACCACCGCTGACGGGCGCATTTCGCGCATCGTGAGCCGCCTGGCGCCGGGCGCGGGCGTAGTCACCACGCGCGGCGACGTGCACTTCGTGGTCACCGAGCACGGCATCGCCGAGCTGCACGGCCGGAACGTCCGGGAACGCGGACAGGCGTTGTTGCGGGTCGCCCATCCAGCGTTCCGCGACCAGCTCGCTCGTGAGGCATTCGAGACATACGGGATGCGGCTCAGCGGCGCCTGAGGTCCTTGGTGCGACCTTCGTCCTTCCCACGGGAAGGCCAACGACTCTACCTCGCATTGGGAGGCCGGCCAGAATCGAGGGGTATCTCGAGCAGGCACATATGCGCCTCGAAGCCGTCCACCGCCATCCGCTGCTCGCCTACTTCGGGCTCGCGTGGGCGATCTCATGGCTGCTCTGGCTGCCCGCAGTCGCCTCGCGGCAGGGCTGGTGGGAGATCGACGTGCCCATCGCCTGGCACTACGCCGGGGCGGTGGGGCCAATCACGGCGGCCATCGTGGTCGCATTCATCGTGGAGGGCCAACAGGGCGTCTTCGCCCTCGCTCAGCAATACCGTCCGTCTCGCGCCTCACTGCCGTGGCTCGTCGGCACGCTGGGCGGCATGCTGGTGCTCTTCGGAGCCGGTCTGACGGCTGCCCGACTCGCCGACGGCGAATGGCCCGCTTACGAGGAGGTCGCGAACGCCGGGAACCTGCCGGCCCTGGGGCTGCCGTTGACCTTCCTCGTCCATCTGGTCACCTTCGGCATCGGCGAAGAGACGGGCTGGCGGGGATTCGCGTTGCCCCGGCTGCAGGAGCAGCGCAGCGCTGCCCGCGCGACGGCGCTGCTGTTCGTCGGCTGGTCACTGTGGCACGTGCCATCGTTCTTCGAGAACCCGGACTACACTGACATGAACGCCGGCACCGTCGTTGGCTGGGCGATCGGTCTCGCCCTTGGCGCGGTCTTCCTCACCTGGTTGTACAACAGCACGCGCGGCAGCCTGCTGACGATTGTCCTCTGGCATGCCACGTTCAACACCATCACGGCGTCCGAGGCGGCTTCGGGGGCCCTCGCAGCCGTGGCGACCACAGGGATCATGGCCATGGCGGTGGTCGTGTTCTTGCTCGCGGGCCCAGCGGAACTGCGCGGCTGGTCTCGTCGAGCCGGGCCACGGGTGGGCTGGCGCCAGCTCGGGCTCGAAGCCGAAGGTGCCCGGCGCCGGGAAGCTGCCACCCCGGCCAGCGGCGTCCGCTAGACGCCCGGTTTTCGCTCGCTCAAACGTCGAGAGGGGCGGCCCAGATGGCCGCCCCTCTCGCATCAACCATGCTGAAGCGCGCTTCGGCTAGTTGAGGCTGCTCACGTTGTCGATGCGCCAGACGTCGCCGCCGAGCGTGGTGACGTAGGCGGTGTCGCCGATCACCTCGAGCGAGGTCGGCATCGTCAGGTTGGCAACAAGGATCTGGAAGGAACCGTCGCCGACCAGCAGCAGCTTGCCGCTGAACGGGTCAGCCGGAGGCCCTTCCGGGTTGTTGGGCTGCGTGCCGAACGACAGCGCGTAGAGCCGGCTTGAGGGGCCCTTCTCGACGTCGATGATGAACGGGGTGCCGGCGGCGACGAGCGACGCCTCACCCTCGGGCAGGGTCACGGCCCAGACCCGACCGTCCTCCGGCTTGTGCGGGAAGGCGCCGATCTGGGAGAGGTAGAGCACGTTGTCCGCGAGCGCCGTCCCGGTGGGCACGATGTTCTGGAACTGTGCGAGCTGCGAGATGTCGCCGTCGTCGGTCTCCACGACGAGCAGGCGGTTGTGGTTCGAGTCCACCACGAGCAGGCGGCCCGCGTCGAGGACGTCGAGGCGGAACGGGTTGCCAGTCGGCGCGGCGTCGGCGAACCCGACGGGGTGCGCCTTCGAGTACGCGCCGAGGTCGGCGAGAATCTCCCACTTGCCATGCTTCGGCAGGTGGTAGATGCCGACCACGCCGGGCGAGTCAACGCTTGTCGTCAGGGCGTACAGGTCGAAGCCGATGAAGGCGATGTCGGAGACGCCGCCCTCCTCGCTCGTGGGGAGGCCCTCAGCGAACAGGGTCTTCTTGCCGCTCTCCGGATCGACGCGCCAGACCGAGCCCGTGGAGGCATCAGCGACGTAGAGCGCGTTGTCCGGCCCGACCGTGGTGCCGAGCACCATGCCGAAGCCAGTCGCGATCTTCGTGCCGGCGGTTGGCGTGGGAGCGGCGGGCGGATCGGCCGCCCCGGCGCCAGCGGTCAGCATGACCGCCAGTGCCACAAAGAGCCCGGATGATAGGACGAGCGCTATCCAACGTTTCATAAGCCCTCCTTGCTTAACTGCGGACGCTCTTGCGCATTATGCCGTTCGCGTGAGCATACGCACCATCCCTGCCGTGATGTCTCGCCCCCTGTCGCCGGACCACCCTCGATCCGGGTGATACCGACTGCGATTGGCTCTCAATCCGGCAGAGCGTCGCGTGCACAGCGGGACATGAGGCGCCCGGCGGCTGTAAGGTAGTGGCACCACGAATGCGCAGGCTCCGGAATGCTCTCGCCCGAGGAAGGGGGACCGCATGCGCATCCTGCTCGAGACTCCATCCGACGGCGCGGCCGTTCTGCACATCCACGGTCGCCTGGACCTGACCGCCGCCTCGGACGTGAAGAGCGCGATCCTGCGCGCCGTCGACAACGGGCGGCCGCAGGTGGTCGTCGACCTGAAGGACGTGCCCTTTATCGACAGCTCCGGCCTGGGAGCGTTGATCGGCGGACTCCGCGCCGCTCGCACCGCCGGCGGGGACCTCCGCATCGCAAACCCGGGCCCCCAGGCACGCATGATCCTCGAGCTGACCACGCTCGACCGCGTGCTCGTCACGCACGAGACGGTTGAGGCGGCCCTTGCAGCTGACTAGCCCCCCCGTGGTCGTGCGCCGGGCCCAACTGCAAGCGCGGGTCGACCGCCTCGAGGGCGTCCATGGCGCGCTCGAACACTTCTGGTCGAATGCCGAGGACCGTGGAGCACAGCCGCCGTACAACGCGCGGATGCAGTTCGACCTCGCAGTGATCGAAATCGCGGCCAACATCTGCGAGCATGCCGCGCACGGCGGCGGGGTCACGCTCGAACTCGAGTTGAGCCTCTACGGTGACCGCGTCGAGGCCAGATTCGACGACGATGCAGGCCCGGCGAGCTTACCCGCGACGAGCGAAATGCCGTCCCAGGCGGCCGAGTCGGGCCGGGGACTGGCAATCGTCCGCAGGATCGTCGACGAGTTGCGTTACGAACGGGTGGGCGAGCACCACAACAGCTGGTTCCTCAGGAAGCAACTCCAGCCGGAGTAGTGACCGAGGCTGCAGGCCGCCCCGTGCCATCGAGGCGGAGCAGTACCACGGTGATGTCGTCCTCGGGCGTGCCCGCGTCCAGAGCCGTCATGACGGCGTGGTCGACGACCTGTGAGGCATCGAGGGGCGCCACGAGCAGCGGGCCCAACGCCGCAGGCGTCATGATCTCGGGCATCAGGTCCAGCAGCCCATCGCTGCAGATGAACAGCGAGTCTCCCTCGGCCAGCCGAACCTCGGTACTCGTGAAGCGGTGCGCGCCGTCCAACGTGCCGAGGGGCAGGTCGGTCGCCGGCAGCCGCCTCACCTCGCCCGCGTGCGTGAGGACGAAGGCCAGGCCGTGGCCGCAATCGACATACGTCAGCGAGTGCGTCGCTGCCTCGAAGCGAGCGTAGAACAATGTGCTGAACGCTGAAGCATTTGCGAAGTCCTGAGCCATCAGGTTCGCCGCTTTCGCGATCGTCTCCGCGGCATCGCAACCAACCGAACAAGCCCGCAGCGCGGTGCGCATGGAGGCCATGAGCAGGGCGGCCGCCATGCCTTTGCCCATCACGTCGCCGAACGAGATATGAAGCGTCCCCGCGGGCTCCTCCCACCAATCGTAGAAGTCGCCGCCGAGGTTCCTTGCGGGGAGGTACCGCGCGGCCAGCTGGTAGGTGTCACTCGCGTGCGTGGGCGCGGGCAGGAGCGTGGTCTGCAGGTCGGCGGCACGCCGCAGTTCCTTCCGCGTGTCGAGCAGGACCTCGACGTTATCGGTGAGCCCGAGCAGGACGCGCGCGGCGACGCTCACGCCCCCGACCGCGGCGACGAACCCCAACGCGCGGTCGAGCTGAAATCCGGCACCGACCCCGAGCGCATCGCTCGCGAACAGCGCGCCAACCACGAGGAGCACCAGAGCGGGAGCCACACGCAGCCAACGAGCACGACGCTGCTCGGAGAGCACGACTCGGTAGTCGGGATCGAACAGCAGTTGGAGGCCCGCGGCGTAGCTCATCAGCAGGAACCCGATCACCCAGGCGGGGTCAGTGACGAGGTTGCCCGAGACGTACTCGTCGTTCAGGTCCAGGTAGGCGAACACGAGGTCGGCGGTAAGAAAGGCGAGCAGCCCGATGAAGAGCACCGCCAGGATGATGCCCGCCGCGCCGCGCCATACCTTGCGCAGCGCGAGCGCCAGCACCGCCAGGAGGAGCAGGTCGCCGATGGGATAGGCGGCCGACAGTGTCTTCTGGAGAGCGCCCGTGTCGCCTTCCGCGAAGATGTCCCTGACGACGAAATGCCAGACGAGGGCCGCACCGACCAGGGCGGTCGCGCCGGCGCTCGCAACGTCCGCCCAGTGACGGGCGTCCGACTCGCGCGGCATCAGCATGACGATGCCCCCGAGCATGAGCGGTACCGCGGCCAGGTATCCGACGTCGACGAGCGAGGGGAACGGCGTCTCGACGCGCAGGATGACCTCGTACACGGCCCACGTGGTTTCGCCGAATCCCCAGGCGAGCCAGCCGAGTCCAAGCAGCAGCCATCCTCGGCGGGGGCGCCCCGAACAGCGGCGGCTGGCGAGCAAACCGAGGGATCCGGCCGCCAGCGGCGGCAGCAGGCTCCCGACGTCAGAGCCGGCGAGAAAGGCGAGGCTGTCGCGGCCAAATGGACGCACAGCAGTCCAGAACGTGTACGTCGCCGCGTAGACGACGAGCGTGACAGCCAGGGCCGCGTGGAGCCGCCACGCGAGGCCGCCCGAACCGGCGCGGCCAATGCCATCGGCGGACATGTGAGTGAACGAAGCCGTCGGTGAGGTACTGGACAAGGCGCCTGCCAACGATCACCTTCGCGGTGAGCCGGGTGATCTTATCACCGGCTCCCGAAGAGGAACCCCCAAATCTGGACGTGAGGCGCGCATTCGGGAGCTTGCCCGACTCGGCGCGCAATTACAAGCGCGTTCGAGCGTGATGGTCGGGCGTCCCGTCCGCCCCGTGTGACAATGGAACCACGCCTATCCGGAAAGGGCTCCCGTGCAATTCGGCATCTTCTCCGTTGGGGACGTCACACCCGACCCGCTCAGTGGCCGCGCACCCGGTGAGGCCGAACGTATCCAGTCGATGGTCGCGATCGCACTGAAGGCGGAACAAGTCGGCCTCGATGTGTTCGCGACGGGCGAGCATCACAATCCACCCTTCGTGCCCTCGTCGCCAACGACGCTCCTTGGGTACATCGCGGGGCGGACGAAACGCATCGTGCTCTCAACGGCGACGACGCTGATCACGACCAACGACCCGGTCAAGATCGCCGAGGACTACTCGATGCTGCAGCACCTTGCGGGCGGCCGGGTCGACCTCATGCTTGGGCGCGGCAATACGGCGCCGGTGTACCCCTGGTTCGGGCAGGACATCCGGAACGGCATCGCGCTTGCGATCGAACACTACGCACTGTTGCACCGTTTGTGGCGCGAGGAACGCGTGGACTGGGAGGGCCAGTTCCGGACGCCGCTCCAGTCGTTCACCTCGACGCCGCGGCCGCTGGACGGCGTGCCGCCGTTCGTGTGGCACGGGTCGATCCGCAGCCCGGAGATCGCGGACCAGGCCGCGTTCTACGGCGACGGCTTCTTCCACAACAACATCTTCTGGAACATCGAGCACGTGCAACGGCTCGTCGGGTTCTACCGGGAGCGGTTCGAGCGCTACGGGCACGGCGGCGCGGACGAGGCAATCGTCGGACTCGGCGGCCAGTTCTTCGCGCGGCCGCGCGCGGAGGACGCCGTGCGTGAGTTTCGTCCGTACTTCGACAACGCGCCCGTGTACGGGCACGGGCCATCCCTCGAAGAGTTCAGCCGCACGACCCCGCTCACGGTCGGCACGCCCCAGCAAGTCGTCGAGCGATACGCCTCGATGCGGGAGTACGTCGGCGACTACCAGCGTCAGTTGTTCCTCGTCGACCACGCAGGCCTGCCGCTCGAAACGGTGCTCGACCAGGTCGAGATCCTGGGCACGGAGATCGTGCCGGCGCTGCGGCACGAGATGGCCATCGGGCGGCCCGCACACGTCCCGGACGCGCCGACCCACGAGTCGCTGCGAGCGCGCGTAGCGGCAGCGACGGCCGCTAGCTGAGACCCGCCTCGGCGGGGTCGTCGTTGCCGACAACGTGGTCGATGCGCAGCCAGCCCAGCCGCCGCGCGAGGTTCGCGTAGAACTGGCGCTCGGCTCCCAGGCGGAGGAACAACGCCTCGCGCGGTGACCGGGTCACGCGGACGAACGTGCCAGACGTGACGGCCTGCTCGTGCCCCCCGTCGACCAGCAGCACCGCCTCGTAGCCGCGCGCGACCTCGAACTCGATGCTGGCATCGCCGGGCAGCACGAGGGCGTTCGGGTAGGAGAGGTGTGGGGCGACCGCCGTGACGATCAGGTCGTCGGACGTCGGATGCAGAATCGGCCCGCCAACGGAGAGCGAGTAACCAGTCGACCCCGTCGCCGTGGCAGCCATAACCGCGTCCGCCCGGTACTCCGCCAGCAGCACGCCGTCGACGCGCAGGCCCACGGTCACCGTGCGACCGAGGTGCATGCGCCCGATCACGACGTCGTTGAGCGCGTGCTGCGGCGCGGCCTCTCCGACCTGGGCCTGCAGCATGACGCGCCGTTCGAGGCGACCTTCGCCGCCGATGATGCGCGTGAGGGCGTCTTCGGCCTCGCCTGCAGTCGCCTCGGCCAGAAAGCCGAGGCGGCCCATGCGCACGCCAAACACGGGCACGCCGGCACTCGAAGCGATGCCGGTAGCGTGCAGGACCGTGCCATCGCCACCGACGCACACGAGCACGTCGGCACCGACGAGGTCAGCGCCGAGATCCTCATCGCTGCCATCGCGCGACAACTGTGACACCAGCGTCTCGGCGCCCGCGGCTTCGGCGACCGCGCGCAGACGGCCCGTCATCGCCTCGGCGCCGGGGACGGATGGGTGATAGCAGACGCTCACCCGTTTCATTACGCCTCGCGAGGGCGACATCATCAGCCGATCCGTTCGAGGAGAAGAAAGAACTCCTGGTTGCCCGCCGGACCCAGGAGCGGCGACCGGACGACCCCTCGCACCCGCAGGCCGTGCTGCACCGCCCACGCCGCGACGCGGGCGACGCAGGAGGCGTGCACGAGCGGGTCGCGCACGACTCCGCCACGCGCGACTTCGTCGCGGCCCGCCTCGAACTGGGGCTTCACCAGGGCGACGACGCGCCCGCCGACGCGGAGCGACTCGACCACGGCCGGCAGCACGGCGGTCAGGGAGATGAACGAAACGTCGATGGTGGCGAGGTCGGCCGGTGGCTCGAGGGGCGGCATCGACCGGGCGTTGATGCGTTCGCGAACCTCGACGCGCGGGTCGTCGCGCAGGCGGGACGCCAGTTGGCCGTAGCCGACATCGACGGCCATGACGCTGGCCGCGCCTCGTTGCAGCAGGCAGTCCGTGAAACCGCCGGTCGACGCGCCCACATCGAGGCAACGCAGTCCCCGGGGGTCGATACCCGAACGGTCGAGGGCGTGGGCCAGCTTTTCGCCCCCGCGGCTGACGTAGGGTGACGTCGCGCGCAGCGAGAGTTCGGCATCGGCTCGGATCGCCTCGGCGGGACGGGCCGCGGGCGCGCCGTCGACCAGGACGTCACGCGCGAGGATGAGGGCGCGCGCGCGCTCCCGCGTGGGCGCGAGGCCACGTTCGACGAGTAGCACATCAAGGCGCTGGCGGGGGGGTCGTTTGGTCGCGGTCACGTCGACGCCGAGGATAGCATCGGCGGGCCGCTCCCACCCGCCGTCCGTCAGGCAGGAGGCAGCGCGGCCTCGGCGGCGGCCCGTGCGGCGACGGACGGATGCACAGGGCGGTGGGCGAAGAGGATGACGACGGCCGCGACCGCCCAGGCGCCGGCAACGGCGTACATCGCACCATCGTAGTTGCCGACCTGGTCGTAGTAGGTCGCTACGAGGAGTGGGCCGGCTGCCGAGAACAGCATCGTGAACGGCATCGCCGCCGAGCGGACGGCGCCGATGTAGCGACGACCGAAGTACGAGCCCCAGATCGTCTCCTGAAGCGGGATCTGGCCGCCGATACCCCACCCAACGATGAAGTAGCCGACCGTCAAGGGCGCCGTCGAGCGGTTCTTCGTGGCAAGCACGATGAGGACGAGGCCGACCGTGTTCATGACGAAGCTGAGCGAGGTCGAGAAGCGGTCTGACCAGCGGTCGCCCATGAAACCCCACACCGGCTTCGAGATCGCCGCGGGAATGGCGAGGACCGAAACCATGAGGGCGGCGGTGCCGCGACTGAATCCCGAGTCAGTGAGGTACGGGATCGTCAGGACGATCATCGTGATCAATCCGAGGCTGGAGAGGCCGAACGCGATCACGAGGAGGTAGAGGACTCTGGTGCGCAGCGCCTCGGCACGGGTGAATGAGTTCTGGAAGTCGGCAAGGGCCGCCGCCCCGCCGCCCGAGGCCATCTCGTGGTCCGTCTTCCCATCGGGGTGCAGACCGAGGTCTTCCGGCACGCGCTTCATGACCAGCGCGCAGGAGTAGCCGAGGATGATCACGCCGACCGCCAGCGCCTGCCAGCCGGCCCGCCAGCCGAACCGGTCGATGTACCACGTCATGGCGGGCGGCATCGTGATGCCGGCCATCGAGACGCCGATCGACGCGAGCCCGATGGCCTGCCCTCGCCGTTCGACGAACCACTTCGAGAGCGTCACGTTGACGACCAGGTTGCCAAGCAGCGCCGAGCCGAGCATCGCGACGGCGCCCCGCAAGAGGATCCACTGCCACAGCTCATGGATTTGGCTCGTCGCGAGCAGCGAGACCGCGAGGATCGTCGCGCCGATGAGCATCAGTGGCTTCGCGCCCCAGCGGTCGACCCAGGTGCCGACGAAGAAGCCGGCGAAGGCCATCACAAACTGGCCCACTGTCTGCCCGTAGAGGAACTGCGCGCGCGTCCAGCCGAGGTCGTCGCTCATCGGGACGAAGAAGGCGCCAGCCACGTACGCCTGGACGCCGGCGGTCGTGAACGACGCCACGAAGGCGGCGCCGACGAGACGCCAGCCGTAGAAGAAGCGCGGCCTTGCGACGACGCTCGCCGCGCCTTGAGCCACCTGTGGCTCGACCTCGGTCGATCCGATGCTCATGCGAGCCCCCCGCTGCGCACTATAGCGCAGGGGTGTTCGTGCGATACGGCTCCGGCGGAGGCACGGCCCACAGCCGCACCCGACTACATCTGATCCCGAGGACCCTGGCCAGGCCAGTGCAGAGTGCCGTTCGTCAGTTCGATCGGCTCCCCATCGTACGACGCGCTCAAGAGTCGCCCGCCGCGCTCCACGTCGACGTGGGCCGGCCGCGTGGGATTCTTGAGGCCGGGCGACTCACCAAGCGGAATGATCTCGGCATGCACGTGATCCCGCGTGACCTCGAGCAGGACGACGGAGCCCAGGCGGACCGTCTGGTTGTGCGGCAGGGTCAGGCTGCCCGAGTTGATGATGAGGGTGTTGTCCTCGTATTCGAGCCGCTCGTAGTGGGTGTCGCCAGCGATCAGGATGTTGAGCTCGGTGTCGCCGTACCCGCGCCGTTTGAGGTGGCCGACTCGCTCCTCGCCCCGGTGACGGTGGTCGAGGACGATGTGCGCCATCCCCATCCGCCAGCCTTCGCGCTCCAGCAGGACGACGTCCTCGAGGCGCGGGTCGTCGAAGGTGTCGTGGTTGCCGCGGTTCACGATCAGCGGCCCGAACTGCTCCATCCAGTCGAGGACGAGCGGGCCGGTGACGTCTCCCGTGTGGACGATGAGGTCCACCGACGCGAGGAATTCGCCCGGCCCGGGGCCGAACTCATCGAGTGGTCTGCCGGTGTGCGTGTCCGAGAGGATGCCAATGCGCATCAGCCGACATTACACCATTCATGGATTGCGGGCCGCTGGCCTCGTTGGGGCGCGGGAGCTGCAGGTGGCGTCAGTGCACGACGCCGCCCGCCCGCAGGCCGGCGATTTCATCGGCAGTCAGTCCGAACTCGCCCAGCACCTCGTCCGTGTGCCAGCCGAGGGGAGGCGACGGGCGGGTGCTGCCCACCGGCGTCTTCGAGAGCTGCACCACGGGGCCGACCATGCGCTCCGGGCCCGTCAGCGGGTGGTCGAAGTCCATCATGTAGCCCATCGCCTCGACCTGCGGGTCGTAGGCCAGCTCCTCGGGGAAGTTCACCTTCGAGACGGGCGCGCCGAGGCTGTCGAAGCGCTCGATCCACTCGTCCATCGTGCGGGTAAGCATGATGTTGCGGATGCGTTCCCGCACCTGGTCAACAACGATGTCATTCGCGGGGTCCAGGGCATTGAAGTCCGGCGAAGCGGTCGGGTCGTCCTCGAGGCCAATTGCCTGGCGCATCTGCTGCTGGTTGAGGGGAGTAAGCGCGCCGAGGATGAGCGCACCGTCCTTCACACGGTAGCCGCCGTACCAGAGGCGGAACGCCTTGTTGAGGATGCCCGCCTGCGCGCGGATTGCCAGCTGCTCCTCGTAGGACTGTCCCTGAGCTCGGGCTTCCTGGACGCGGTCGAACATCGGGCCGATCGCCATCGCGTCGAACACGGGCAGCTTCGCGACGAACGAACCCTGCAGCACCAGTCCGGACTGTAGCAGCGAGGTCGAGACCTTCTGCCCCTCGCCGGTCAGGCTGCGGTGAAAGAGGGCCGCGCACGCGCCGACCGCGGCGGACACCGCCGCGAGGTAATCGGCAGGCGCTGTGGCCGTGATCATCTGCGGCGCGCCCCACTCGTCGATCTTGGCGTCGCCGGCCATCAGCCCCGAGTAGGCCTGCGCCACGATGTCCGAGCCAGAGCGGTCGGCGCCCGGCCCTTCGGTGCCGAACCCGGTGTTCTCGATGTAGATCAGGTCCGGCCGGAGCGCGCTGAGCGTCGCGTAGTCGAGCTGCAGTTTCGCCGGCACCGAGGGCCGTGCATTGATGATGAAGATATCGACCGAGGGCATGAGGCGGTGGATGAGCGCCTTCCCCTCGGCCTTGGTCAGGTCGACGACGAGGCTGCGCTTGCCTCGATTCAGGGAGTGGTAGCCCTTGCTTTCGCCGGGGATGAACGCGCCGTTCACGCGCGTGCTCTCGCCGCCCGGCGGCTCGACCTTGATTACGTCGGCACCGAGGTCCGCGAGCACCACGCCGCAGAACGGCCCGGCGACGACCTGAGTTACGTCAAGTACCTTGATACCAGCAAGTGGACCCGGCATGTCGAGACTCCCCTCCTGAGCGTGACGCCGCGATTATAGGGGTGATGACGCGCCCGCCAAGCCCGTTGCCACGTTGACGGAGGCTGCGGCCGGGAGTACGTTCCGCCGGTTGACACATACCCGGAGGGGGTACTGAGTCGCTGCGAGGACCAGCGGAAGGGAACGGGCCATGGAAATCCGTCAGATGGGACGCTCGGGGTTGCGCGTCTCGGTGGTTGCGCTCGGGGGCAACACCTTCGGGCCGGCGGTAGACGCCGCGCAGACCGCGAACATCCTCGCGGCCGCGCACGACCGCGGGATCAACGCCGTCGACACCGCCGACATCTACAACAACGGGATGTCCGAGGAGCACATCGGCAAGGCAGTGGCGGGCAACCGGCACGAGTGGGTCATCATGACCAAGTTCACCGGGGTCATGCGGGATTCGCCGTACAAGACCAATAACTCTTCGCTCGGATACATGCGCAGGGCCGTCGAGGCGTCCCTGCGGCGCCTGAACACGGACTACATCGACCTCTACCAGGTGCACCAGTGGGACCCGACGACGCCACTCGAGGAGACGATGGCGGGCCTCAACGACCTCGTGCGCGAGGGCAAGGTGAACTACATCGGCATCTCGAACTGGCCCTCCTGGGCGGTCGCCGAAGCGAACACGCTCGCGCGGCAGCACGGTTGGGCGCCGCTGGTCTCCTCCCAGCCGCGCTACAACGTGATTGACCGCACGGTCGAGGCGGAGCACATCCCAGCCTGCCTCCGCTTCGGGCTGGGACTGATCCCGTGGAGCCCCCTCGCCGGCGGCTTCCTCACCGGCAAACATCGGCGCGGCGAGGAGCCCGCCGAGGGCACGCGCATGGCCAACAGCGCGTGGGCGCGCCAGGTGATGACCGACCGCAACTGGGACCGCCTCGAACGGCTCGAGGCATTCGCCGCGCAGCGCGGCATCACGATGACCCAGCTCGCCATCGGCTGGCTCGCGGCGCAGCCCGTCGTCTCGACGATCATCATCGGCGCCACAAAGCCCGAGCAGATCGTGGAGAACGCGGAGGCCGTCGAGGTGGAGCTGAGCGCCGAGGACATTGCGGGCATCAACGCGGCCTACCAGGGGGAATAGCGGCCCAGGACGGCGTGCCGATGGCCATGCGGCACGCTCGCGGTCGGTGCCGTAGAATCCGGCCTGCTCTAGCTCGAAGCGGGGCTTCCAGCTAGTGTCGTTTCCGCGAAGAGAGGACTCCGATGCCCACGTACGTGCGCCGCGATGCGACCGGCAAGATCAACGGCCCGCACATCTCGCTGCCCGAAGACCCGAACCGGACATTCGTGGGCGAGGTCCACGAAGTGCTCAAAGAAATCGACCTGCTGCGTGAGAGCCACGACATTACTGTCGAAGTCGAGGAGTGGCTCATGCGCATCGTTGACGCGGCCGTCGGCGTCGGATTCGACTACGGCGTCGCCTACGGAAAGAGCGGCGAGGCCAAGTAGTCCTCGCGCCACACGCGTCTCAACTGCGAGGTGCCCTCCGGGGCACCTCGTTTGGTGCTGCGCTCCTTCGCCGGGCAGACCGCCGGAGTACACTCGTGCATCGAGATAGCCGCACCTCCGCGGACGCACGCGGGACCGAGGACGATGAGCGGACGTAAGCCAGTCGACGGGCTGTACGAGCTGGCTGACGGCGTCTTCGACTTCGTGATCGAGGGCGTGATCCAGTTGAACGCGGGCATCGTCGTGGGCGACGAGGCCGTCGCTGTCATCGACACCGGCACGACCGAGGACGATGCTCGTGCACTCCTCGAGGCGGTTCGCAGCGTCACGGACCTGCCGGTGCGCTACGTCATCAACACGCACCACCACGGCGATCACTCGTTCGGGAACTGGTGGTTCCTGCCGGCAGTGGTCCTCGGCCACGCGCGCTGCCGGCTGAGACTCGTGGGCAGCGAAGGCTTCACGCACCGCGAGACCATGGCGGCGCACCTGCCGATGGCGCGTGAGCAGATCCGGGCGGTACCACTCGCTCCACCTGACGTGACGTTCGACGGCCACCTCGACCTGCACCTCGGAAAGAACAGCATGCGGCTCGCGTACCTGGGACGTGCGCACACCGACAACGACATCGCGATCGGCATAGATGACTCCGGCGTGGCGTTCGCGGGCGACCTCGTAGAGTCGGCAGGGCCGCCGATCGTGAACGACGGCTACCCGGCCGAGTGGGGCCCGACGCTGCGCAAGCTCGGCGCCGCGATGGTGCAGATGTTCGTACCCGGCCACGGCAACGTGGTCGACGGGATGTTCGTCGCCGAGCAGGCGGGGGCCTTCGAGGAGCTGACGCGCGTCTGCGCCCAGGCGCAGACACCAGCCGAGGCGATGCACGCGATGCCCCGGTCGGTCTTCGAGGTGCTCGACTTCCAGACAGCCGCTGCCGTGAAGCGCTACTTCGAGACAGTCACTCGTCCGTCATAGGTCCCGCGCCCCCGCGTCCGAGGTACGGCGACGCCAGCCACGCGGCGACGCCGGAGGCGACCATGAGCAGGCCGAGGACCCATGCCGCCCGCTCGATGTAGAAGAGCAGAAACACGCTGGTCACCACGCCGAGCGCCGCGGTGAGCGGCACCGAACGCACCTCGAAGGGCGCGCGAAAGCGCCTCGGCAGATCCGGTCGTCGCTGGCGCAGCCGGATCACGGCGAGGTTCACGCCCACGAAGAGTACGTAGATCGCAAAGTTGGTCACCTGTGCGATCAGCTCGATCCGGCCGCTGAGGGTGAACGGGATGGCAACCGCCGCGCCTGCCAGTGCGGCCAGCCAGGGGGTCCTCGCGCCGGGGGTAAGTCGCGCGAACACCGGCGGGAGCACGTTCCCTCGAGCCATGCTGAAGATCATCCGAGCTCCGGCTGTCAGAACGAGGAGCGTCGTGTTCGTCGTCGAGGCGAGCGCGATCGCGGCGATCACGTCGCCCGCCCGCGACCCGATGTCCTGCTCCATCACGAGGCCGAGCGGCTGATCGGAGCGGCCGAGGGCGGCCGCGCCCACCGCGCTCACCGCGACCACACCCACGGCGATGTAGAGCAGCGTCGAAATGCCGAGCGTGAGCAGCAACGCGCGCGGCACAGAGCGGGCAGGGTCGCGCGTCTCCTCGGAGAGCGTCACGACCTCGTCAAAGCCAATGAAGGCGAAGAAGACGAGGGCCGCCGCGGACATCACGCCGCCGATGCCAGCGCCCTCGCGCAGCGATTCGTCGCCGAGATGCGGTGCGCCCGCGACAATCACCACGAGCAGCCCGCCGACCTGCACCGCGACGAGGGCGACCGACAGCCAGATCGAACGCTCGAGGCCCGCGATGACGAGGAGCGTGAGCGCCACGATGAGCCCGATCGCGGCGACGCGCAGGTCGACGTCGACGAACCACTGCACATAGTGGGCGAACCCGACCGCGACGGCCGCGGCGCCGACGAGGAGCGCGCCGACCATCATCCAGCCGGCCATGAAGCCGATGGACTCGCCGAATGCCTGCCGCGCGAACTCGTACTCCGCGCCCGCGCGGGGGAACAGTGCCGCCAGCTCGGCGTAGCTGAGACCGGTGAGCGCCGCGAGTGCGCCGGAGACGAGGAACGAGACCCAGAGCAGCCCGCCCGCGTCCGCCGCCGCCTGTCCGACCAGGACGTAAATGCCGGCGCCGACGACGATGCCCACGCCGGACGCGACAAGCTGCCACAACCGCAGCGACTGCTTCAGCTCGACGGGAGACTGCTTCGGGCTGCGCACGGCCGTCCTCGTGCGCAGCCGGACAGCCGCGCCTCACGCCGGCACTCATCGCCGGCCGTGCACATGGTAGGGCGACGGTTGGTTCAGCGCCCGACTGGAGCCCGGAGCGTTGCCGCCCAGGCAGCCGCGCGTTCAAGTTCGCCCGGCCTGAGCGGGCCCTCTTTGCCCTCCACGAGGAAGCCTTCCGGCGGCGCGGTGAGATGGGCGCCCTTTGCCTCGAGCGCCTTCGCGATCTTCGGCGCGGCGTAGCCGATCGTCCGCATGAGCAGCCGCAACGCAAACCCGCGCTCACCCATGGGAAGGCGGGTGTCGAACGCGGCCGCGCGAGTCGAGGCCAGCGCGTTCGATTCGAGCGAGGTCAGCAGCTTCGTCACACCGGCTAGCGGACGCCCACCCTGGGTCGGCGAGCCCACGACGAGCAGTTCGACACCCGCCAGGTCGCTCGCCGCGAGCGCGCTCGCACGCTCGACCGCCGTTTCGGGCCCAAGCGCCTCCGCCACGGCTCGTGCGACGGCCTCGGTGTTGCCCCACTGCGACTCGTAGACGATGAGTGTGCGCATAGCCCCGGCCCTAGCGTTTCGGATGCCCGCGTTCGAGGCGGGTTCGTTCGGGCTCATGGACCTGCTCGTGCAACTCGTGCGCTGCGGGTGGGCGAAACTCGGACGTCTGTTCCTGCTCGCGCGGGACGACCGGCCCGGCCTTGCCGCCGAACCCAATCGACTGCAGCACACCGGTCATCGACTTCAACAGCTCGGTTAGTCCGCGTGCCATGGCTTCCCTCCCCCGTCGCGTATCACCACAGCTGTAGGATCGCGCGGCGGCACAGGCGTTGCAGGTGCGAAACGTCGCCGGCGGGCGGGACGTTCGTCACGCCTCGAAAACGGGCGAGGCCCGCTGCCAGCCCGCTGCCAGCGCGGGGGCCAATTCAGTCGGGAGGGCCATCAGTCCTGATTCCGGGGGGACTTCCGTCACGTGGCTCCCGAGGCGCGAGCAGCGAGACTGCCTGATAACGATAATCGGAGGAGGACCGTGCCGTGCCGGGAGGGGGACTCGTGACCACCGACCAGGAGCTGCGAGTGTTGCTGGTGGACGACCACGCCGTCGTTCGGCGCGGTCTGCGGTCGCTGCTGACGCAGCCCGGCACGGCCATCGTGGGGGAGGCGGACACCGTCGCCTCGGCCGTGCAGGAGGCGATCCGGCTGAGCCCGGATGTCGTCGTCATGGACCTGCGGCTCCCGGATGGCTCGGGCATCGAGGCATGCCGGGAGATCCGCGCCGCCAAGCCGGACACGAAAGTGCTGATCCTGACCTCGTACGCCGACGAGGACGCCCTCTTTTCCGCGGTCATGGCCGGCGCCTCAGGCTACGTCCTGAAAGACCTTGACCCGAGCCGGCTGCAGGACGCCGTGCGCACCGTCGGCGAGGGAGGCTCACTCCTCGACCCGAGCCTCACGACGACGCTCTTCTCGCGCCTGCGCCGGGGCATGACCGGCCATCCGGCCGACGACGTCTTCTCGGTGCTCACGCCCCAGGAGGACCGCATCCTCGACTTCATCGCCGACGGCCTCACGAACCGCGAGATCGCGGAGCGGCTCCACCTCAGCGAGAAAACCGTGAAGAACTACGTATCCGAGATCTACTCGAAGCTGAACGTCGAGCGGCGCTCGCAGGCGGCGACCATGGCGACCGAGCGCCGGCTGCGCAAACAGCAGTGACGCGCCTGGTCAGCGGCTAGCCGCGCAGACGGCTCCACCAGCTCACACGCCCGGCCGGTGGCGGCGCGACCGGCATCGAGGGCGTCAGGACCGTCGTTTGCTGTTCGCGGATCCCTCGCGCGACATACTCCATCTGCATGCGCATCGACGTGAGTTCATCCTGGAGCACGACGTGCGCGCGCACGTCGCGGGGGAGATCGGCCACGGCGACCAGCCGGTAGGCGTCGACCGGTGCGCGGTTGATGGCCAGCCCCTCGAAGGCGGCGTCGTGGAACGCCGGAAGGGCGTATACGCCGCCTTCGCGCCCGTTGTGCGTGGCCCGAGCGAGCACCGGCTGCACCGTCCGCAGCATGGGATCGCTGGCGACCAGCCCGTAGACCGACCAGTCCCAGCCCCAGTTGAGTCGCCAGTTTGAGTGGATGCCGCCGTCGACGGCCTCGCGAGACAGCCACACGGGACGCACGTGCTTGAACCACTCCTCGCGGCGCAGCACGAAGCCGATCGAATTGAACGTGCGGGCCTCGAACAGGAGCGACGGATAGTCCGCATTCGAGAGCAAGCCTGCCGAGCCGCATGGACCTGCGAGCAGACTGAGGCAGAGCCACGAGTCGCGATGCTGCCGCTCATACCATTCTGCGAGCGCCAGGACGTCCGGCGACACGAGTAGATCTTCCTCGAGGTACAGGTTCAGCTCGGAACCGACCGCGAACGTCTCGTCGAGCGTGAGGAACGGGTTCAGGGTGATCCCGCGACGCTCCGAGTTGATGCGGAGGTCGTAGTCGACGCCCGCGAGCAGCTCGGCAGCGATGGGGGCGAACTCCTCGGCTCGTCCGCCGGGCTCGACGCGGACGATGACGCTCCACCCATCGAGGTCATTCGTCACCAGTGATTCCAGCAGCCCTCGAAACAGGTGGGGCCGGCTCATCGCGGTGATCGTGATCGTCCGCTGGTACTGCATCATCGCCATCCTGATCGAGCCAAGCCGGGGCGCGCAAGCCGTAATGAGGGACTACGCCGTGCTTTGGGCCAGCGGCGACCCTAGAATCGGGAGCAGGTGTAGACCGCGAACGACAGGAGGATTCCGATGTTTCGCAAGGTACTCGTGACGGTGGACCGTTCACCCTTCGCCGAGGCGGCCCTCGACCGCGTCCCTGACATCAACGCCGAGGCCGTCGTCATCCTGCACGTCGTCGAGCCGGTGGCGAGCATCCTCGCGCGCGAGGTGCCCGCCTTCGATGTTCCGCCCGACATCGCGACGAGCATCAGCCAGGCCGAACGAGAAGCCGCGGCGGCATACCTCTCGGAAGCCGCGACGAAACTGCGCGGCGCGGGGGTCGGCCAGGTCAGCACGCTGATGCGCGAAGGGCGTCCCGGGCCAGAGATCGTCGCCGCCGCACGCGAGGAAGGCTGCGACCTGGTCGTGATGAGTACGCACGGCCGCTCCGGCATCCGCCGAGCGCTGCTGGGCTCGGTGGCGAACCACGTCACGACGCACGTCGAAGACGGCGCGATCCTCCTCGTGCGGCCGCCGCAGGACTGACCCGTCCGTCCCACGCGGCCAATACGAGAAGCGGCCTCCCTTTCGGGAGGCCGCTTCGATTCGCGCCGAGAGCGGACCTACCCGCGAGGCAGGCCGAGGCCGCGGGTGGCGATGATGTTGCGCTGAATCTCGTTGGAGCCGCCCGCAATAGTGATGACCACGGTGCTCACGTACTGCTGCGTGTGCTTGGCGTGCAGCGGCGCGTACGGCTCATTGGCAGCCCAGAGGTTGCCGTAGAGGCCGAACACCTTCGTGCCCGTACGGGCGATGCGCTGCGACAGCTCGGTCGAGTACGCCTTGCCCATCGAGGCCTCGTAGTTCGGGATGATGCCGCGCGACTGCATGGAAGCGATGCGCATCGAGAGGTTGTTGTTGACTTCGACCTCCGTGGCGCGGTCCGCGACCTCGCGGCGGAGCAGCCCGAGGCGGTTTGGGGTGTCGCCGTTGCGGACGTGGTCGACCATCTCGTCCACGAGACGCTTCTGCTGGGTGGCGCCGGCGATGTTCGAGCGCTCGAAGTCGAGCAGGGTCATGCCGACGTACCAGCCGCGGTTGATCTCACCGACCACCTGGTCGACCGGGACGCGCACGTCCTCGTAGAACGTCTCGTTCGTGGCGTGGTGCCAGCCCATCGAGATGATCGGGCGGACGCCGATGCCGGGCGTCTTCATGTCGACCATCAGGAACGAAATGCCGCGATGCTTCGGCGCATCGGGGTCGGTGCGCACCAGCATGTAGATCCAGTTCGACTTGTGACCGGCCGAGGTCCACAGCTTCTGGCCGTTGATGACGAACTCGTCGCCGTCGCGCACCGCGCGCGTCTGTAGCGACGCGAGGTCAGAACCGGCGCCTGGCTCCGAGTAGCCCTGCGCCCACAGGTACTCACCCGAGAGCGTCTTCGGCAGGAACTTCTTCTTCTGCTCCTCGGTGCCATGCACGAGCAGCGTCGAGCCGAGCTGGGCCACACCGCCGTTGCTGCCGGGGTCCGGAGCCTCCGCGCGGGATAGCTCCTGCTTGAGGATGAACTGCTCCATCGTCGACAGGCCGCCCCCGCCGTACTCCTTCGGCCAGCCCGCGGCCACCCAGCCGTGCTCCTGCAGCGCCGACGCCCAGTCGCGGGCGGCAGCCTGCGCCTCCGGAGTGCCATGCATCATGTCCTGCTGCCAGTCGGCCTCCGGCTGGATCGCTGCCTCGAGGCGGATTGCCGCGTCGCGGTAGTACGCCGGCAGGCGGTCGGCGATGTGCTTGCGCACCTGCTCTCGGAACGCGGCCTGCTCTGGCGTGTCGCTCCAGTCCATCGATGTCCTCCCTCGCCTCAGGTTTGCGTGTATGTGCCTCGCGAGAATACAACGCGCGCGGATGCCGCGCTGCACTTCGCGAGGGCCTTTCCTGCCCCTCCGATTGGGAATTCGAGGCGGCCGGACGCGGACAGCCGTTATGATGGCGGCCAAAGCAGTTTAGGAGGACGAAATGGACTGGAACGACACCCCGGAGCAGGCGGCCTTTCGCACCGAGGTGCGCCAGTTCATCGCCGCCGAGTTGCCTGCGTATTACCGCTCGATGGAGAAGCGCCGTGCCGCGGCGACCCGTCCCGAAGGCAACGACTGGATGACCGACCTCCTCCTGGGCGACGACGAGGCGCGCGCTGCCGCTGCGGACTGGAACAACGCGCTCCTCGCGCGCGGCTGGGCGCAGCCCGGCTGGCCGAAGGAGTACGGCGGGGGCGGCCTGTCGACGATGGAGCAGTTCATCCTCAAGCAGGAGCTAACACGTGCCGAGGCGCCCGAGGTAGGCAGCACCGGCGGCGGCGGCCAGATCGGCCCGACTCTCCTCGTGCACGGAACAGAGGAGCAGAAGCGCCACTACCTCCCTGGCACGCTCTCCGGGGAGTACCTCTGGGCGCAGGGCTACTCAGAGCCAGGCGCCGGTTCTGACCTCGCGTCGCTGCAGACACGCGCGGTGCGCGACGGTGACGAGTGGGTAATCAACGGCCAGAAGATGTGGACATCGAACGCGCACAAGGCGAACTGGGTGTTCCTCCTCGTGCGCACCGACCCGCAGGCGCCGAAGCACCGCGGCATCTCGTTCCTGATGGCGGACATTAAATCGCCCGGCATCACGATCCGCCCCATCGTGAGCATGGGCGGCTGGCACGTGACCAACGAGGTCTTCTACGAGAACGTCCGCATTCCCGCCGACCAGATGGTGGGCGAGGAGAACCGCGGCTGGTACGTCGGCATGACCCTCCTCGACTACGAGCGCTCCGCGATCTCCGGCGCGATGCAGCAGCAGAAGTCGCTCGGCGAAATTCTCGACGAGGTGCGCGGCGGCCGAACGCCGAGCAGGCGGGAGTTGGTACGCGCCGAGATCGCCGACCGCCACATCGAGATCGAGGTCAACACGAACCTGAACATCCGCATCGCGACGATGCAGGCGCGCGGGATGGTCCCCAACTACGAGGCCTCGATGGTGAAGGCGTATTCCTCGGAACTCTCGCAGCGGCTCGCACGAACGGGTGTGAAGACGTTCGGCCTCTACGGCCTGCTCTTCGACGCGGAGGAACCCCTGGCGCCGGTGCGCGCGAAGCACGTCCTCGCGTACGTCGGCAGCGTCGTTGGGACGATTGCGGGGGGGTCGAACGAGATTCAGCGCAACATCATCGCCACCCGCGGCCTCGGCTTGCCTCGAGGTTAGTCCCTTCCTTGCTGACACCTCCGGTCGTTGACGAAATGCGTATGTTATCGGCATACGCGATTCGTTTTGTTATCGACGTAGTCGGAGGAAACCGTGCAGCAGGACAAACAAGGTGAAGCGGAGCGCCTGAGCGCCAACGTGCGGCTGGAGCGCCGCGCCGTACTGCGAGCCGGCTCGCTGGCCCTCGGCGGGCTCGCCGCCGCCGCACTGATCGGATGCGGCGGCGACGACGACAACGGATCGGGCGAGGCGACGGGCACTGCCGCGGCGACGGGGACCGCGGCGGCCACCGGCCCGGGCCGCCTCGTCAAGGACGCCGACATGCCGTACCCGTACGAGTTTCCGGACCCCGCCGGGACCGCGAAGAAGGGCGGCAGCTTCGTCCACGGAAGCAACTTCCAGTTCACGCCGGCAGACCCGACGGTCAACCTCACCGGCGGCACGCTGATCCAGTTCGCGCCCGTGTACGACCGACTGCTCGGCTACAAGATGGGGCCGACGGCAGACACGACGAAAGTCGATGTGATCCCTGGCCTCGCGGAGTCCTGGGAGCGTTCGCCGGACGGGCTCGCCATCACCTTCAAGCTGCGCGCGAACGCGAAGTGGCAGAACCGGCCGCCGCTGAACGGCCGCCCTTTCGTGGCCGAGGACGTGAAGTACGCCTACGAGCGCATGAAGGCGAGCGGCGCGGCCGCGAGCTTCTTCGTGGGCGTCAAGAGCATCGACGCGGTCGACCCGCGCACCGTGAAGGTGTCGCTCGACCAGCCGCTGGTGGACTGGCTGACCGTCACGCCGCCGCGTCGAGAGGCGCCAATCTTCCCGAAGGAGACGGTCGACGCCGGGACGATCCAGAAGACGATCGTCGGCACCGCGGCGTTCATCGTGGACAAGCAGGAAGACCAGCGCATCACCTTCGTGAAGAACCCCGACTACTGGGGGCCTGCGCCCAACGTCGACGGCGGCGAGGTACGCGTAATCGTCGACCTCAATGCCCGCATCGCGGCGTTGCGCGCGGGCCAGCTCGACCACGCCGGCAACATCGCCAGCTCCTACCGCGACACGAAGTCGATCGCGGACACGATCCCGAACGTGCAGGTGCAGATGAGCCGCGTCACCTCAGGTGGCCATGGCTTCCTGATGAACCCGGACAACCCGAAGTTCAAGGACGAGCGCGTCCGGCGAGCGCTGTCCCTCGCCGTGAACCGGGACGAGATGATTCAGATCGTGTATGGGGGCTACGGCCGCGTACACGGCCTCATCCCCTGGTTGTTCGCGTTCGAGCAGGAACCAAAGGGCGACCAGCTCGGCAAGTGGATGAAGTACGACCCGGCGCAGTCGAAGCAGCTCCTCGACGCCGCCGGTGTGAAAGACCTCGCGATCAACGAGGTGCACTACGACTACCTGCCAACCTGGAAACAGGACGGCGAGCTGCTCGTCGACCAGTACCGCAAGTCCGGAATCACCCTCAACCTGCGCACCGACGAGTACACCGCGTACACCTCGGTGCTCACGGGCCGCAAGATCGAAGAGGCGACCATCACGGGCTGGGGCGTGAGCGGGACGACGCCCGACCCCTACGTCTACGACCAGCTCTACTCGAAGTCGCCGCAGAACCGGTGGCTCATCAATGACCCCGTCATTGACGACCTGTCGCAGAAGCAGCGGGTGGAGCTCGACCCGGCCAAGCGGCGCGCACTGATCAAACAGATCTACGACCGCGACATGGACATGGTGTACCGCTTCGCGTTCCCCGGCGGGAACGGCTTCTACCTCATGCAGCCGTGGGTGCGGAACATGCGTCCCTTCGGCGCGCTGGGCAGCAGCAGCGATGTCTGGGACACGGGCATCCAGATGAAGGACCTCTGGATCGACAAGTAGCGGACAACTCGCGTTCCCACGAACTTGGCCGGCCCGTCGCCGGCCAAGTTCGTTCCTCGACGCGTCTCGCGCCCCGCGCGCCGCCACTTGTCCCACCCGCGCCCGGACGAGTACACAGGGTGCGGGGGCCTCGATTGAGGCGCCGGCAGTGACACGGGGCAATACATGACGACGATGCCTCTCGAGGGCGTGCGCGTGATCGATCTCACGCGGTACACAGCGGGACCGTTCTGCACGCGCATCCTCGGTGACTATGGCGCGGACGTCATCAAGATCGAGGCGCCCGAAGGCGATCCCGGACGCCAGCTCCCGCCCTTCGTCAAGGACGAGCCCGGCACCGAGCGGAGCGGCACCTTCCTCTTCCTGAACACGAACAAGCGCAGCGTGATCCTCGATCTGACGACCGCCGAGGGGCGCGAGCGACTGCTCGACCTCGTGCGCACGGCGCAGGTCGTGGTGGAGAACTTCGCCCCCGGCACGATGGAGCGCCTGGGCCTGGGCTACGACATCCTGGCGGAGGCGAACCCGCGCATCGTGCTCACCTCGCTGAGCAACTTCGGGCAGGAAGGCCCGTACCGCGACTGGCTCGCGACCGACCTCACCGTCTACGCGATGGCCGGCCCCATGCTGGCCACGGGCAACATCGAGCACGAACCCGTCCGAGTCGCCGGCCGGATGGCGACGTACCAGACGGCTTACATGGCGGCGCTCGCGACGGTGGTCGCGGTGCAGGCGGCCGAGCTGCGAGGCCGCGGCGAGCACGTCGACGTGAGCATGCTCGAGGCACTGACGAACAACGTCGACATGCGGCTCACCCAACTGCAGGCGTACCAGTACTCGGGGCGCATCGGCACGCGCTCGGGGCTGGCCTCGCTGGTCGGCAGCGGCGTCTTTCCCTGCGCGGACGGTTATGTGCAGCTCACCGGCGGGTTGCAGGGCCGGCTGATCCTGACGATGCGCATGATTGGCTGCGAAGAGCTGATGGAGCGCCCGGAGTGGCAGGCCCCCGGCGCGCCGACTGACCCGGAGCGCATCGAGGAGTTCCTGGCGTACCTGCTGCCCTGGACGCTCTCGCACACGAAGCGGGAAATCCGCGACGCCTGCGAGCAGCACGGCGTCCTCGGCGCGCCGCTCAACACCGTGGCCGACATGCTTAGCGACCCGAACTTCGTCGCCCGCGAGTTCTTCCAGACCATCGACCACCCCTCGACGGGACCCGCGCAGTACCCCGGCTGGCACTTCCGCATGCACACGGACGAGGGCCCCATGCCGCCTCGACGGCGCGCGCCGCTGCTCGGCGAGCACACGGACGAGGTGCTGGCGGAACTCAGCCCCCGCCCAACGACTCCTGCCACGGGCCAGGACCGCCTTGGCGACCGGTTGCCCCTTGAGGGGTTGCGCGTGATCGACTTCACCGTCGTCTGGGCCGGGCCTTACGCGACGATGCACCTCGCCGACTGGGGCGCCGAGGTCATTCGCATCGAATCACGACAGCACCTCGCGCCGAACACGCGCGGTCAGCTCGCGCACATGACGCGGGCGATGGTCGCGAACAACCCGGCGGCCGCGAGCTGGTACCCGGACGGCGAGCCCGGGGCCGACCCGTGGAACCGCAACGCGCTCTTCAACGGGCATGGCCGAGGCAAGAAGTCGATGACCATCGACCTCAGCCGCCCCGAGGGCCAGGAGCAGTTCGAACGCCTCGTCGCGCAGGCAGACGCCCTCATCGAGAACAACCTGCCGCCCAACATCGAGAAGCAGGGCATCACCTGGGAGCGGCTCTCGAAGATCAACCCGCGCCTCGTCCTCGTGCGGGTGCCGGCGTTCGGTCTCGAGGGGCCGTACCGCGCCTACCGCACGCTCGGCAACCACATGGAGTCGATCGCCGGGCATCCCGTGATTCGGGCGTACCCCGACCTGTCCCTCGAGTACGCGCCCACGGGCGTACCGGCGGACGCTGCGTCTGGCATCGGCGGCGCGACGGCGCTGCTGCTCGGGATCCGCTACCGGGATCGGACTGGCAAGGGTCTGATGATGGAGCTGGCGACGGCCGAGAACATGGTGGGGCTCCTCGGCGAGTTCGTCATGGACTACACGATCAACGGCCGCGAATGGGAGCACATGGGCAACGACCACTGGTGGCTGGCCCCCCACAACGTGTACCCGTGCCAGGGCGACGACACGTGGGTGACGATCGCCGCGCGGAATGACGAGGAATGGCGCGCCCTGTGCGGCGTCATGTTGCGCCCCGACCTCGCGAGCGACCCGCGCTTCATCGACAACGCGAACCGCCACGCACACCGCCGCGAGCTCGACCGCATCATCGGCGCCTGGACGGTCAACGCGGACGCGCGGTGGATCATGCACCGCCTCCAGGCCGCCGGCGTACCAGCCGGGGTGGTGAACACCGAGCCCGGCATCCTCGCCGATCCCCAGCATCGCGCGCGTGACTTCTTCCAGGAGATCGAGCACCCATCGACCGGCCGTCAACTGCACCCGCGGCGCGCCTGGCGGGCCAGCCGCACGCCCGAGCGCCCGATGCGACACCCCCCTCGGCTCGGCGAGGACAACGAGTACGTCTACCGCGAGTTGCTCGGGTTCAGCGAGGAGCGCTACCAGGAGTGGGTGGCGTCGGGGCACATCGGCATGGCCTACGAGGACAGCGTGCCGTAGCGAGCCGGGTCAGGCACGGCCGGCGCGCTCGACACGCGCCTTCAAGGCTGCGTTCATCGCCTCGTAGCCCGCGGGCAGGCCGCGGCCGAGCTGCCGCAACAACAGCGGCGCGAGCAGGCCGCGGAACTCCTCGCGGTTGACGACGCGAGTCCCGCCGTCGCTCGGCGTGAGCTCGAGGAAATGCGTCCCCGAAAAGAGCCAGGATCCGAGCAACTGCCCGCGCCAGGCGAGGCGTCGCGGCGCGTCGGCCTCGAGGATCGTGACGGGAGTCGTCCGGGGCTTGCTGCCGGGAATGGCGGCAGTGAGCCGCCCGTTCGTGTTCGCGACTGGACGGCCCTCGAATGCCGGCAGGAAGGGATTCCATTCTGCGTAGGCTCCGAAATCGGAGACGACGCTCCAGACTGCCTCGAGAGGAGCGGCGATGGCTACTTCGGTGCGGATCTCACGCATGACCGCGGGACTCCACCGGCCCGCGGCTAGTCGAGGTTGCGCACGGTCGGCAGCGTCAGCGCCACGAGACCCATCGCGACCACCATCAGGAACGCGAGGCCGCCGATGGCGAGCTGCGGGCCGAGCAACTCGGCGAGGATGCCCACAAAGAACGTCCCGAACTGCACGAGGTAGAACTGCATCATCCACACGGCGAGCGCGCGCCCTCGATACTCGGGAGCGGAATAGGCTTGGATGAGGACCTGACCGATCGACATGCGGCCGGCCTGGCCGACGCCGATGATCAACATGATCGGCAGCGTGATGTAGAAGCTCGTCGATGCCGCGAAGCCGACGAGCCCGATGCCGAGCACGGCGCCCCAGACGATCATCATCCGGCCGCGGCCATGCCCCGACATCGAGGCTACGAAGAGCGATCCGGCGATGGCCCCCACGCCGGACACCGCCATGAGCAACCCCTGGGCTCCGGCCCCGCGGCCGAGCACCTCGCGCACGAAGCCGGGGAGCAGCATCGTGTACGGCATCGCCACGACGACGATGAGGAAGTTCACCAGGATGAGCAGGCGTACAACCGGATCCTGCGCGACGTAGCGCAGCCCGCCCACCAGCTCCTTCATGCTGCCGCTGCCCCGCCGCCCCTTCGTCGCCGCCCGCGCGGGCTGCCGCTCGAAGGCGTAGAGCGGGCGGGCGGGGATACGCATGGTGAACGTGACGGCCAGCGCGTACATCGCGCCCATCAACCAGAAGACCGCCGAGGGACTCCACAGCGAGATCAGCAGGCCGCCGAGTCCGGGGCCGATCAGCTGCATCAGGTTCTGGCCGGACGTGTTGATCGCCACGGCGTTCGTGAGCCGTTCGGCCGGCACGAGGTCGCTGATGATGGACTGCCTCGACGGCATCATGATCGAGTTCACGCCGCCCTGCAGCAGCGCGCTGAGGAAGAGGTGCCAGAACTGCAACTCCAGGCCGAAGAGACCGGCCGCGAGGATGGCGAGCACCGCGGCGTTGATCGCGTTGTACGCCTGCGCGAACTGGATGACCGTCTTCTTCGGGGCGCGGTCCGCGACGACCCCGCCCACGGGCGCCAGCAGCAGGCCCGGGATGGCGTTCGCGAGGGCCATCGTACCGAGCGCTGCGAATGACCCGGTCAGGTCGAAGACGAGATAGCCGCGCACCAGCAGCTGCATCTGCATCGAGCCGAACTGCAGCGTGTTGCCGAAGTAGAGGAGGCGGAAGTTCGAGTCCTGCAGCGAGCTGAATGTCCGCCCGAACCAGCCGGCGCCAGCGTGTGGCTGCGCCGGAGCCTCGAGCGTCAGCGTCGGTGCGTCTGCCTCAGTCGCGCGCGCCATGAACGATCCCGATGTCCTACGTAATGAAGGCTGACTATACAACCTTCGCCTATTGGCGTCGCCCGAAATCGAGTGCATGCGTGCGCGTTCGTCGGTTGTCGATAATGGGATCGGGAGGCGCAATGACGGGACTGCGACTGCGGCGGCTGGGTCGGACTCACCTGATGGTCACCGAGCTCGGGTTGGGCGCGATGGACACCTCGACCTCGAGCGAGGGACAGGCGACCGTCGAGGCAGCGGTCGATGCCGGTATCAACTTCGTCGACAGCGCACGGGAGTACGCCGGCAGCGAGTTCCTGCTCGGTCAGGTCGTCCGCGCGCGAGGCGCGAAGCCCTTTCACATCGGCACCAAGACGTTCAGCCACAACATCGATGGCAGTCAGCGCGACGTGGACCGCTCGCTGAGCATGCTCGGCGTCGACCGCATCGACCTCTACCAGCTGCACGACATCTCCACGCAGGCCGCCTGGGACGAGGCAAGGGATGAGGACACCGGCGCGCTCGCCGGCCTCCAGATCGCAAAGTACCGAGGGCTCATCGGCCACATCGGGGTGTCTTCGCACAACCTTGACCTGCTGCCCGTGCTCATCACGTCGGGCGCCTTCGACGCGGTCATGCTCGAGTACTCGGCGTTCTTCCCGCAGACGGCGGAGCTAATCGACCTCGCGGCCCGGCACGACGTCGGCGTCATCGTCATGCGGCCGCTCGGCGGGTCGGGCCGCACCAGCGTCATGCGCGGCCGCATCGCGGAGGGCTACGACGGCCTGCTGACACCCGCGAACCTGCTGCGCTACGTCCTTTCGCACCCCGGCGTGTCGACCGCGATCCCCGGCGCCCGCTACCCCTCGCGCATCCACGACAACGTGCGCGTCGCCTCGGACTACACGCCGATGACCGACGGCGAACGCGGTGCCATCGAGGCCGAAGCGCGCGAGCTGTACTAGCTTCGGGGTCATCACGGTCGCGATTCCGGTATCATCGTCGAGCCGTTCTCGACGGCGTCGTTAGCCAACTCAGCGCAGGAGGAATGCGATGGTTGCCACCGAACCACAGGGACAGCCGCTGGTCGGCACGCGGCCCATCCGGCCGGATGGCGTCGACAAGGTGACCGGGCGCGCACGCTACGGCAGCGACATCAACCTCCCGGGCATGCTGTACGGGCGGGTGAAGCGCAGCCCGCACGCGCATGCCGTGATCAAACGCATCGACACCTCGCGCGCTCTCGCGCTCAAGGGTGTCCAGGCGGTCATCACCGCGCATGACTTCCAGGCTGCCGAGGACGAGGTCGCCGAGCTGGGCGAGACGATGTCCACGGCGAGGTGGCTGCAGGACAACGTGCTCGCCTCGGACAAGGCCCTGTACGTGGGGCACGCCGTTGCGGCGGTCGCCGCCACCGACCCGCACATCGCCGAGGACGCGCTCGACCTCATTGACGTGGAGTACGAGGTGCTGTCGCCCGTCCTCGATGTGCACGAGGCGATGGCGGAAGGCGCTCCGCTGCTCCACGACGGCCTACGCACCGTTGAGATGGCCGGGCTTTTCATGCCGGGTCCGAGCCAGGGCGATCAGCCCACGAACGTCGCGAGTCACATCCGATTCGACCGCGGCGACGTCGAAGCCGGCTTCGCCGACGCCGACGCCGTGATCGAGCGCGAGTTCCGCACCGGCGTCGCGCACCAGGGCTACATCGAGCCCCACAACGGCACGGCGATGTGGAACGCCGACAACACACTCACCGTCTGGCTGAGCACGCAGGGCCACTTCGGCGTCCGCGACCAACTCGCGCAGGTGCTGCACCTGCCGATCGGCCGCATTCGTGTCGTGCCGATGGAGATCGGGGGCGGCTTCGGCGGCAAGATCCCTGTCTACATGGAGCCGATGGCTGCGATTATGTCGCGGATGACCGGCAAGCCGGTCAAGATGCTGATGAGCCGTCAGGAGGTTTTCGAGGGCACCGGTCCGACCTCGGCGACCTACATCCGCTGCAAGGTCGGCGCGAAGCGGGACGGCACCATCACCGCTGCACAGGCCTACCTCGCCTTCGAGGCGGGCGCCTACCCTGGCTCGCCGGTCGGCGCGGCGGCGGCCTGCATGTTCAGCACCTACGACATCCCGAACCAGCTCATCGACGGCTACGACGTCGTCGTGAACAAGCCCAAGGTACAGGCGTACCGCGCCCCCGGTTCGCCGCAGGGCGCATTCGCCATGGAATCGATCCTCGACGAGATCGCCGAACGCCTCGAGCTCGACCCGCTGGAGTTTCGCCTCAAGAACGCATCCTCCGAGGGCAGCCGCCGCACCGATGGCGCTCAGTTCCCGCGCATCGGGGCCGCCGAGGTGATGCAGGCCGCCCTCGACAGTCCGCACTATCGATCAGAGCTCTCCGGCGAGCACACGGGCCGCGGAGTCGCGGTCGGGTTCTGGTTCAACGGAGGCGGTGAGTCCTCGGCGTACGCCGCGGTCAACGCCGACGGCACCGTCTCCCTCACCACGGGCTCGGTCGACATCGGTGGCCAGCGGGCCGGGCTCGCGATGCAGTTCGCCCAGAACATGGGCATCCCCTACGAGGACGTCCGGTCCTACGTCGCGGATACCGATTCGATCGGTTACACCCGCGTCACGGGCGGGAGCCGCACGACCTTCGCTTCAGGCTGGGCGGTGCATGAGGCGGCGGCGGACCTGCGCCAGCGTCTCGAAGAGCGCGCCGCCTCGATCTGGGAAGTCGACCGCGAGCTCGTGTCGTACGCCGGCGGCGTCATGAGCGGGCCCGACGGCAGGCAAATGACCTTCAAGGAACTCGCGGCGCAGCTGCCGCACACCGGCGGCATGCTGCAGGGCCACGCCGACGCCTCGCCCTCGACGATCGGGCCAGCCTTTGCCTGCCACATCGTCGACCTCAAGGTCGACCCGGACACCTACAAAGTCGAGGTGATGCGCTACACCGCGATCCAGGACGTGGGCACCGCCATTCATCCCTCGTACGTCGAGGGGCAGATCCAGGGTGGGGCGGCGCAGGGCATCGGAATGGCGTTGAACGAGGAGTACCGCTTCGACGCCAGCGGGCGAATGCTGAACTCGTCGCTGCTCGACTACCGCATGCCGACCGCCCTCGACGTGCCGATGCTCGAGACGATCCTTGTGGAGGTGCCGAATCCCGGACACCCGTACGGAGTGCGCGGCGTCGGTGAGGTCCCGATCGTGCCGCCGCTGGCGGCCGTCGCGAACGCGCTGACCCATGCCACCGGCACGCGCATCACCACGCTACCGGCCTCACCGGAGCGACTGCTGGAATGGGTGGCGGACGAGTCCGTTTAGCGCCATCCTACCGGGCGAACCACATCCGACCGCCCTGGGCACCCCCCAGGGCGGCGTCTCTTTTGTCGACTCGGAGGATTCGATGACCGCTGCGTCCCGCCGCCACGTCCTCCCGCGCGTCGTGGCGGCGGCGCTCATCGGCCTGGCGCTGCTCGGCGCCGTCGCCTGCGGCGACGACGATACCGCGACCGCGACCGCCGAGGCGCGGGCGACCGTCGGCGCCAGTTCGACCACCGGCGCGCAGCGGATCGTGACCATCGGCGTGGTGCAGTCGCTCACGGGCGCGGGCGCCGTCTACGGCAAGACGGTGGTCGAGGGCGTCGAGCTCGCGGCCAAGCAGATCAACGCAGCCAACCCCTCAAGCGGAGTGCGCTTCGAGTACACCGTCGTCGATGACGGAAGCTCGGTTGATGGGGCGAAGGCCGCGTTCGCGGGGCTCGTCGCGAGACGGGTGGACGCGATCATCGGCCCGACGCTCTCGCAGGTGGCGCCGGAGGCGCACCGGCTGGCACAGGAAGCGGGCATCCCCGTCCTCAGCGCGACGACGACGGCCGCGGGCATTACCGACGTCGGCAACTTCGTCTTCCGAGTCGCGCTGCCCGAGTCGGTGGTCGTACCGGCCGCCCTGGCACGCGTCGCACGCGACACGTCGGTGAAGCAGGCGGTGCTGGTCGTGGACGGCAACGACGCCTTCTCGCGCTCCTCGGCGGCGGCGATGCGCACGGGCCTGACCGCTCAGGGCGGCGCGGTCGTCGCCGAGATCGATGTCTCGAAGGCGAACGTCGCGGATGAGCTGGCGCGCCTGCAGGGCCAACAGGTCGACGTCTTCCTGGTCACGCCGCTCGTGGAGACGTCGGTCCCCGTGCTCAAGGCGATCCGCGACGGCGGCTTCAGGCAGCCGATCGTGGGCGGCAACAGCTTTAACACGCTGGACATCGCGCGCCTCGCGGGCCCGGCTGTCGAAGGGGCGTACGTGGGCGCCGCCTGGAACGCCGATGAGCAGGGGGCCACGAGCCGCGCCTTCGTGCAGGCCTACAAGGCCGCCTATGGCGCCGCACCGCAGCTGTTCGCCGCGCAGGGCTACAGCAGTGTGTACTTGCTCCTCGACGCAGCAAAGCGCGCGAGCGCGCCGACACCCGCGGCGCTGCGGGACGCCCTCGCCGCTACGCGCGACCTCGACACGCCGCTCGGTCGTCTGTCGATGTCAGACAAGCGCGAGGCGACCCACCCGCCCGTGACGCAGCAGTACCGCAACGGCCAGCTCGTGCCGCTCCCGTAGGGCCCGTGGCTCAGCGGCGGATGCCGACCTCGTCCAGGTGGTCGAGGAGGTCCGCCGGGTCGTCATAGACGCGGTAGGCGCCCGCTGCTTGCAGCTCGTCGCGACCGTAGCCCCCTGAGAGCAGCCCGACCCCGAGCGCGTGCGCCCGCCGCGCCGCCAGCAGGTCCCAGACGCTGTCCCCCACGATCACGCTGTCCTCGACCGGCTGTCCGAGGCGGCGCGCTGCCTCGATGAAGAGGTCGGGGTCTGGCTTGGCGCGAGACACATCGTCCCGCGTCACCAGCAGGCCGGTCCCGGGCGCCGGCAGCAGGTCGAGGACGGGGCGGGCCGTCGCCAGGCGGCCGCTCGTGGCGACCGTCCAGGGCACCGCCTCCGAGGTCAGGTACCCCAGCAGTTCGACCGCGCCGGGGAGGGGGCGGATGGAGCCAACGCGCGCGAGGTACTCCTCGCGATGCACGTCTTGCACCCGCCGCAGCGTCGCGTCATCGAGGTCGCGTCCCGCCTCGCGGAGGAGGGCGTGGGCGAGGAGGCCACCGCTCATGCCGATCCGCCGGTGAATGCGCCAGACGGCAAGCTCGATGCCGGCCGCGCGCAGGCCGGCCTGCCAGGCGACCACGTGCTGATACACGCTGTCGACCAGTGTCCCATCGAGGTCGAAGATCACCGCTGTCATCGCTTCCACGATACGCCCGGCCGATCCCGGTCAGCCGCGCGCACCCGAGGTACCCTGCGGTCGGAGGAGGCCGACAACGATGCTGGCTCAGCTGCTGAGACGCCCGCGTTCGATCGACCTCGCGCCACTCACGATCGAGGAGATCGAAGCGCCGGCGCCCGGGCCCGGAGAGCTACGCCTGCGCCTCGAGGCGTGCGCGGTCTGCCGCACTGACCTGCAGATCGTTGAGGGCGACCTCGCGCTGCATCGAGCGCCGCTGGTGCCGGGCCACCAGGCGGTAGGCATCGTCGAGGCGATTGGCCCGGGCGTGGAGGGCTGGGCGGCGGGTGACCGCGCCGGCGTCGGCTGGCTGGGCGACGTCTGCGGTTCCTGTGAGTACTGCACCACCGGCCGCGAGAACCTCTGTGAGTCCGCGACCTTCACGGGATGGGACCGCGACGGCGGTTATGCGCAGGCCATGCTCGTGCGGGCCGGCTTCGCGCTCCGCCTGCCGGCCGCCCTCGAAGCCGAAGCGCTGGCGCCGTTGCTGTGCGGCGGCGTCATCGGCTATCGCTCGCTGCGGGTGTCGGGAATCGGACCGGGCCAGCGGCTTGGGCTGTACGGCTTCGGCGCGTCCGCGTCGCTGGCGATCCAGGTGGCCGTGCACATGGGATGCGAGGTCTTCGTCGTGACGCGCTCCACCGAGGAGCAACGGCGAGCGCGTGCCCTCGGCGCTGCATGGGCCGGCGCCCTCGACGAGCAACCTCCGGCAAGACTGCACGCGGCGGTGACCTTCGCCCCGGTTGGGGAGGTCGTCCTTGCCGCGTTGCGCGCGCTCGCGCCCGGGGGCACGGTGGCGATCAACGCCATCCACCTCGACCGCGTGCCAGAGTTCTCGTACGACTGGCTGTGGCGAGAGCGCAGTCTGCGCAGCGTGGCGAACTTCACGCGGGCAGACGCGCGCGAATTCCTCGCGCTCGCAGCCGAGATCCCGCTGCGGACCGAGACGCAGCCGTTCGCGCTGGCGCAGGCGAACGAGGCGCTGCGAGCGCTGCGGCAGGGTGAGCTGCGCGGCACGGCCGTGCTTATGATCGAGTAGGCGGGCGGTCACCTCGGTCGTCCGGATGGGATGCGGGGAAGCGATGTACGAGAAGCTGCTCTACCCGGTCGACGGCTCGGACCTGTCCCTCGTCGCGTTGCCACATGTCGCGGAGATCGCGCGCGCCTCGGGCGCGATCGTGACGGTGTTGCAGGCCGTCGAGATCGTGACCGAGGCCGACGCGATCACGGTGCCGGAGCGCCGAGGCGAGGCAGACGAGTCCATCCACCGCATCGTGGCGAGCCTGCGGGACCAGGGGGTGACGGTCGCTGCCCCGCGTGTGATCGAGGGTGACGCCGGGCGCTCGATCGTCGAGGCCGCGGACGCCGATGCAGCGGACCTCGTGATCATGGCGACGCACGGGCGATCCGGGGTGCGCAGGCTCGCGCTTGGCTCGGTCGCGGACTACGTGGTTGGGCACGCATCGTGCCCGGTGCTGCTCATCCGGCCCCCTCAGGACGGGTAGCTCGTCCCCTCGGGGCCGGGCCGCACGTGGAGCGGCTCGCGGCCCTTCGGCTGGCTCGGCCGCACCATCGGCGGCAGTGGCGGAATCGCGAGCACCATCGGGGTCCGCTCGCTCAGCGTGAAGCGCTGACCGTGGTGCAGCAGATCGAGCGGCGGCCCGGATCGCAGCTCGTAGCGCGCCTCTCCCGAGGTCACCTCCACCTGCAGCTGACGTCCCCGGAAGCGGACGCGGAACGCGAGGCGCACGAGGCCCGGCGGCACGCGCGGGGCGAACCCGATCTGGCCTTGCTGGCAGCGCATGCCGCCGCAGCCCGCGACAAGCAGTGACCAGACGCCCGCGAGCGCCGCGAGGTGCAGGCCGTTCCGGGTGTTGTCGTGCAGGTCGCCAAGGTCGAGCAGGGCAGTCTCCCGCAGGTAGTCGTAGGCAAGGTCGAGCTGCCCCACCTCGGCCGCGAGCACGCCCTGCGTGGCGGCGGACAACGAGGAGTCGCGGACCGTCAGCGGTTCGTAGTACGCGAAGTTGCGCTGCTTCTCCTCGAAGGTGAAGGCATCGCCGCGGAGTTGCATCGCCAGGACGAGGTCAGCCTGCTTCAGGACCTGCTTTCGGTAGAGGTCGAAGTACGGGAAGTGCAGGAACAGCGGGTACTGGTCCGGGCGCGTCGCCTCGAAGTCCCAGACCTCGAGGGTGGTGTATCCATCAGCCTGCGGATGCACCCCGAGCTCAGGGTCGTAGGGGATGAACATGTCGCGCGCCGCGTCACGCCACGACGCTGCCTCTTCCTGGTCGACGCCGAGCGCCTGCGCCTCCGCCTCGTGGTGCTGCACGGCGTCCGCCGCCGCCGAGAGGTTCTGCTGGGCCATGAGATTCGTGTAGACGTTGTTGTTCTGCAGGGCGCTGTACTCGTCCGGGCCGGTCACGCCCGAGATGCGGAACTGCCCGGTGCGGTCGTGGTGGCCGAGCGAGCGCCAGAGGCGCGCCGTCTCCACCAGCAGCTCGAGGCCCGCCTCGCGCATGAACGCCTCGTCCTCGGTCGCCTCCATGTACCAGAGGACGGCCGCCGCGATGTCCGCGTTGATGTGGAACGCCGCGGTCCCGGCCGGCCAGTATCCCGAGCACTCGGCGCCTGCGATCGTGCGCCAGGGGAAGGCGGCCCCCGCGAGCCCGAGCGCGCGGGCGCGCTGCCGCGCGATCGGCAACGTCGAGTGGCGCCAGCGCAGCTCATGCGCCGCGACCTCGGGTGCGGTGTAGATCAGGACCGGCAGCACGAACGTCTCGCTGTCCCAGAATGCGTGCCCGTCGTAGCCCTGCCCGGTCAGGCCCTTCGCCGGTATGGCTCGCCGCTCCGCCCGGGCGCTGGCCTGCAGCATCTGGAAGAGCGCGAAGCGAGCGGCCTGTTCGACAGTCGGGTCGCCTTCCACCTCGATCAGCGCATCGTCCCAGAAGGCATCGAGGTAGGCTCGCTGCTCCTCGATCAGGCCTTCCCAGCCCGTGTAGCTCGCCGCGGTCAGCGCCGCGGCGACCTGGTCGCGCAGCGCCTGTCGAGAGCGCACGCCCGACCAGCCGTAGGCCAGGAACTTCACGATGCGCAGCCGCTCTCCGGGCGCCAGCACCGTGGTGACCGTGACCCGCCCGATGTCGGGCGAGGTCTCCGCCGAAACATCTACCTTCTGCGGGGCCTCCACGAGGTGGTCCATCGCGGCGGCCATGCGCAGACCGCTTCCGGCAGTGTGGTGTACGAGGACGACTCGCCCCGGATCGCGGGCGGCATCGTCCTCGGCGACGAGGGGTGAGCGCAATGCTTCGGCCACGCGCGGGTCGCCGGTCGGCGCCGCGAGCGGCTCGTTCGCCACGAGTTCCGACTGCACGACGACGCGCGCCGCCGCGCCGACCGCTTCCACCTCGAAGCTGATGGCGGCGACCGCGCGCTGCGTGAACGACACCAGCCGTGTCGACGATACCTTCACCCGCTGTCCCGCGGGCGACTCCCATTCGACCTCGCGCTGCAGTGTGCCGGCCCGCAGGTCGAGGACGCGCTCGTGGTTGTGGAGCGTGCCATAGCGGATGTCGAACGGCTCGTCGTCGACCAGCAGCCGCAGCAGCTTCCCGTTGGTGACGTTGATCAGGGCCTGGCCCGACTCGGGATAGCCGTAGCCGCCCTCAGCGTACGGAAGCGGGCGCAGCTCGTAGAAGCCGTTCAGGTAGGTGCCGGGGATGCCGACTGGCTCGCCCTCATCGAGGTTGCCGCGGAGGCCGATGTGCCCGTTTGAGAGCGCGAAGATCGACTCGGTCTGCGCGAGCACCTCCAGGTCGAGGCCACACTCGCGGATACACCACGGGTCGGACGTGAAGCACTCGTGCGTGATCATGTCGCGCCCAGCAGCTCCCTCAGGTCGCGTACCACGATATCAGCTCCATGCTCACGTAGAGCGTCCGCCTGTCCTGCGCGATCTACCCCGACGACGTA
>JAIBBD010000072.1 GCA_019694855.1 Dehalococcoidia bacterium
GCGCGGGTGCTGGACAGGGGGCCAGCAACACGCCCCTTTGTGGCACTGACGTTCGACGCTGGGTCGGACGCCGGGTATACGGCGCAGATCCTCGATGTCCTGCACGCGCAGGGGGTGACCGCCAGCTTCGGGATCACGGGGAGATGGGCCGAGCAGAACCCGGAATTGCTCCGGCGCATCGTGCGCGAGGGACATCACCTCATCAATCACACGTACGACCATGACTCGCTCACGGGACTCTCGACGAACGCCGCGCCGATGACGCGCACGCAGCGCTGGAGCGAACTGGACCGGACGGCGGACGCGGTGCGGCAGATCGCGGGGGTCGACATCGGGCCGTACTTCCGCCCGCCGTACGGAGACTACGACGCCTCCGTCAACGCCGACGTATATGCGCGCGGCTACGACTACAACGTCATGTGGACGGTCGACTCACTGGGCTGGCGGGGCATCTCGGCGGATGAGATCGTGGCGCGGTGCCTGGCGAACGCACAGCCGGGGGCGATCTACATCTTTCACGTCGGTTCGGCCTCGCAGGATGGGAACGCTCTCGACCGCATCATCACGGGGCTACGACGGGGCGGATATGGGATGGGGTCGGTCCCGCAGCTGCTCGGCAGCTAGGTGCGCGGGTGGGGCGGACGTATACTCGGAAGATAGGGGACTCCTCGGAGGAGGCGTTATGAGCCTGATCGTCATCCTGGTGATCGTCGCGGTCGTCGTGGTCGTGGCGCTGATCCTCATCGGCATCTACAACGGGCTGGTCCGCAAGCGGCTGCGGGTGGACGAGGCGTGGGCGCAGATCGACGTGCAGTTGAAGCGCCGGCACGACTTGATCCCGAACCTCGTGAACGCGGTCAAGGACTACATGGGCTTCGAGCAGGAAGTGCTCACCCAGGTGACGCAGGCACGCGCGAACGCGATCGCGGCGGGGGCGCAGGGGCCTCAGCAGGCGGCGGCAGCAGAGAACCAGCTGACCGGCGCGCTGCGCTCCCTGTTCGCGGTGGTCGAGAACTACCCGGACCTGAAGGCGAACCAGAACGTGCTGTCGCTGCAGGAGGAGCTGACGACGACGGAGAACCAGATCTCGTTCTCGCGGCAGCACTACAACGCGACGGTGTACGAGTACAACACGTCGACCGCCACGTTCCCGAACGCGATCCTCGCGGGGATGTTCGGGTTCCGCCCGCGCGAGTTCTTCGATGCGGAGCCGGAGGCGATGGAGGTCCCGACGGTCAGCCTCCGCTAAGCGGCGGCGGTCGGGGCGGCCGTGGCCAGCACCTTCTACACACTGCAGGGGGCGAACCGACGGAATTCGCTGCTGCTCATGCTGTCCGTGGCGGCGATCCTCGGGTTGCTTGGCTTCGCGATCGGCTACGGATCGACCGGGCAGCTGTCCGCCGCGATCGTCGTGACGACGATCGCGGTCATCGTCGCGGGGTTCCTGTCGCTCATCTCCTACTACCAGGGCGACTCGATCGTGCTGGCCGCCTCGAAGGCGCGGCAGGTGACCGAGGCGGACGCGCCGCAGTTGCTGAACATCGTGCGCGAACTGTCGATCGCGGCGAACCTGCCAATGCCTAAGGTGTACGAGATCGATGACAGCGCGCCGAACGCGTTCGCGACGGGACGCGATCCGCAGCACGCCTCGATCGCCGTGACGACCGGGCTCCTCGAGAAGCTGAACCGCGAGGAGCTGCAGGGCGTGATCGGGCACGAACTGGGTCACGTCGGGAACTACGACATCCGCTTCGCGCTCCTCGTCGGGGTGCTCGTGGGCAGCATCGCGTTGATGGCGGATGTCTTCCTGCGCTGGACGTGGTGGAGCGGGTTCGGGGGCCGGGGGCGATCACGGGACCGCGATGGCGGCGGCGCGGGCCAGGCGATCATCTTCGTGATCGCGATCGTCCTCGCGATCCTCGCACCGATCTTTGCGCGGATGGTGCAGCTGGCGGTGAGCCGCCAACGGGAGTACCTCGCGGACGCAACCTCGGTGGAGTTCACGCGGAATCCGACGGGGCTCGAGCGAGCGCTGGCGAAGATCGCAGGCGATACCGAGGTGCTGGAGGTCGCCAACCGAGCGACACAACACCTGTACATCGTGAACCCGATCAAGAAATTCGAGGACCGGTCGAAGGGGATGTTCTCGACACACCCCCCGATCGTCGAGCGGATCAACCGCCTGCGCAGCCTCCACGGGGCAGCGCCGCTGGGAGCGGCTGATGCCGGGGCGCTGGCCAACCTCGACTAGTTAAGCGGGGCGTCACGGTGTGTTAGGTTGGTATCTGCTCGGGCCGTGGTGCGGCAAATTCGGACCTGGTCTCGGGGTGGAGAGTCTGGAAGCCTGTTGACGCCAGCGGCCCTTGCCCGCGCGGTCGCGACCGCATGGAGGCGACTGCCGACCTCGGCCGGGCGCGGCGGGCGACCGCTGGCCGCGGCTATCGCGGTGCTCCTGGTCGGCGTGATGGCACTCGCGACGAGTGGACGCGGGCACGCCGACGACGGGGCGAACTGGGTCCGCATCGACTCGTTCCAGGTCAACGACACGCCGGTCGAGCAGTCGACCGCATATCCCGTGCCGTACGTCAGCGACTGCGACGGGACGGACAGTCCGCCTCGATGCGGGCCGCCACCGGCGCAGTGGAGCATCGCGAAGCGGCCGGTCCAGTTCTGCACGTTCGTGCAGAACCGACCGGGCTGGCTGAGCGACGCGCAGTTCCGAGACTCCGTGCGGCAGGCCGCCTCGACGTGGAACAAAGTGGAGGCGGCGATCGGCGTCTCTTATGTGGGCGACTGCCAGGGGACGCGCTGGGAGCGCCGGAATGGCGTGAACGAGATCGCGTTCGACGACGAGCGAAACGTGCTGACCGGGGCGACACTCGGGCTGACTGAATCCTCGATCGCCTGGGCGCCGCCGACGAATCCGACGATCCGTCGCATCGACGAGGCGGACATCATCATCGAGTCGTCATTTGCCAACGTGCCGACATGCCTGACGTCCACGATCACGCACGAGATGGGGCACGCCCTCGGGTTCGGGCACAGCTCGAACCCGGCCGACCTGATGTACGCCTCGGTCGACCTCTCGCACCCCGAGACGTGCCACCTCGCGCCGACGGACAGCGAGAAGGAGCGGCTGCAGGGGTTGTACGGCGTGGACCAGCTGCCGACAGCGGAACTGCCGCCCGACTTCGCGGTGCCAGTGGGGTTTCAGGTGAACCTGCCGGTGAACGCGACCGACCCGGAAGGGCAGCAGCTGACGTTCGTGTGGGAGCAGCTATCCGGCACGTCCGTGGAGATGAACTCCTTCGGCGCACTGATGTCATTCCAGGCCCCGAACCTCGCCGGCATCCTTCAGTTCCGAGTGACAGCGTTCGACCCCTACTTACACTCGGCCTCGGCGACCGTCAGCGTGACCGGGTACCTCTCCCAGGGGAAGCTGACGTACGGCGAGGTGCCGCATGAAGGCGGCTTTGCCCTCGTCATCTTCGGGGGCGGCAACAGTCTCGATCTGGTGTATGCCTCGGGCTGTCCGCCGCAGAGCGCGACCTTCTGGACGACGGACGCCGTGGGGCGCTTCGTAATCTACCTGCCGGGGACAACGGTCGCCGTGGTGAACGCGGCGTGGGACGCGAAGTGGGGCGGGGAGCCGATCCCCGCGGGGACGCCGATCCTCGGGCGCTGCCGGTAGCCTCAAACGGCCCGTCGACTCGCCGGCTTGACCGGCAACACCTCGAACGACGGCATCAAATAGGCGTAAGCGGTTGCGCCATACGCCCGCGTCTGGCATGTTTCCGCCGCGACTTACGCGCGACGCCCGGAGGGGGCGTCGGCGGTTTCGTGTGCCAGTGAGTCAGAGGGGCGGATTCGCATGACGCTGACGTATGTGCTGGTGGTCGCGCTGGGAGTCGTCGCACTCGCGTACGGCATGGCGATGAGCCGGCTGGTACTCGCGGCGGATGCCGGCTCGGCCCGGATGCAGGAGATCGCCGGCGCGATCCGGGAGGGTGCGCAGGCGTACCTGAACCGGCAGTACCGGACGATCGCCATCGTGGGGGTCGTCCTCGCGGTGTTGCTCGGGGTGCTGCTCGGGTGGCAGGTGGCAGTCGGGTTCGTGATCGGCGCGGTGCTCTCAGGAGCCGCCGGCTACGTGGGCATGAACGTCTCTGTGCGGGCCAACGTGCGGACGGCTGAGGCGGCGCGCAAAGGTCTGAACCCTGCGCTGCAGCTCGCGTTCCGCGCGGGCGCGATCACGGGACTCCTGGTCGTGGGCCTCGGGCTCCTCGGCGTGTCCCTGTACTACATCCTGCTACGCCAGGTGTTCGACCCGGCCGATGACATGCAGAGCATCATCGAAGGCCTGGTGGGACTCGGGTTCGGTGGCTCGCTGATCTCGATTTTCGCGCGGCTCGGCGGCGGCATCTTCACGAAGGGCGCCGACGTGGGCGCCGACCTCGTGGGCAAGGTCGAGGCGGGCATCCCGGAAGACGACCCCCGCAACCCCGCGGTCATCGCCGACAACGTTGGCGACAACGTGGGCGACTGCGCGGGAATGGCGGCGGACCTCTTCGAGACGTACGCCGTGACGCTGGTCGGCACGATGCTGCTGGCCGCCGCGTTCTTCGTGGGGGACACGCAGGAGAAGATGCTGCTCTTCCCGCTCGTCGTGGGCGGCGTGTGCATCGGCGCCTCGGTGGTGGGGTCGTTCTTCGTCCGGCTGGGATCGAACAACGCGATCATGCCGGCGCTGTACAAAGGCTTCTTCGTCACTGCGGCGCTGTCCGCGATCCTCGTGGCCGTAGTGATCCAGATGATGTTCGGCTTCGGTGACGAGGTCGAAGGTGAGCTGGGCCGCGTCGTGCACGGGTGGAACCTGTACGTGTGCTCGCTGGTCGGCCTCGGCATCACCGGCGTCATCGTATGGATCACCGAGTACTACACGGCGACCGGCTACCGGCCGGTGAAGAGCGTCGCGCTGGCCTCGACGACGGGGCACGGCACGAACGTGATCCAGGGCTTGGCGGTCTCGATGGAGGCGACGGCGCTGCCGGTCGTCATCATCTCGATCGGCATCATCGTGGCGTTCCTGAACGCGGGCCTGTTCGGCATCGCGGTGGCGGCGACGACGATGCTCGCACTGGCGGGCATGGTGGTCGCCCTCGACGCATACGGCCCCGTGACCGACAACGCAGGCGGCATCGCCGAGATGTCCGAGCTGCCGGACGAGGTGCGCGAGGTCACGGACGCCCTCGACGCAGTCGGCAACACGACGAAGGCGGTCACCAAGGGTTACGCCATCGGCTCGGCCGGCCTGGCAGCGCTCGTCCTGTTCGCGGCCTACACCGAGGACCTCGGGCGCTACTTCCCCGACCTGCACGTGGCGTTCGTGCTGAGCGACCCGTACGTGGTCATCGGCCTGTTCCTCGGCGGCCTGCTGCCGTACCTCTTCGGCGCCATGGGAATGATGGCCGTCGGTCGCGCCGGCGGCGCGGTCGTCGTCGAGGTCCGGCGTCAGTTCCAGGAGAAGCCAGGGATCATGGCTGGCACCGACCGCCCGGACTACAGCCGCGCGGTCGACATGCTGACCCGGGCGGCAATCCGCGAAATGATCGTGCCGTCGCTCCTGCCGGTACTGGCGCCGGTGGTGCTCTACTTCATCGTGCGCGTGGTGGAAGACCAGGCGGCCGCCTTTGCGGCGGTCGGCGCAATGCTCCTCGGGTCGATCGTGACGGGCCTGTTCGTCGCGCTCTCGATGACCTCGGGTGGCGCTGCCTGGGACAACGCGAAGAAGCTCATCGAAACCGGCGAGTACGGCGGGAAGGGCTCGGAGGCGCACAAGGCGGCGGTCACCGGTGACACGGTCGGCGACCCGTACAAGGACACGGCAGGCCCCGCGGTGAACCCGATGATCAAGATCACGAACATCGTGGCGATCCTGCTGCTGGCGATCATCCACAACGTCACGTAGCGTCCCGTCTTCCGCGGACATCGATTCGAGGCCGGGGTGACCCGGCCTCGAACGTTTCCGGCGGGGACGGCCGGAAGTCAGCCCTCGGCGGGCTCGTCGGAGACGGACGGGGTGAAGGCGGCGGACCTCGAGATGCGGACCATGAGCAGAACGAGGACGACGGTGTGGAGGAGCGAGACGACGAGCATCTGGGTAAGGAGGGTGCTGCGCGGCGTGGACTCGTCGAAGTCGGACACGGCGACGAGCAGGTAGCCGACGAAGGCGAGCGCGGCGACCCTCGCGATCAGCGAACGGAGGTCGTGGTCGAGTTCTCGGAAGCGGATGCGATAGAAGTAGATGCCGAGCACGAACAGATGCAAGGCGACGAGGCCGATGAGGTAGACGGTGGCGGGGACGCCGCCCTTCATCCCGACGAGCGGGACGACGAGGAGCGAGAGGGCGAAGACCGCCGCCGTCTTCTTGAGGAAGAGCGGCCAGCTGGTCATCGAAAGTCGCACGGTCCCTCCTCAGATCACCCTATGAGGCGTCCTCGCCGGGGGCAACGAAGCCGGGGTAGGATGTGGGGAATCCTCGGCAAAGCTACGGCCGGGGAGCGGCTGTGCAGCGACCGCCCGGGGCGGAGCGGCGTCCGGTTGAGTGATGCCTCGGAGGTTGTTAGGCTGAGAGTCCACTCACGGGGCGCATTCGTCTAGTGGCCCAGGACACCGCCCTCTCAAGGCGGAGATCGCGGGTTCGAATCCCGCATGCGCTACCAACTTCTTCGTCGGCACCTTCCAACTGAACAGCCTGCGGTTGCCGATGCGGCGTGCGGGCCCGCCTGCCGATCTCGAACCTGTTCTGTGACCGCGGAGCGAACGTACGCCGGGTAGTGGCGGCATCTGCTACCTTCGGCGTGATGCGTATCGGGGTGCTGTCCGACACTCACCTGCCCGCCGAGGTGCCAACGCTCGATGAACTGGGGGCGCACTCGGCGGAGTTTCTGGCCTCGATGGACCTGATCATCCATGCGGGCGACGTGGTGCTGCCCTCGGTGCTCGACTGGTGCGCGCAGTTCGCGCCGGTGGTGTGTGCGCAGGGGAACCACGACCACTTCCACGACGAGCGGATGTCCTCGGTGGTGGTGGTGGAGCACGAGGGGTGGCGCATCGGCGCGGTGCACGACGTCGAAGGCATCCCTCCTTATGTCAATACCGTAGAAGACCTGAAGCGCGAGGTGTATCGAGACACGACCCTCGACATCCTCGTAGCGGGCGATTCGCACTACGAGCGGCTGGAGTACCGCGACTCGACGCTGCTGCTCGACTCGGGGAGCCCGATCTTTCCGCACCACAAGTCGACGCGTCTGGGGTCGATGGCGCTGATCGAGGTGACTCGGGACGGGGTGCGTGCGGAGATCGTGCCGCTGGGCGAGACCGCCGAGCGGCCGAACCCGTGCACGCACGCGGCCATGGAGTTCGACCGCAACGGATTGATCAGCGCGTCCATCGGTGGGGCGGCGCAGGACCTCGAGGCGGGGCGGGTGCGGTGGCGGCCGCGGGCCGCGCCGCCGCTGCGCGTGTGAGTCTCGCCATACCGCTCCGTCGTGTCCCAGGCGACGCAGCGTTGCTAGACTGAACGCATGGTCAGCGACGACGTACGCAGCGAGTACCAGGCGGCGTGGGCCGACTGGCAGGCCCAGCTGGCGAAGGTGCACGAGTTCTTCCTCGACGGGGTGCGGCCACACCCGACGCAGATCAAAGGCATGCTGAACCGCGAGGCGCGCGCCAAGGAGCGCTACGACGAGGCGCGCCGGCGGCTCCTCGGCATCTCCGACGAGTAGCGGGTGACGGCTACCTCGGAGGCGGCGGGCGGAGCCGGGCGGCGAGGCTGGCTGCGCGAGGGGTACCCGCGTTCGTTCATCATCGGCACGACGTTCGCGGTGGCGTGGTCGCCGTGCATCGGCCCGATCCTCGGGGCGGTGCTGACGCTGGCCGCGACCTCGGGGACGGCGCTACAGGGCGGATTGCTGCTCGTGGCGTACTCGCTCGGCCTCGGTGTGTGGTTCCTGGCGTTCGGCGCGTTCTTCGGCTGGATCGCGCCGCGGATGCGGCGGGTGCAGCGGTACATGCCGTGGGTGCTCATGGTGGCGGGGGCACTGTTCATCGTGGTCGGGGCGATGATGTTCCTCGGTGAGTTCGGGCAGCTGAACCAGCGGTTTCAGTCGCTGGGCTTCTTCTTCGGGCGCACCTCGGACGCCGAGGAGCAGCTCTCGTCGGGGACTTCGGGGGCACTGGGGCCGGCGGTCGCGTTCGTGGGCGGGGTGGTGTCGTTCCTCTCGCCGTGTGTGCTGCCGCTCGTACCCGTGTACCTCGCGAACCTTGCGGGGGTCGCGGCGATCGAGTCGGGCGCGGGAGGCGGCGAGCGAAGACGGCTGATGCTGCACTCGGCGGCGTTCGTTGTGGGCTTCACGATCGTCTTCGCGAGCGTCGGGGCGTCGGCGGGCCTGGCCGGCGACCTCGTGCAGGACCAGCTCGGGCTGCTGGCGCGCGTCGGGGGCTCGGTGCTGATCGTGTTCGGGCTACACATGAGCGGGCTGATCCACCTGCCGTACCTCGACCGCACATACCAACTGCCGGTCGGCAGCGCGGGCTGACGGCTCGGGGCTTGTTTCGCCTCGATGCTGGCCCTAGCGCAGGCCGCCCGTACAATTGAGGCATGGACCCCGACTTCGGGATCGACATCGAGGAGATGGGCCGCGTCTTTGACGAGGCAGAAGTCGTGGTGGTCCGCTTCCACGTGATCTCGCAGCGGCTGCTCATCGACGCGCGTTCGGCGCCGGGCGACCCGCCACTGATCCGCCTCGTGCCGCCGGCGTCTTCGGCTGAGGAGCGCTACCGCTACCTGCAGCGTGAGCGGCCGGGGATGCCGCTACCGGAGCAGATCACCGTGGTCGGGTGGCCTCGATACATCCAGGTGATGAAGGACGTGGGGCTGTGGAGTCGCATCGAGGAGCGCCTGGTGCGGGAGTCAGGCCCGGCGGCCGTGCAGGACGCACAGCACGCGTTCGATGACGTGCGCTCCGCGGAGCGGCACGAGGTCGCGGCGGCCATCCTCGGGGGCGAGGGGTACGAGTCGCTGTGGGAGCGCAGTGCCCAGCGCTAACCAACCGAGCCTCGACCGTCCTCGCCGCGCTCGACCGATGACCTCGATCGTCTCGCGGCTGGTGCGGGGGCCGGCATCGCTGGCGCTGGCGCTGTTGGTCCTCGGCGCGGTGCCGCTGGTCGCGCTCGGGTGCGGCAACAGCTCCTCAGCCGATGTGGAGACCACGCCGATTGTGGGGACGGTGCCGTTCGCGGACGGTGAGCGGCTGACGTACGAGCTGCGCGACGACCGTGGCGTACTGGGCCACGGCGTGTTGACGGTCACCCGCGAGGGCAACGAATTCGTACTGAAGCAAGACTACGAGGAGGCGACGACGCCCGAGGGCGCGACCGCGACCTCGGACCGTTCGACCTCGCGGGTGGACGTGGCGACGCTGCAGCCGCACTCGGTGGAGCGGACGGTGCAGGGGCGCGACGACACCACGGAGTATGCGGCGGAGTACTCGGACGACGGGAGCAGCGTGCGGCTGTCACGCGACGGCGGCCACGAGCGCGATGTGAAGCTGCCGGAGTACTCCTATGAGAATGAGTCGTCGCTCTGGCTCTGGCGGTCGCTGGACCTCGCTGAGGGGTACAAGAGCAAGTACGTGTCGGTGAACCTCGTGGAGCGGACCCGGCAGACGGTGGCCCTCGAGGTGACGGGGCGGCAGCGGACGACGGTGCCGGCGGGGACGTTCGACACGTGGCGGCTGCAGATTCGAAATGGCCGCGCGACCCGGGTGGTCTGGGTGAACGTCGATGCGCCGCACCAGGTGATCCAGTGGGATAACGGGGACGTGGTGTTCCGGCTGGAGCCGAACCGGTAGGTTCGACGGGCGTCCTCGCAGGGTCTGAGCTGGCTCGCCATCCATACAGTCCCGCCGGTTGCGCGGTTCTCGGCTGCGCGCTGCACGCGCGCCACGCCTCCCTACGCGCCATCTCCTCCCCCATCGAGGGGAGGGGCTCCGAGCGAGATGGCGAAGCACCATATGTGGATGAAGCCGGCGGTCAGGCCGGGCGGAGGAGCCAGCCGCTGTCCTCGAACGCGGCTTCGGTGGTGGGGCAGAGCAGGGTCGAGGAGCCGGCGCGGGCGATGGTGTAGTGGAGATGCGGGGCTTCGCTGTAGCCAGTGTCGCCGCTGAGGCCGACGAGGTCGCCTCGGTGGACGTCCCAGCGGGCGATGGGGGTAGTGGCGCGGAAGTCGCGCAGCGAGGCGAACTCGGCTTCGTAGTTGGTGGCCGTGGAGTAGGCCGGAAGGAACGGCGGACGGACGCGGTCGAGGGTGGGGCGGAGGTCGAGGTGCGCGTACTCGGTGCGGAACTCCTCGTTCTCCACGCGTACGAAGACGCCCTTGCCGCCGCCGGGGCCCGAAAAGGGCGCGATGGGGGCACGGGCACGGTCGGGGTTGCCGAGGTACGGCTCACGGTCGACGCCATAGACCTCGAAGGGGTTCGAGAGCGTGATGACGTACAGGGTGGCAGCGCCGTCCATCGTCGCGTAGACCGGCGTTCCCGGCGGGACATACCAGTCCACGGCGGGCTGGCCCTCGTACTCGACGTGAGTGCGGGCGTTCCAGCCGCAGGCGCTGGCGCGCTCCGGCTCGTCCGAGGGCTGGTCTGTCCTCGAGTAGTCGTGGGCGGAGGGGCCGGCGCCCCAGCGGATGGCGCGATGGCCGACGGAGCCCTCGACGCGGCCGCACCTCATGTCGGGGTCGAGCGGGAAGCCGATTGGCTGCAGTTGTGCCGGGCGCGGCGTAGCAGTCGGCGAGCCGGTCGCCGTCGAAGTCACGACCGGGCTCGATGTTGCCGCCGCTGTCGGGGTGACGGTCGGGGGCGCGGGTGTCGGAGTGGCGAGTCCGGTGGTGGCAGTGCCGGTCGGCGGGGTCGAGGTCCGCCGTTCGTCCTCGTTGCCACCGCACGCGAGGAGCATGCTCGCCGCGGCGGAGAGGCGCAGGAAGGCGCGACGGTTCATCGTCGATCCAGCGTCGCTCAGTCGTAGCCGAGGCGCACCTCGACGACGCGGGCGATGCCGGCAAGGTCGTGGTGGAGGCGGGCGGGCACGCCGAGGGCGGCCTCGAGGAGGCGCGCCACCTCGGGGGCCTGGTCGTGGCCGACCTCGAGGAGAACCGCTGACACCTCGGCAAGGTGGGTGGGAAGCCGGGCGATGAGCGCCCGGATGACGTCGAGGCCGTCGGGACCGCCGTCGAGGGCGGCGCGGGGCTCCCAGTCGCGCACTTCGGGAGCCAGGCGGTCGACCTCGGCGGTCGGAATGTAGGGGAGGTTCGCGACGACGACGTCGGCGGCAACGGGGAGCGCGTCGAGCAGGTCGCCGGCGAGGAGCACGACACGGTCCTGGAGGCCGAGGCGGCGACGGTTGCGGCCAGCGATGGCCAGCGCCTCGGTGGACGCGTCGAGGGCGTATACCTTCGCGGTGGGGGCGTGGCGGGCGAGGGCGAGGGCGATGACGCCGGAGCCCGTGCCGACATCGGCGACGTTGACGAGGCGGCGGGCGCCGGGGTGGGCGTGGACCGCCTCGAGGGCGGCTTCAATGAGGGTTTCAGTGTCGGGACGGGGGATGAGGACGCCGGGGGCGACCTCGAAGGTGAGGCCGAAGCACTCGCGGCGGCCGAGGATGTAGGCGAGCGGCTCGTGGGCGAGGCGACGGGCGAGCAGCGCCTCGAAGCCCTGGCTGACCTCGGGAGGCGGTTCGTCGCTGCCGGCGGCGAGGACCCGAGCGCGGTCGAGGCCGGCGGCTTCGCCGTAGAG
>JAIBBD010000073.1 GCA_019694855.1 Dehalococcoidia bacterium
CCTCGGCCGAGGATGACCCGACCGGCGTCGGCTTCCACGCGCTCCAGATGCTCGTCGCATTCGGTTCGGGCGGCATCGGCGGTCTGGGCCTCGGTGTCTCGAGGCAGAAGTTCTTCTACGTCCCCGGCTCCCACACCGACGGCGTGCTCGCGATCGTTGGCGAGGAGCTGGGCTTCATCGGTGTGGTCGTGGTGCTGCTGCTGTTCGTGGTGCTGCTCGCGCGCGGGCTGCGGATCGCGATGCGCGCGCCCGACCGCTTCGGGTCACTGCTCGCGACGGGGGTCATCGCGTGGATCGCTCTTCAGCTGTTGATCAACGTCGGCGGCGTGACGAGGTCGATTCCGTTGACGGGCATTCCGCTGCCGTTCCTGTCGTACGGCGGCTCCTCGTTGATGGCGCTCCTCACGGCCGTCGGCGTCCTGCTATCCGTCTCGCGCTACGCGGCGATCGACGATCCGGAGCGACTCCCGCCCACCCGAGGGGTCGTGCGACCGTCACCCACACCCGAGGCGGGACGATGAAGTATGCCCTCGCGGGTGGAGGAACCGGCGGGCACGCGTACCCCTCTATTACCGTGGGCGAGGAGTTGCGGCGGCGCGGGCATGAGCTCGTGTACTACGGCACCGAGCGCGGGCCCGAGCACGGCCTCGCCGACTCTGCGGGCATTCCATTCCGCGGGATGGCGGCCTCACAGGTGCGCGGAGGACCGCGGCGCATGGCCCGGGGCGGCCTCAACCTCGTCCGTGGCACGCGACATGTAGCCGCACACATGCGAGCTGACCGTCCGGCCGCGCTGTTCGCGACCGGCGGTTATGCCGCAGCGCCGGTGGGCCTGGCGGCACGCCGCCACCGGGTGCCGATGCTGGTGTTCCTCCCGGACGTACATCCCGGCTGGGCCGTGCGCTTCCTGAACCGGTTCGCTACTGGCGTCGCCTGTTCGGTCGATGCCGCGCTCCCCTCGTTGCCGCGGCGCAAGTCGGTGGTCACGGGCTATCCGGTGCGCGCCCAGTTCCTCTCGGCCACACGCGAGGAAGGGCGCCGGCGCTTCGGACTCGACTCGGCGCTACCGACGGTCCTCGTCACCGGCGGGTCCCTTGGCGCCCGGGCCATCAACCAGGCCGTCGCGCAGTCGTTGCCGCGGCTCTTGGCGCGCGCGCAAGTCCTGCACGTCTGCGGGCGGCACGAAGAGGCCGCGCTGCGAGCGGAGCGCGAACGACTGCCCGCGCAGCTCTGCGACCGCTATCACCTGCTGGCTTACACCGACGAGATGGCCTGGGCGATGGCGGCGTCTGACCTCGCCGTGGCGCGGGCCGGTGCGTCGACACTGGGTGAGCTGCCGATGGCCGGGCTTCCTGCGGTGGTCATCCCGGGGGGCTTCTCGGACCAGCAACTCAACGCGCGGTACCTCGAGGCGCGGGGCGCCGCTGTGACGCTCGGCAACGATCAACTGGACCGACTCGAGGGGATCGTCCTGGGCCTCCTCGAAGACGAAGGCAAGCGGGCACGGATGGCCGCAGCGATGCGCGGCCTCGCGCATCCTGAAGCAGCGTCGCAGCTGGCGGATCTGCTGGAAGCGATGGCGGCCTGATGGTGCGGCTCAAGGCGCGTTCCGAGTCGAACGGCTTCACGATCCCACAACGCGTGCACCTGATCGGCGCGGGTGGAATGCACATGTCCGCCATCGGGCAGATCCTGCTCGCCCGCGGCCACATCGTGACTGGATCTGACATCGCGGCGTCGGAGCACGTGGAGCGACTGCGCGCCCTGGGCGCGACGATCTATGAGGGTCATGCGGCTTCGAACCTCGGCCGCGCCGAGCTGGTGGTGACCACCGTCGCGGCTCGCGACGACAACCCGGAGTTGCTCGCGGCGTTGTCACTGGGCGTGCCCGTGCTGGTGCGCGCCGAGATGGTGCAGAAGCTGATTGCCGACCGCGACGTGCTCGCCGTTGCAGGGACTCACGGGAAGACCACGACGACGACGCTTCTGGCGTGGATGACCGTCCTTGGTGGCCTTGACCCGCTTGTGCTCGCCGGCGGCGACTCCCGTGAGATCGGCAGCAACGCGCGCGATGGGGCCGGCCGCCTGGCGGTCGTCGAGGCGGATGAGTACGCCGAGGCGTTCTTGCAGTACGAGCCCCGGTACGCGCTGATCCTGAACGTCGAAGCGGATCACCTCGACTACTACGGAACCGAGGAACGGTTCGTGGAGGCGTTTCGCGCTTTTTCGAAGCGAGTGCAGCCCGAGGGGACGCTCTTTGTGAGCGCGGATTCGCCGTACGCTGCGGAGATCGGGGCGGAACGCGCGCGCGAAGGGCGGCGCGTCGAACGGTTCGCGCTCGGGGACTCCGAGGCGGAATGGCGGGCCTCGCAGCTCCGCGGCAACGACCGCGGCGGTCTGGACTTCCTCGTGCAGCTCGACGGCGCCGAGGTGGGCCGGATGTCGCTCCAGGTGCCGGGTCGCCACAACGTGTCGAATGCGTTGGGGGCGCTCGCCGTAGCGATGCGGGCGGGCGTGGACTTCCATCGCGCCGCACAGGCGGCAGCCGAATTCACGGGAGCACACCGGCGCTTCGAGCGCCTCGCCGAGGTGGCGGGGGTGACGCTGATGGACGACTACGCGCACCACCCGACGGAAGTGCGCGCGACGCTCCAGAGCGCACGCGCCCGCTTCCCGGGGCGGCGGCTCGTGGCCTGTTTCCAGCCACACACGTACTCGCGGTCGCGTTACTTGCTCGATGGATTCCGAAGCTGCTTCGAATCTCTCGATCGGCTGTACATCCTCGGCACGTACGCAGCGCGAGAGACGTCCGAGGCGGGCCTGTCCGCGCAGGAGCTGGCGGCGGAGATCAAGAAGCCCGCGCCGACGTACGTGGAGACGTTCGAGGAGGCGGCCGAACGGATCGCCTCGGAACTGCAGCCCGGAGACGTTTTCTTCACGATTGGCGCCGGCAACGTCGATGCGCTCGGGCCAATGGTGCGGCAGCTCATCGAGGCGCGGCCATGAGCGGGCGCACGCGCGTCGGTGTCGTGTTTGGCGGCCGGTCACCCGAACATGCGGTGTCGGTCGTCTCGGCACGATCGATCCTGCGGGAGGCGGACCCGCAGCGCTTTGAGGCCGTACCGTTTGGCATCTCCCGAGGCGGGAGCTGGCTGACGCCCGCGGAGACGCGGCGACGTCTCGAACGGGTAGCCGTTGGGGAGACCGACACGCTCGGCGACGACAGCGACGGCCAACTACTACGGGCGCACGAAGTACTGGACGCGCTGGCCGACCTCGATGTCGTATTCCCCATCGTGCACGGTCGCCTCGGCGAGGACGGCACGCTGCAGGGCCTTTGCGAGCTGGCGGACAAGCCCTGTGTCGGATCGGGCGTGGCAGCGAGCGCGGTCGGGATGGACAAGGCGCTCATGCGCGCGGCCTTCGCCGCCGCAGGGCTGCCCCAGCCCCGCTACGCAGTCCTGCGCGACGACGATGCGGTCCAGCCGCCGCCGGACCTGCTCCGCGCGATCGAGGGCGAGATTGGCTACCCCTGCTTCGTGAAGCCGGCCAACGGCGGTTCCTCGCTGGGTGTGAGCAAGGCTCGGACGCGCGAGGACCTGATCGAGGGCGCCGCCACCGCTGCCCGGTACGACCGGAAGATTCTGATCGAAGAGGCGATCGGTGGTCGCGAAGTGGAATGTGCGGTGATCGGAAACGCGCACCCCTCGGCGTCCCCGCTGGGCGAGATCCGTCCGAAGGCCGAGTTCTACACCTACGAGGCCAAGTACTCGGACGACACAACTGAGTTGATCGTCCCCGCCGCGCTCGCCGATGACACCGCCATGCGGGTGCAAGAAGCCGCGCTTGCGGCCTACGCCGCCGTCGACTGTGCGGGCATGGCGCGTGTCGACTTCTTCGTGACGCCGGACGATGACATTCGAATCATCGAGGTGAATACCCTGCCCGGATTCACACCGATCTCGATGTACCCGCGGCTGTGGCAGCACGCCGGCATGTCCTACGCAGCCCTCATCTCAAGACTCGTCGACCTTGCCGTCGAGCGGCACGAGGAGACGCGCCGCTATGCGTAGACCGATCACGCATCGGCCGCCGCGCCGGCGATTGTCGCGATTCACTCTCGGTGTCGCTTCTTCGCGGCCACGCGGACTCGACGTCCCCTCGATCGACTGGCAGGCATTGCGGGGGTACGGCCTCGCAACGCTGGGCGCAGCGCTGCTCGTGGTCGGTGGCTGGTGGCTGTGGACCAGCAGCGCGCTGCGAGTCGGGACGGTGATCGTCGTGGGCACGGAGGTCGTGGATGCGAATGCGGTGGTCAGCGCGGCCGACCTGCACGGCCGCTCGATCGTGACGCTCGACACGGCGGGAGCACAGAAACGGATTCTCGCGATTGCTGGCGTCGATGCGGTGCAGGTCCACCGCGATTGGCCGCGGAGCGCGGTGATCGAGGTGCGAGAGAAGCAGGGCTGGGGCTACTGGCAGGCGGCCGGGATCCGGTCGCTCATTGACGCAAACGGGCGCGTGCTCGACAAGGCCCGCCTGCCGGGAGACGCCGCGCCGACGATCTACGAAGCGGGCGGAACACCCTTGCAGACCGGGGCAACTGCGGATCCCGACACAGTCGCGCTCGTCACCCGGATGCTCGGCGACGGGACGTTCGAGCGGCTGGGTCACGCGCCGTTGCGCTTTGAGTTCGACCGCTCGCGAGGCCTCACCGTGCGGCTGCAGGATGGCCCCGCGGCGGTGTTTGGCGACTCGCATGACTACGAGTTCAAGGTCGCGGCCTGGGCCGCAATCCTCGATCGCATCAAGACGGAGCAGATCAAGGCGGCGGAGGTCGATCTGCGTTTCGGACGGGAACTGGTGGTGCGCTGATGGCCAACCCGACCTTCGCTGCCATCGACGTTGGGACCACGAAGGTGTGCACGGTTGTCGCCGAGGTGACGTCCGCGGGCGACCTTCGCATCCTCGGCGTCGGTGTGGGGCCCTCGGCCGGTCTGACCAAGGGAATGGTCGACAACATCCATGCGGCGATCGAGGCAATTGCGTCCTCGGTCGAGCGTGCCGAACGCGCCTCGGGAACTCGCATCCTGTCAGCGCACGTGGGCATCGCCGGGCCGCATGTGTCCTCGATGAACTCGCGCGGCATCGTCGCGATTGCCGACCCGAGGCACCCGATCACCGAAAGCGACGTGCACCGGGCGCTGGAGAGCGCGCGCATCGTCAACGTGCCGAACAACCGGGAAGTCATCCACGTGGTGCCTCGGTACTACGTCGTGGACGGCCAGGACCATGTCGTCGACCCGATGGGCATGTTCGGGTCGCGGCTGGACGTCGAAACCCACGTCGTGACCGCAGGGTCGTCGGCAATGCACAACCTGATGCAATGCGTCGAAGGCGCGGGAGTCCGAGTGGACTCGATCATCCTCGAGCCGCTTGCCTCAGCCGAAGCGGTCGTCGACGAGGAGGAACTGAACCAGGGCGCGGTGATCTGCGACATCGGGGGCGGGACCACGGACATCGCCGTCTTCGTCCAGGGTGCCGTGGTCCATACAGCCGTGTTGCCGGTGGGCGGAGCGCACATGACGCGCGACCTCGTCGTCGCTCTGCGCGTGCCGCAGCCAGCCGCAGAGCTCGCGAAGCGCCGCTACGGGCATGCGATTCCCTCGCTCGTCGACGAGGACGAGGAGGTCGAAGTCGATGCGTTCGGCTCGGAGGGCCGCAAGTCTGTCTCGCGCCGGCTGATCGCGGAGGTGCTGCAGGCTCGCACCGAGGAGTTGTTCGAGATGGTGCAAGCGGAGATCCGCCGCGGCGTCGATCAGGACGTGCTCTCGGCGGGCATCGTGCTGACCGGCGGGGCAGCGTCGCTGCCCGGCATCGAGATGCTGGCGGAAGACGTGCTCGGGCTGCCGGCCCGAGTTGGGCGACCGCGGCATCTGCAGGGATTGTCCGATCTCCTGAACGACCCGGCGTATGCGACCTCGGTGGGGTTGCTGCGGTGGTCGCTCAAGGAGCGCGAGATCATGTTGCGTTCCTCCCCGGGCGTGCCGACGGCCTCGTTCGGCGGGCTGCTCAGAAAGGTGGCGAATCTCATGCGCGTGGTGTTGCCGCAATGACGGGCCCAAGGAACGATGGTGGCGAGCGAGGCCACCAGCGACAGCCCACTCCGCTCGCAGCAGAGACTCTGTTCGACTACCTGGCCGCGGCCCGCACGGACGGCGGCCGCAGCCCGGCGCCAGGCGCGCCCTTCAGTCGAAGCGACCGCGGCAGCGCGACCACCTCGGGGCGTGGCACGATCAAGCAAGGAGCCTCCGCTCCGGCAGCGACCAAGGTTACGGGCCGCGCGTTAGACTTGTCGGCGGCGCCGCCTCCGCCGGGAACCGCCTCAGAGTACGACCGGGGAGCTCCCCCGCCTTCAGCTGCCGCCATGAATCGTGCGGGAGACGGGAGCTCGGACGGGTCGGGCTTCGAGTTCGGCTATCGCAGCGAGCCCGACGGATTGCCGCCGGAAGAGCGAACAGAGCGCCCACAACCTGTGCGACTGCGCGCGGTGACGCAGGGGAAGACGGTTCAAATGGACGACCGCCGTGAGGTATCCCTTGGGCGACCGCCGAGTGAACAGCGCCCGAATACCGCGTTCAACGCGGGCGGCGAGGACACACCAGCCGCAGGTGCCGGCATGCCCGGCGGTGACGAGCCGAGGAGGACCGAGGTGACGAGTCCCCTCGAGATGGAGAGTGACCTGATGGACGACAACTTCGATGCGCTGCCGCCGATCAAGGTCGTCGGAGTGGGAGGCGGCGGCTCGAACGCCGTAAACCGGATGATCTCGGCGCGCCTCCCGGGCGTGCAGTACGTGGCCCTGAACACGGACATGCAGGCGCTTTCGCACTGCGGCGCCGAGATCAAGGTGCGCATCGGCGACCGGCTCACAAAGGGCCTCGGCGCCGGTTCGGAGCCGCTGCGCGGGGCGCGGGCGGCTGAGGAATCGCGCGAAGCGATCGCGGAGGCACTACAGGGCGCGGAAATGGTGTTTGTGACCGCGTGCCTCGGCGGCGGGACCGGCACTGGCGCCGCACCGATCGTTGCCGAAGTCGCGCGCGAACTAGGGGCGCTAACGATCGGCGTCGTGACGAAGCCGTTTACGTTCGAGGGCGCCAAGCGCCGCCAGCAAGCCGAAGAGGGCGTGCGCGACCTGCAGGAGAAGGTCGACACGCTCATCGTGATCCCGAACGACCGATTGCTGCAGATCTGCGACGAGAAGGTCTCGATGCAGGACGCGTTCCGTATCGCGGACGACGTGCTGCGGCAGGGCATTCAGGGGATCAGTGAGCTGATCACGGTCCCGGGCATCGTGAACCTCGACTTCGCGGACGTGCGCAAGATCATGTCCGACGCCGGTCCCGCGCTGATGGCGATCGGCACCGGACGGGGTGAGCATCGGGCGGTGGACGCCGCCAAGATGGCGATCACGAGCCCGCTACTCGAGGTGGACATCACCGGAGCGACCGGGGTGCTGTTCAACGTGACCGGCCCGGCGAACCTCGGGCTCCACGAGTTGAACGCGGCGGCGCGTGTGATCGCGGAGGTCGTAGACCCGGAGGCCGAGATCATCTTCGGCACCGCGGTCGACGAGTCGTTGCAGGACGAGGTGCGGATCACCGTCATCGGAACCGGGTTCACGGGCGTCCGCCCCGCCGCGATGCGGCCTCCGCGGGACGAGCCGATGACGGCCGACCCGAAGCCGATCCGGCTGGCCGACGTGCAGCCCGAGCCCAGCCTCGACCAGTTGACGGAAGCCGACCTGCCGACGTTCCTCCGACGGACGTTCCCGACGCGCTAGCTCCCTCTGTGGGGATGGTACGAGAGGCCCTCGATCGAGGGCCTCTCGTCGTTTCGGCGGTATCCCGCCCGCGTGGACAATTTCGACACGAGTTCGCACAGCTCTGTGGATGGCGCGGGTTGTGACATGCGGGCCTCGGTGCTTCACTGCAGTCACCCCACTTACACCGATGTCCTCCCCCCGCAGAGGTCTGGATCCGCCGAATGAAATGCCCGTACTGCGGCCATATGGCCAGCAAGGTGATCGACTCGCGCACCTCGGACGACGGTGTCCGCCGGCGTCGCGAATGCCAGGCGTGCAACGAACGCTACACGACGTACGAGCAGTTCCAGCGCAGCGTCGTGATGGTGATCAAAAAGGACGGCCGGCGCGAGGAGTTCCAGCGCGAGAAGCTGCTGCACGGACTGCGTTCGGCGGTGCAGAAGCGGCCTCTGCCGACGGGCTCCATCGACGCGATCGTAGAGAGCATCGAGCACCGGCTGATGACGTCGGGCTGGAGCGAGGTGCCGAGCCGCGCCATTGGCGAGATGGTGATCAAGCACCTGAAAGCGCTCGATCCGATCGCCTACATCCGTTTCGCCTCGGTGTACCACAAGTTCGTGTCCGTCGATGAGCTGCTGAGCGAGCTCACGCAGCTCGCCCAGTCGCCGCCGCCGACCGCAGATCAGCCTCGGCTGTTCGAGGACGAGTTGAGCGAGCTCGTGGATGGCGACGACAGCGCATCGCCCGCGCCGCCTCCGCCCACGCCGATCGAGCGCGCGCCATCGATCCTCGCGAGGATGTAGGGGTGCCGGGGGAGACCCTTCACCTGGGAGCGGCGGCGTAAGATCGATCCGCGGGCGCGTCAGGCCCGCGGAGGGTCCATGGTCCTCTCGGCGACGGTCACGACGCATCCCACGGCGCTCACCGAGAACGCTCGCACCGTCCTCGCGCGGCGGTACCTTCTGCGCGACGAGAGCGGAACGATCGTCGAGACGCCGGAGCAACTGTTCGCCCGCGTCGCGGAGGCGATCGCCTGGGTTGAGGCGACGGATGAAGCGCGGCAACGCTGGGCCCAGCGCTTCTACGACGCGATGGCCTCGCTGCGGTTCCTCCCGAACTCGCCGACCCTCATGAACGCGGGGACCGGTCGGGGGACGCTTGCAGCCTGCTTCGTGCTGCCAATCGAGGACACACTCGAGTCCATCATGTCGACCGCGCAGGCAGCGGCGATGGTGCAGAAGTACGGCGGAGGCACGGGCTTCTCGTTCTCGAGACTGCGTGGCGAAGGCGAACCAATCGCGACCACGCATGGTGCGGCCTGCGGGCCGGTGTCCGTATTGCGCCATTACGACGACGTCTCACGCCTCGTGACGCAGGGCGGGAAGCGCGAGGGCGCCAACATGGGCGTACTGCGTGTGGATCACCCGGACATTCGAGCCTTCATCCACGCGAAGGATGACGGGGTATCGGCGCAGCGCTTCAACCTCTCCATCGCCGTCACTGACGAATTCATGCGTGCGGCCGCGACCGGCGGCTCGCTCGAGCTGCGCGACCCGCGGGACGGATCGGAACGAGGGAGCGAAGACGCGGCCGCGCTGCTGTCGGACATCGCCCGCTCGGCGTGGGCGACCGGTGACCCGGGCCTCGTATTCCTCGACACGATCAACCGCGACAACCCAACCCCTCAGATCGGCGCCATCGAGGCCACGAACCCGTGCGGCGAGGTTCCGCTGTTGCCGTGGGAGGCGTGCACACTCGGATCGATCAACGTCGCGCGGTTCTGGGACGCCGAGGCTGGCGACCTGGATTGGGACACACTCGGCGAGACCGTGGCGCTCGGCGTGCGGTTCCTCGATGACGTCGTCGAGGCGAACACCTTTCCACTAGAGGAGATCGCTGACGCCGTACGCGGGAACCGAAAGATCGGCCTCGGCGTCATGGGCTTCGCGGATCTGCTGATCACAGCGGGGCTGCCGTACGACTCGGAGGAGGCGCTCGTACTGGCAAACCGGCTCGGACGGTTCATCTCGGGCGAAGCGGACGAGGCCTCGGGGGCACTCGGCCGCGAACGCGGCGTGTTCCCAAACTGGAACCAGTCGGTTTACTCGGGCGGTCCGACATATCGCAATGCCACGCGGACGTGTATCGCCCCAACCGGCACGATCGCGATCATCGCAGGAGCGTCGTCGGGCATCGAGCCTCTGTTCTCGCTCGCGCACTACCGGCGCATGGGCGACGGGACGTTGCTGCCTGAGGTCTCGGCCGCATTCGAGGTGGAAGCCCGCGCGCGCGGGTTCTTCAGCCCCGAGCTGATGGAGGCACTGGCCGGCGGATCCGGATTGTCCGGCCGGCCCGAGGCGCCGCAGGACGTGAAGCGGCGGTTCGTGACCGCGCATGAGGTCGGCTGGCAGTGGCACGTGCGGATGCAGGCAGCCTTCCAGGCCCACACCGACCTCGCGGTCTCCAAGACGGTGAACCTCCCCTCCGACGCCACCGTCGAGGACGTCCGCGACGCGTACGTGCTGGCACACGAGCTCGGGTGCAAGGGGATCACGGTGTACCGTGATGGCTCGCGTGCGCTCCAGGTGCTGGCACATCGAGCCGCGGCCGCGCCGGCCGAGGAGCCACGCCGCAAGCACCTGCCGGATGAGCGCCCGGCGGTCACGCACAAGTTCCGGGTCGGCGAGCAGGAGGGCTATGTCACGGTGGGGCTGTTCGAGGACGGCCAGCCGGGCGAAGTGTTCATCAAGATGGCGAAGGAGGGCTCGACGGTCTCGGGCCTGACCGATGCTGTGGCGCTGCTGACGTCCATCGCGCTGCAGTACGGTGTCGGCGTAGACAAGCTCGCGGCCAAGCTGGAGCAGACCCGATTCGAGCCATATGGCGCGACCGGCAATCCCGATATCCCATTCGCCACGAGCGTCCTCGACTACATCTTCCGATGGCTGCGCCTGCACTTCGGAACACCGCCCAGTGAACCGGCCGCAGGGGAGGCCCCGCTCTCTGACCTCACGTGCCCCGATTGCGGAATGCAACTCGCGTACCTCGAGCGGTGCCTGATCTGCCAGACTTGCGGCTACTCGAAGTGCAACTGACGGTCCGCGTCAGCGCGGTACGATAGGCCTCGTGGGACTACTCGCCGACTTCCGTGCCGCCGCCGTGAAACGACGCCACTTCCCCGACGACGAACGACTCGCTCCCGCCTCGCTCTTCTCGCTGGTGCGGGACATGCCGCTCAGCGCGGAAGATGCCGCACCCGAGGGGGCGATCGATGAGTGGAGTGCATCGCCCTGGACGAAGCACGTGCTGCTCCATCAGCTGTACCGGGACTTCGGACTCGCCTCAGCCCTGATTTACGCCGCGCACGAGATCACACCAGCAGCATGGCCGTGGTTGCCGCCGGCGATGCGTTCTCAACTCGAGCTTCCTCTCCCTGACGTGCAGGCGTTCCTGCGGGTCCAAATCGGCTCTGAGTGGATGGCGGTCGATGCGACCTGGCCGCTGACACTGCGCGGACTCGGTGTGCCGGTGAACGAACGCTTCGATGCGGGCCACAACATGCGGCTGGCCTGCGACCCCGACGAGCTGTTCCATGTGCCGGAAGACGCAAACGCGGGACGGCTCTACCAGGCCATCCTCACGGGGGTGACCGGCGATCAGATGGAGCGCCGGGCGCGGTTCTTCCGGCAGCTCACGAGCTGGTTCGACGAGCAGACGAGCGGCTGATGCCGATGGGCGCGCCCACCGGCGCGCCGCCGCGGGTCGCTACACTGGAAACATGTACCGGTCAGAACCACCGCGTCC
>JAIBBD010000009.1 GCA_019694855.1 Dehalococcoidia bacterium
GGGCCGACGGCGTCGCGAGGTTCCGCCGAGGGCAGGTATTCCTCGGCGAGGAATCGCCCCATCTCGGCGTAGGCGTCCGCCGCGCGCCTCGCGCCGTCCTCCAACTCGCGCCGCAGCGCTTCGTTACCGACCGCCGAGGCCTCGTATCCCTCGACCAGTGAGTCGAAGAAGGGCGGCGTGCCCTCGTGGCGTCCGCCCCAGACCGCCGACTGCTCCGCGCAACCCTCCGTCTGGCGGCGTGTCGAGCGTAGGCCGAGGCGGACGCCTTCCTCGAGCGTGCGCCGGTAGCTCTGCAGCCCGAAGGGGACCAGGCGGAGGCGAGAGGCGATGTTGCGCCACTGCTCCTCGGTGTCCCGGGGCATGAGGTCGAAGCACTGTCGCACGTCCTGCAGCGGGCTGAAGAGGATGTTCAGCGACTGGTACTGTTCGCCGGCCTCGTGCATCTCGGTGTGCAGACGCAGCCGCTCGGACATCGCTTCCCGAGCGACGCGGTCCCGTTCGTCCTCGACGGGCGCGGCCTCGAGGGCGGCGAGCATCTCGCGTTCGAAGGCAGCGCGCTCGTCCTCGCCCTGTGGCGAGTAGTCGGTCATCTCGTGGTCGTGGCCGGGCACGCCCATGTGCGTGGCGCCAAGCGGATGCAGCGCCGCGGCGCGGTCGACGTACTCGCTGGCGATCTCATAGACGCGTGACGGCATCAGAGCGCCTTCCGTGGTGCGCTGGCAGGACTCGACATCCTCGATGGTACAGGCGCCATCGGGGCCGCCGTATACTGCGCTCCCGACGAGAGGGGGACGCGATGGACGCGGACGTACGCAAGACGGTGCTTCGGATGATCCCGTACGGCCTCTACGTGCTGACGGCCGACAGCGGATCGGACGTGGGCGCGGGGACGATCAACTGGGTGTCGCAGATGTCGTTCGAGCCGCCGCTGCTCGCGCTCGGCGTGAAGAAGGACAGCAAGACGTTCGCGCAGATCAAGGCGGGCGGGAAGCTGGGGCTGTCATTCCTCGGCAGCGGGCAGGGCGGGCTTGCGTTCGCGTTCTTCGGCGACACGCCGATCGAGGACGGGCAGTTCGTGGCGAAGGAGACCCGTATCCCGTTCTCGCGGACACCGGGCGGCGCGATCGTCCTCGATGACGCGCACGGCTGGGCGGAGCTGCGGCTGGTGGACACGGTGGAGACCGGCGACCACGCCGTGGTCGTTGCCGAGGTGACCGACGTGGGACAGCAAGTGGCGGAGCCGCAGGTCCTTACCCTGAAGGAGCTGAACCTCAACTACGGCGGCTAGCCGCCGCCGACGGAGGCCTCGGTCTCATCGAGACTCACCGCCACGGGCAATCCGTTGCGTTCCCAGTCCGAGAGGTCCCCCGCGTAGCCCGGCCGGTACTTCGCGACAAGCAGCCGACGCGCGAGCGCGTCCTCCGGCGAGGCGCCCTCGACGACGCGGGCCTGGCCGCGGAAGTGACGATCCTCGATGCGCACGCTCACCTCGGGCGTCCGCACGAGATTGCGCACCCAGTCAGCGCGGGCGCCGTCGCCGGCCATCATGTACAGCGTGTCGCCCTGGAGGGCGAACCAGATCTCGATGGTGTGCGGATTCCCGCTGACGCGGCCGCGCGTGGTGAGGTAGCAGTACTGCGCGTCGACCAGTGCCCGACCCATATGCGTTCTCCGTTCGGCGGTGATAGCGAGCAGGCTACCGCGATCGTTCTCCGTCCGTCGTTTCGTTAGCTCTGGCCCCATTTCGTTACGCAATTGATCCTCGGGCTCGCCCAGCATGGTCGCTCGGCCCGCGGCAGCTCGCTGCCGGGTGATTCAGCGCGATCAGGAGGATTCGATCATGAGGATGCGACGAGCAGTGAGATTGCGAGTGGCCGTCATGGCCGGTGCGTTCGTAGCGGCGCTGCTGCCGGCGGCCCTGCTGGCGCAGACGCCGACACAGACCTCGACGGCGACCGCCACCGCGACAGCCACGCAGACGGCGACCGCAACAGCGACGCAGACCGCGACGATGACCGCCACCGCAACGCAGACGGCAACGGCGACCGCCACCGCGACCCGTACCGCGACCGCGACCGCGACGACCACCGCCACCTCGACGGCGACTGCCACGGCGACCGCCACGCGGACGGCCACGCCGACCACGACGGCGACCTCGATCCCAACGTCGACGAGCACGCTCACGCCGGCGCCGCCCCGGACTGGTAGCGCGGGCACGGCGAACTCGGACGCGAGCCTGCCCGGGATCCTGGCGTTCGTGGCGCTGACCGGCGGCATGGCCTTCGGGGCGCGGGCGTTGAGCGGCGCGCGGACGCGCCCCTAGCCGAGGCGGCAGGCGGGGGAGCAGCGCGCGCCTTCACGTGCGTGTGTGAAAAACTTCGCGTGTCGGACTGTCGGTAACCGGAGCGAGGCTGTAATATCGGGCGTGCTCCGGGAGATGCTCTGGAGCGTCATTGAGTCGAATGTTCAGGAGGAGGAATCGTTTTGATGAAGAGGACGCCCATGCGGCTGCGTGTCGCCGCCGTGATCGTGGGCCTCGTTGCGGCGCTCGCGCCGGCCGCGCTGCTCGCGTACGACGCCAGCACCGCTGGCCCGTCGACGGGTGTGGTCGCCCAGGCGACCGCCACCGCGACGAAGACCGCTACGGCTGCTGCCAGCCCGAGCGCTCCGAAGACCGGTAGCGCTGGTCTGATCGACCAGTCCGGCAGCCTGGCTGTGGCCGCCGTGCTCGTCGTGCTCGCCGTCGGCGTGGTCGCCGGTGGCCGCGTGCTCAGCACCCGCCGCAACATCTAAGCATCACCGCACTTCGTGCAGCAGGGGGCCCGCTTCGGCGGGCCCTTTGCTTTGCCCCGCGTCCCTCTCGTCGAGGCGACCTACGCCGATCCGCAGGGCTCCGAGGGCCGGTTTGTACGGCTGTTATCATCCAAATTGCGGCGGGGGACATCCGCCGCGCGTGGATGTCGGAGGGCAACATGCTTGGACGAAATCGCCGCAACGCGCTGGGCGCGGCGGCCGCGCTCACCCTGGCGCTCGCGGCGCTCGCGGCGCTCGCGCCTGCCATCGTCAGCGGACAGTCGGCGCAGTACTCAGCGCAGCTGACCGGCGCCAGCGAGGTCCCGGCCACCACCAGCACCGCGACGGGCACCTTCTCGGCAACGCTGAACGAGGCCGCCAAGACGCTTCAGTGGACGCTGAACGTGCCGACGATCACGAACGCAACAATGGCGCACATCCACGCCGGCGCCGCGGGCACAAACGGCGGCGTCGTGGTCACGCTGTTCTCACCGCAAAGTCCGGCCGGATCGGTCTCGGCTTCCGGCACCGCGGGACCGAATGACCTCGCGGGGCCGTTCGCGGGGAACTGGGACGGATTCGTCGCGGCGCTGAAGTCGGGCGGGCTGTACGTCAACGTGCACACGAGCGCCAACCCGGGCGGCGAGATCCGCGGACAGGTGCAGGCGCCAGGCCAGGGGACGCCGACCGCTACAGCCTCGGCGAGCGCCACGGCGACCTCGACTGCGTCGAGCACCGCGACCGCGTCGCCGGTGGCCCCGAAGACGGGGCAGGCGGGCCTGGTGCAAGAGTCCTCGAACTCCGGGGCCGCGATCATCTTCGTCGCGGTGGCGGTGGCACTGGTGGCGGGCAGCCGGCTGCTGACGAGCCGCGACCGCTAGCGGCATCCGTGCGGGGCGACTGTCAGGCAGGTCGCCCCGCACTCATTTCCGCAGTAGACTGTTGGCGAATCGTCTTCGGGCGGTGTCTGTTGATGCCGATCTGGGGCGGTGCTAGAGTCGAGCACGAATAGGCACCGATGCCTGACAGGGGTGAAACCGTTGTCGTATAAGATCATCGAGACGTGCATCGGCTGTACGGCGTGCGTGAAGCGGTGCCCGACGAGCGCGATCAGCGGCGTCCGCGACAACCTGCACATGATTGACCCGAGCCTCTGCATCGACTGCGGCGCGTGTGGCGTCGTCTGTCCGCCCGAGGCCATCCTCGATGACATGGGCGACATCTGCCGCACGTTCCCGCGCGCGCAGGCGCCCGTGGCGAAGACGATCGAGGAGAACTGCATTGGCTCCGGATGTGAGCTGTGCATCAACATCTGCCCGTTCGACGCGCTGTCGCTACAGGATTCGCCGCACAACAAGGACTTCTACGGCATGGCCACGGTTGACCCGCGCAAGTGCACGGGCTGCCGGCTGTGCGAGAACTCGTGCGGCTGGTCCGCGATCTACATCGACCCGCCTCGCGAGATGCTGAAGCGGAAGATCTTCCCGGTCGAGATCCTGACGCCGAAGAAGGGCCGCGGACTCCAGCGTGCTCGCGAACGGCAGGCCGCCGAGGCGTAGCCTCGGTCATTCGTATCGAGCGCAGAGAGCCCGCCTCGGCGGGCTTTCTGCTTGTCACGAGGGCTGCCGCATGGAAGGCCCCTTCGAGCTGCAGGTGAAGCTCCTCCGCCCCGGAGCCAGGCTCCCCGCGCGGCAGAGCGACCTCGCCAGCGGCTTCGACCTGCATGCCTGCCTCGACGGCGGGACGCTCGAGGTGGGCGGCATGCCGGTGCTCGTCCCGACCGGCGTCGCCATCGCCGCTCCGCCCGGCACGGACGTGCAGATCCGCCCTCGTTCCGGGCTTTCCTCGCGGGGCGTGATGAGCACCTTCGGCACGATCGACGCCGACTACCGCGGCGAGCTGTTCGTCACGATGTACTGCCTGCCCTCGGTCGGCAGTTATGTGATCGAGGATGGCGAGCGGATCGCCCAGCTCGTGGTCAGCCGGCTCGCGGAGGTGAGCTGGATCGTCGTCCAAGCGCTCGACGAGACCTCGCGGGGCGCGAGCGGACACGGTTCGACGGGGCGCGGCTGAGGCCGCGTACCCGCTCCCACACCCGGCGGCGGACAAAGCGAGAGCGGGCCACTGGGGCCCGCTCTCTAGCCAACATCTGCCGTGCGGCGGGGGTAATCGGCAGATGCTGGCGTCTGTGGTCGACGCGCGCCTCGAGGCGCCGGCGTCGTACTACCTCGAATCCCCCTTCATGCCGCAGACCGTCCGGCGGCGAGGCCGAGGGCCACGGCCGCGAGACCGATCGCCACGCTGCCGCCGAGGTTGAGGCCCGACTGCCACAGCGCGCGACCCTCGATCTCACGCATCGACTCGTACATCAGCGTGGAGAAGGTCGTGTAGCCACCTAGCACGCCCACGGCGATGCCCGTACGCAGGACCGGGTCGAGCGACACGCGCTCCTCGGTCAGCCCGACCAGGAGTCCAAGCGCGAAGGCGCCCGTGACGTTCACAAGGAACGTGCCCCAGAGGTTCTGGCCGATCAGGCTGGCGAGCCAGCGCGTCACACCGTAGCGCGCGACCGAGCCCAAGGCCCCACCCGTGGCGACCGCAATGGTCGTGTACATCGCCCGTCAGCTCGCCTTCGCCGCTGCCGCCTCGGCCTCGCGGTCGAGGAAGAGGTAGTGGTACAGGAGGGCGGCGACGACGGCGCCGATGATCGGGCCGATCCAGTAGACCAGGTGGTCGTCCCAGATGCCGTTCGCGAGCGCAGGCCCGAAGGTACGCGCCGGGTTCATCGCGGCGCCCGTTAGCGGGCCGCCCGCGAGGATGTCCATGGTGATGATGAGGCCGATTCCGAAGCCACCGAGCTTCGGACCTCGAGCGTCCAGCGCGGTCCCGAAGATCGCGGTCATCAGGAAGAACGTCAGGATGGCCTCGATGAGGACGCCCTGGGTGAAGTCAGTCTCGCTGCTCAGGAGCGGCGTGCCCCAGTTGGCGGCTTCCCCGAGCGCGTCCGGGAAGAGGCTCTTGAGGGCGAAAGCGGCCGCCGCGGCCCCCACCAGTTGCGCCGCGATGTAAGCGATCGTCGTGACGGTGTCGAGCCGCCTCGTGGCCCAGAGGCCGATCGCGACGGCGGGGTTGAAGACGCCGCCGGAGACGTGGCCGAGGGCGGACACCATGAGCGCGATGGCCAAGCCGTGGGCGAGCGCGATGGCGACGATGTCGGCCTGACCGCCACCGAAGACGATGATGGAGCCCGCGCCCATGAAGATCAGGGCGAAGGTGCCGACGAACTCCGCAACCAGCTTGCGCTCGAACCCAGTACCCATCGCCGCACTTCCTCGCTGCAGTAGCTGCTGCTCGGTAGGGAGCATTCAAGCAAAGATCGGCTGAAAAGTCAACGCGCCTGCTCATTTTTCTGCGGCGAATTCGGGAGGTTTCGTTGACCACCCGTTGACGAGACGGCTACGGTGAAATCGAAGGAGCAGCGCGATGGGCAGACGTCTGGTCGGGATCCTGCTGGCCCTCGGTGGCGCTGTCGGAGGCGCCTTCGCGGGGCGCTACGTCGCCCGCATGCGGCAGGGACACGCGGAGCCGGAGTACGTCGTCGAGGCGAAACCCGAGCCCTCGATGGGTGGGTTGCGACCCCGCGATGTCATTCCAGGCCTGATCGCCGCGCTGCGCGTGCACGACCGGCCGTGGTCCTACCTGCACATCCCCGGTTGGCTGGCTGCCTTCGCAGTCAACTTCGGACTCGGGGCGATGGGGCGCGACTTCGGCCCGCTCGGAGGGTCGTTGCCGGGCGGTGGCTGGAACTGGGGCCGTCCGCAGGCCCGCTGGACCGAAGCACGCGTCGTGTCGGAGCCCGCGGAGCCAACCGACAGCTTCACGCAGTAGTCACTCCTGCACGCCTGGCGGACGCCTCGCCCGAGGCGCATTTCGTTTGTCCTCGGGAGGCGGGTAGGCGGGCCACGCTCTACGATCGAGGCGCAGCTCATTTCCCCGGTGCGGTGTTCCGAGGAGGCGTGGTTCCCATGCGACTGGGACGGCTCTCGATGTTCCTCGCCTGCGTGGCGGTCGTCGCCGGGCTGGCGGCCTGCGGCGGTGGCGGCGATGACGAGGCGGCGATCGCGGCGGCGACGGTGACGAGCGGCGCGCGCACCACCTCGATCCACAACAACAAGTTCGAGACGCCGATGCGCGTCGCGGTCGGCTCGACGGTGACCTGGGTGAACCACGACGGCGTCGGGCATAACGTGATCGCGGACGACAGTTCCTTCAAGTCGGGCAAGCTCGACGAGGGCGACAGCTTCAGCCATGAATTCGCCACGGCAGGACGCTTTTCGTACGTCTGCACGTTCCATCCCGGCATGAAGGGCGTCATCCAGGTCGAGTAACGGCGCGGCTGCCAGCGCGCTTGTCGGCCTCTCGCGGGGAACCGTATGCTCGACGCGAGGCCCGGAGGCTGGAGTGACGCTCGCGCTCGTCCTGATCGTTGCCTACCTGCTCGGCTCGATTCCGACCTCGTACATCGTCGTGTACCGGCTCACCGGGCGTGACATCCGGACGATGGGCACCGGCAACCCCGGAACGATGAATGTCGTGGACACGGTCGGCCTGCGAGCCGGACTGGTGGTGGGCCTTGGCGACATCTGCAAGGGCATGGCCGCGGTTGGGGTGGCGTACCTAGCGGGGCTCAGCGACCGCGACGCAGTACTGGCCGGCATGTGCGCGGTCGCCGGACACGACTGGTCGATCTTCTTGCGTCTCGATGGCGGCAACGGGATGGCAGCGGCCGTGGGCGCACTGATCGCGTTGCTACCCGAGGCGGCGCTGATCGCCGTTCCCGCCGCCATCGGGCTGTATGTCCTCGGCATATCGAGGCGGATGGCGGGCATCGTTGGCCTGCTGCTGCTGCTCGCGCTCGCCTACACCTTCAACGCGCCCGAGGTGCGTCTGATCGGGGCCGTCGTCCTGCTCACGTTCACCGTCATCAAGATCTTCCGCTTCGAAGGCTTCTCCCCCGCCCGGCCGGGCCGATGACGGCGTTCGACGACACGCTCGGGCGTTTTCGTGCCGCGGTGGCGGGGCCAATGAGCCTTGTGCCACTGGCGCGGCCCGCGCTGCTGATCGCGCAGGCCGAGTATCCCGGCCTCGACGTGGAGGCCTACGAGGAACGCCTGCACGACCTGGGCGCGCACCTCGAGGCGCGTATCCACCCCTCGGCGGACGTGCGCACTCAGCTGGCCGAGGCACACCGGCTACTGTTCGAGGAGTACGGGTTCCACGGCAACGAAGACGAGTACGGGGACCCGAAGAACCTCTACCTGAACGACGTCATGGAGCGGCGCACCGGCATCCCGGTCACGCTCGCGATCCTCTATGTAGAGGTGTGCCGCACGGCCGGGCTCGACGCCCATGCGGTGGGACTGCCGGGCCACGTCATCGTCCGCGTAGACAGTCCTGAGGCGAGCGTCCTGGTCGATCCGTTCAATGCCGGCAGCGAGCTGACTGAGGAGCAGTGCCGGCAGCTGGTCCGCGGCGTCTTCGGCCGGCGCACGCCGTTCCGAGAGCATTTCCTCGAGCCGGTGACCTCCAGGCAGGTGACCCAGCGGCTGCTGCACAACCTGAAGGCGGGCTACCTCCAGCGGGGGGACGAGGAGCGTGCGGGCCGAGCCATCGAATTCCTGCTGGCGCTGTTCCCCTGGGACCTCGACGAGGTGCGTGACCGGGGGATGCTGCGCGAGCGGGTCGGCGACCTACCAGCCGCCCTCGCGGACCTCGAGGAGTACGTGCGGTACCGGGCCGGGGCGCGCGACATCCAGACGGTGAACGAGGCAGTGCGGTCGCTGCGGCGGCAGACCGGGGCGGCCGAACGGTAGCCGTCCCACCCGCCTGCGCTGGCGCCAGTTCGGGGCCACTGCTACCCTTTAAGCAGGCCGCTCTTCACTTACCAGAAGGCAACCAGATACCGATGAGAGACCCGCTCGACGCCGGCGCCGCCCGGGCGCGGCTGCGCCCCGTGCAGCCGGCGACCGCACCCGACCTGTCGTTTGTCGTGACCTCGGAGACGCTCGAGTACGCGACGGAGCACGCGCTGCAGTTCATCGACATCACCGCCGACGTGCGGCAGGTGATCGCGCGCTCGGGACTCGCGACGGGCCAAGTGAGCGTTGTGTCGGCGCATACGACGGCCGCGGTGATCGTGAACGAGCACGAGCCGCTGCTGCTCAACGACATGGCTCGCGTGCTGTCGCGGCTCGCTCCGGCGGGCGACTACTACGAACACAACGACTTCTCGATCCGGACGGTCAACATGACCGCCGAGGAGTGCGCGAATGGCCACGCGCACTGCCAGCACCTCTTCCTGGGCGCGAGCGAGACGATCATCGTCGAGAACTTCGAGATGAAGCTGGGCCCCTGGCAGAGCATCTTCCTGGTGGAACTGGACCACGCGCGCCGGCGCTCGGTCACGGTCCAGGCGATGGGCCTCGGCCGGCAGGGCTAGCTCCTCGGCCGCACCATGGGCGTCACTCGCATCCTCCATGCCGCGGGCAACTACCGCGAGACCCTCCCGCTTGCGCGGCTGCCAGAGGTCGACGCCATCGAGGCGGACGTCTGGCTCCGCTCAGGTGACGTCTTCGTCAACCACGCACGGCCCCTCGGTCCCATCCCCTACACCATCGGCAGCGACGGACTGCGGCGGAACGACGAGGACCGCGTCAACGTGGCGGAACTCCTCGCGGCGGTCGACGGCTGCGCGCGGCTCGTGCTGGACCTGCGGTCGTGGTTCGGCGACCCGGCGCCGGACATCATGCGTGCGCTGCACCCGCTGCGAGACCGCTCGCACCTGCTCGTGAGCTGCGAGTCGTGGGCGATCGCCGACCGCCTCCGCGTGTGGCTGCCCGACCTGCTCGTCGCCTACTCGGTCCGTTCCGAGGGGCAGCTGCGGCGGTTCGTGCAGGGCCGCATCGGCGGCGGGCTCGCAGAGACGGCGGTGATGGTGCGTCACACGCTGCTGCGCTCGGCCGCGGAGGTGGAGTCATTGCGGCGATGGGCCTCGACGATCGGGGTGTGGACGGTGGACGACGAGCAGCGCGCGCGACAGCTCGCGGTGTGGGGCGTCGACAGCATCACGAGCAACGAACTGAGCGTGCTCGCCGCGCTCGGCTGACGGCCGCTACGATCGCCGGATGAACCGCTCTTTCGACGCGCCCGGCACGACACCGGCGCACGACGACTTCGCGCTCGCGAACCGGGCGACGCCGCTGACTCCGGTCATCGCGGCCGAGATCGCGGAACGCGGGCCGATGACCTTTGCGCGCTTCATGTCGCTGGCCCTCGGGCATCCCGAGCACGGGTACTACAGCCGGCCGGACCTCGCGTGGGGCGCGGCCGGCGACTTCGAGACGTCGCCCGAGGTGCACCCGGTGTTCGGGTACCTCTGGGCGCGACAGATCCTCGAGTGCTGGGAGCGGCTGGGACGGCCGGCGGAGTTCGCGCTGGTGGAGCCGGGCGCCGGTTCGGGCGCGTTTGCCGTCGCGATCCTCACCTGGCTGCGCGAGCGCGCGCCGGAGTGCGCCGCCGCCGCGCGCCCGGTGATTCTCGACGGCCATCCGCGGCGCGTCGAGCATCAGCGCGCGCGCCTGCGCGCGCGAGGGCTCGAGGCGAAGCACGCTCTGCTGGAGGAGTGGCTCGCGCGCGATGAGCATGTCACCGGCGTCGTCATCAGCAACGAACTGTTCGACGCGCTGCCCGTGCACCTCGTGGAGCGGCGCGAGGGCGCGTTGCACGAGTGGTACGTGGCCGCGGGAGCGGATGGCGCGTTCGTCCTCGAGCCGGGCCCCACGAGCACGGCGGACCTCGAGGCGCATTTCGAGCGGCTGCGCATCTGGCCGGGGGAGGAGTGCCGGGCCGAGGTCTCGCTGGCCGCGCCGCAGCTGATGCGCGCCCTGGCGGGACGCCTCGAGCGGGGGTACGTGCTAACGATCGACTACGGCTACGAAGCGGAGCTGCTGTACGCCTCCTGGCGGCGGATGGGGACGCTGATGGCGTTCCGCCACCACAGCCCGCAGCCGGACCCGCTGGCGCTGCCCGGGCTGACGGATCTCACCGCGCACGTCGACTTCACCTCGCTGGCGGGGGCGGGAGCCGAGGCCGGCTTTGAGCCGGCGCCGCTCGTCTCACAGGCCGAGGCGCTGATGGCTCTTGGCATCGGCGAGGCGCTCGAGGCCGCACGGGCACGCGCCGCCGAGGACTTCGCCGCCTTCGCAAGCGCTCGGCGAGCGGCAGAGACGCTGCTCGACCCCGCCGGCCTCGGCCGCATCCGCGTGCTGGCAATGGCGAAGGGCGCGCCCCTCGAGGGGCTGGCGTGCCTGCGCAGCCCGGAGGGCTACCGGGCCGCCTCGAGGTAGTGCGGCAGCACGCCCTCCCAGCCGCCGACATTGGCGTTCCGCCAGTCTGGCCCGCGTTCACCGAGGCGCTCCCAGCCCGCGTGCTCGATCTCGACGCGGGTGCGGCCGTCATCGACGGGGTGGAAGCGAATCTCGACGTCGGTCCCGCTCGCGCGGTCCGTCGCGATGTACCACAGGTAGGCGAGGCGATGCGGCGGTTCCCAAACCGTCACCTCGCCCCAGTCGTGCTCGAGGCCCGCCGGGGTGCGCTCGAAGATGCGCACGCCGACGTGTGGCTCGAAGACGACCTCGAGGCCGCTCTCGCCGGAGATCGTGTGCGCCTTCGGCCACCACAGCGAGGCGCGCCGCGTCCACACCTCGAAGGCGTGATCCGGCGGACAGCTCAGTTCGAAGGTGAACCGAAGCGGCTCGGTCACCCCGCTCGCTCGCGGGGCGTGGTGTTCTCGGCAGCCAGGCGAACGCGCGCCGCAACGTCGCCCCACACGCGCTCGAGGTAGGCCTGCACGGCGGCGACGCCTTCCGAGTCGAGTTCGTAAATGCGGCGGGTGCCCTCGGGGCGGTCGCTCACGAGACCGGCCTCCTTGAGCAGCCGGAGGTGCCGTGAGACAGCCGGGCGGCTGATCGGAAGCGTGTCCGCGATCTCGCGGACGGAGCGCCCGCCGCTACCGAGGAGTTCGACGATAGCGCGCCGATGCGGGTCGCCGAGAGCATCGAAGGGGTCATGGTGGAGAGGACGCGGGGACACGCCCGCGATGGTAACAGGGTGCGAACCGTAACATCTCGGCTACACTTCGTGTTCATGCAGGCGGCGGAGGCGCGCCCTCGGGCGTACCATTGAGCCATGGCTCCCGAGTACTACAGCGCGACCCTGATCGACCATTTCGAACATCCTCGCAACGCCGGCGCGATGGAGGACGCGGACGCCGAGGCGTACGTCGTGAATCCCGTCTGCGGCGACTCGCTGCGCCTGTTCCTCAAGATTGAGGACGACCGCGTCCAGCGCGCCTCGTTCCTGACCTCGGGCTGTCCCGCCTCGATCGCCACCTCCTCGGCGGCGACCGAGATGCTGGCGGGCCGGAGCCTCGAGGACGCCGAGGCGCTGACCCGCGACGACTACGCGGAGGCGGTCGGCGGGCTGCCGAAATCGAAGGTGCACTGCTCGGTGCTCGCCGCCTCGGCGGTGCGCCAGGCGATCGGCGAGTGGCGCAAGCAGCGGGCGGCGGTTTAGTCTCCGAGCATGACGGTCGCCGCGCTCATCCTCGCCGCCGGCGCTTCGAGGCGTATGGGCCGCCCGAAGGGGCTGTTGCCCTGGGGCGACCGTTCGCTGCTCGCCTGGGAAGTCGATGAGCTGATGCGCTCCTCGGTGGACGACATCGTGGTGGTCCTCGGACATCACGCCGAGGACGTGCGGCGCTCGCTTGGCGACGGCGCGCGGTATTGCGTCTTCAACCAGCGCTGGCCGCAGGGCCGCGCGACGTCCCTGTCGAAGGGCGCGAAGGCGCTCGTCGCCGGCGGCCGCGCCGCGCCCGAGGCGATCGTGATCCAGAACGTCGACCAGCCGACGCGCGCCGACATCATCGACCGCCTCGTCGCCGAGCTGCGCAGCAGCGGCGCTGAGGTGGTGCAGCCCTCGTACCGCGGGAAGCCCGGGCATCCGGTCGTCCTCAGCGGCGCGCTGATCGACGAGCTGATCGGGGCCACCGAGGCGACCTTCGGCCTGCGTTCCGTCCTCGAACGGCACGCCGCGCACCTCGTCGCGATGGATGACGAGCCGGTGGTGCGCATCGACCTCGACACGCCGGACACCCTCGACGAGGGGCGGCGGCTGCTCGGGGTCGCAGGTGTGGCGACGAACAGCTGAGCTTGCGGCTCGACTGCCTGGGGTCCGGCAACGCGTTTTCGTTCGGGCGGTACTGGAGCGGTTTCCTCCTCGACCGGCACATCCTCCTCGACTGCCCGCCGCAGACGCTGCCGCACCTGTTCCAGCTCGGCGTGCCGTCCGAGGAGATCGACCTCATGCTGCTGTCCCACGCGCACAGCGACCACATCGGCGGGGTCGACCTCTTCCTTCTCGACGCCGTCTACCGCACCTGGCCGCGGCGCACGCGGCCGCTCGCCGTCGGCGGGCCGCCCGGCATCTACGACCGGCTGCGCGAGGTGATCGGAGAGTCGGAGCGACTGCCGCCTCGCGACGACACACGCATCACCTGGTTCGAGGGCGGTGACGGCGCCTCATTCGAGTGGGCGGGCGCGACGGTCGAGTGCTTCGAGGTGGAGCACGACCCCGCACTCACCTCGCTGGGATTCCGGGTGCACGCGGGCGGCTCGGTGGTCGCGTACAGCGGCGACACGAGGCCATGTGCCGCGGTGGAGCGACTGGCCGAAGGCGCGGACCTGCTCGTGCTCGAGTGCGGCGTGGGGACGTACCACTTCGACTGGCCCGACGTGCTGGCGCTCCGGTCGCGGCTGCCAGCGAGCACGGAGATCGTCGTCACGCACTACCCGGATGAGGGCGCGGACGCGGTGCGAGGCGTGCCGGGGGTGCGGCTGGCCGAGGACTTCGGGATGTACGAGGCGTGAGTGTGGGATTTTCGTAACCGCTGCTTCGCGAACGGCGGCTGAACCCCTCGTTCGTGCTACGATTCACATGGCGTGGCGGGGGTGTCCCTTATCTCCTCGTCCGCTATGCTCCGCGACGCACACGTTCGGGGGAGACGAGGCTGCCGTGGCGTACGGTGCGGGCATCGCCCGAGGCCTGCTGGTCACCTTCAAGCACATTTTCAAGCCCCCTGTCACCGTCAACTATCCCGAGGAGACGCGACAGGTGCCGGTGCGCGCGCGCACGAACCTACTCTGGTTCGAGGAGCGCTGCACGGGCTGCTCCACGTGCGCGCAAGCGTGCCCGGACGGATGCATCCTCGTGCAGACCTCGCCACGCGGTGACGGCACGCTGAACATCGACCGCTATGAGATCGACTTCCGCATCTGCATGTACTGCGGGCTGTGCACCGAGGCGTGCCCGTACCAGGCGATCCAGGCGGGCGGGCGCTACAACGACGCCGTGTATGTCTTCGAGAACATGTACCGCAACCGCGAGGCGCTGACGCGCGAGGCGAAGGCGTACATGGAGCAGACCGGCGGGCGCTACCCGAACGGGCAGCTGCAGGAGCTCGCCCCGCCTCGGACGGCGATGCCGACCGCACGCAGCCGCGTGCAGACGGCGGGGAGCGACGGGCCGTACGGCCCCCAGCACCTGCCGAGCCGGCAAGACCGCAACGGCAGCTGACGCGAGCCTCGGCACGAGGGCGAAGAGAAAGAGCGGGATCGCGTGGCCAAGATCACCATCAATGGCACGGAAGTCGAGGCGGAGGCCGGACGCCGGCTGGTCGAGGTGATCAAGGAGCAGGGGATCCGGATCACGAACCTCTGCTACATCGACGGCCTCGAACCGTATGCCGGCTGCCGCACCTGCCTCGTCGACATCGAGGGCGGGCGCCCGACGAGCATCCAGCTCTCCTGCACCGCGCAGGTCGCCGAGGGCATGGTGGTGCGCACCGACACTCCCGAGGTGAAGCGCGCGCGCCAGGGCGTGATGTCGCTGATCATGGCGAACCACCCCGACCGCTGCCTCACCTGTCACCGCCGCGTGCACTGCCAGCCCGGCGAGATCTGCCTGCGCGACGATGTCGTGACTCACCGCTGCCTGACGTGCTCAAAGAACTACCGCTGCGAGCTCCAGACCTCGACTGAGATGATCGACATGGGCGAGTACGAGGAGCCCTGGGTCGGCGAGGTGCGCTCGTACTACGAGACCCCGCCCCCCGAACCCGACCGCGCGAACCCCTACCTCGAGTTCGACCCGCAGATGTGCATCATCTGCACGCGCTGCGTGCGCGCCTGCGCGGACATCCGGCACACGGGCGCGATCACGCTGTCGGGCAAGGGTTCGTCGACCGCGATCGCGTTCGGCACCGGCGGCCCCGTACATGAGTCGAACTGCGACTTCTGCGGCGCCTGCATCGATGTCTGCCCCACGGCGACCCTCATGGAGAAGCCGAACAAGTGGGTGGGGCTCGCCGAGGAGTGGACCAACTCAACCTGCAACTCGTGCTCCGTCGGCTGCACGATCTCGTACGGCGTCGCCAATGACCGCCCGGTGATCGTGCGACCCGACCGGCTGAACCAGTTCAGCCGCGACCAGATTTGCGTACGGGGCCGCTTCCACTACGACGCCGTCGCGGAGAACCAGCGCCTCAGCCGGTCGCTGGCGCGGCGTGGCGAACGGCTGCTGCCGGTGCCCGCTGACGAGGCGCTGGCGGAGGCCGCGCGGCTCCTCGATGGCGTACGACGCGAGCACGGCGGCGGAGCGATCGCGGTGCTCGGCTCCCCGCTCGCGACGAACGAGGAGGCATACCTCCTCGCGCGCATCGCGCGGGACGTCCTCCAGACCCCGCACATCGACTTCTCGCACGGCTCGATCCACCGCGCGGTGCAGGGCGCGATTCACGATGCCCTCGGCGTCGACCGGCTGCCTTCGGACCTCACGAGCGTCGAGACGGCGGAGACGATCGTCGTGCTCGCGAGCGACCTCGAGGAGTCGCACAACGTCGCGGCCCTCCGCATCAAGGACGCGGTCGTGAAGCGCGGTGCGCGCCTCGTGGTCGTGAGCCCGCGGTGGGGCGAGCTGGTGCCATTCGCCGCGGCCTGGCTGCAGCCGTCGCCCGGCTTCGAAGCGGCGGCGGTGCAGGCGCTGGTGCGCGCGATCGCTTCGGACGCCTCGCAGCTCGGCGAGCCGGTCGTACCGCGCGGCGTGACCGCCTCGTCGCTCGAGAGCGCGGTCGAGGTCGTGCGCGCCGCCGCTGCGAGCGACAAGGGCTTCGCGGTCGTCTACGCGCCGAACCCGGTGGACGCCGCGGCGGCCGGTGACCAGGCGCGCGCGTGCGCGAACCTCGCGATCGCGGCGCGCGGCCAGGCTGCGGCTTCGTCTCTGCACTACCTGCCGACGGACGCGAACGTCCTCGGCATCTCCGACATGGGCGTCGGGCCCGCCGCCAACGGGATGGCGTTCTCGCAGATCATCGAGGCGGCGCGCGACGGCCGCATCAAGGCGCTGCTCATCCACGACGACAACCCGCTGTTGAACGGCGCCGGGAGCGACGACATCCGCGCGGCCCTCGAGGCGGCGCAGCTCGTCGTAATCGATTCGGTGCGCTCGACGACCGCCGAGCTGGCGGAGGTGGTACTGGCCGAGCTGCCGTTCTTCGCGAAGGACGGCACGATCACCAACGCGGACCGGCGCATCAACCGCCAGCGGCCCGCCGGCGTGCCGCGTCGCGAGGAGCGCGACGGCGTCGCGCTGCTGACCGCGCTGGCGAACGAGCTCGGCGGGAACTTCGCGTATGCCGACGCCGCGGCGGTGACGGCCGAGGCCGCCTCGAAGGTCGCGGGCTATCTGCCATACGAGCAGGTCCGCTCGGGCCGATCGCGGGCCGTGGGCGCCGAGGCCACCACCCAGCCGCGGTTGCAGGCCATCGGCGCGCCGGCGGCGCCCGAGGGCGACGGGCTGCGGCTCGTCGTCGCGCGGTCGCTGTACACGACGTGGGAGGGCGCCTCGATGCGCTCCGAGGAAGCCGACAAGATGCACCGCGAGGAAGTGGCGACGCTCAACCCTCGCGACGCGGAGGCGGCGGGCGTGCGCTCGGGCGACGCGGTCGTGCTCACGGACGGCACCCACGAGGTAAGCGTCAGCGTACGGCTCGATGACGGCGTGGCGCCGGGGACGGTGTATGTGCCGCACTACTACGACGGCGGCGCGGTGATGTCGTTGCTCCCGCTCGAGGGCACGGCGGCGGCCTCGGTCACGGTTGCCGTGCGGGCGTTGCAGCTGGCGTAGTCAGGCCTCGGCCGCCGGCGTGAGCTGGGTGCGCCAGACCGCCTGCCAGCGGCCGCCCTCGTGGGTGAGGACGAAGATCTCGCGGCCGCGCTCGGTGGTGTAGGTGCCGCTCATCTCGTAGGTGATCGCGAAGTCGTAGGTCGCAACGGCGGTGTCGCCGAACACCTCGACGGCCGGGTGGAGCTCCTCGAAGTGGAGGACGCGCGCCTCAAGCGCGAACTCGCGGTAGCTCTCGATGCAGGCCTCACGGCCACGTACGGGTTCGGCGGGCGGCGGGGGCGCGACGACGATGGCGGGGTGCAAGAGCGCCTCGAGGTCTTCGGTGCGGCGCAGCACCCAGGCCTGGTTAATGCGGCGCACGACGTCCCACGCCTCGTCCTGCTGCGGTGAGAGCGGCGTCGTGGTCATGAAGGCCACTATAGCGAGGCCCGCCGCCACCGGTGCTAGCATGAAAAGCATGGCCTCGATGCCCGCGGCATCCTCGGAGCTCGTGCCCTTCGCGCTCACCCTCGACGACGAGGCGGCGGAGCGCTGGGCGGCGGCCCTCGAACGCGAGGGGATCGAGGCGGAGCTGCGCATCGAGGACGGACGCGCGCTGAACAGCGGCTCCTCCGTGTTTCCGACTGGCCCTATCTTCGCGACGGCGCTCTACGTCCCCGCCTCGCAGCGCGAGCGCGCGGCGGCGGTGCTGATCGACCTCGGCTGGGACGGACGGCAACTGGGCGCAGGGCACCGACGCGGTCTCGGCGACCGTCGCACAGCCCTCATGGGTGCGGTGCTAATGGCGCTGCTGGTGGCCGCAATCGCCCTGCTCCGGGGCCGCTGATGGAACTGCGACTGTTCCCGCTGCGGACGGTGCTCTTCCCGGGGATGAAGCTGCCGCTGCAGGTCTTCGAGCCGCGCTACCGCCAGCTGGTGGCCGAATGCATGGAGTATGCGGAGCCGTTCGGGGTGGCGCTCATCCGCGAAGGCGTCGAGGTCGGGGGGCCGGCCGTGCCACACACGATCGGCACGACAGCCCGCATCGAGTCCGTCACCCCGGATGCAGAGGGCCGGCTGCAGATCGAGACGCTCGGCCGCCGGCGGTTCCGCATCCTGGAACTGCACACGGACCGGCCGTACCTGTGGGCAGACGTCGAGTATCCCCTCGACGAGGGCGGCGGGACGCCGGACGACCTCATCCGGCAGGCCCGCGAGGGACTGCGCGCCATCAGCCGCCTGCGCGCCACCGCCGCGGGCGAGTATGAACGCGAGCCGCGCGTGCCGGAGCGCCCGGGCGCCCTCGCCGACGCGATCGGGGCGCTGGGAGCGGCGAGCCCCGCCGAGCTGCAACAGGTCCTTGAAGCCCTCGATGTCCGCCGCCGCCTGGAGTTCGCGCTGCCGTTGCTCGAGCAGCGGCTGAAGGCGGTGCACCGGGAGGCGGCTGCAGCAGCGGCAGCGCGATGGGCAGCGCCGGGAAGCACGAACTAGGGCGTCGGGCACCCGCACATTGCCGAGTGTGAGATGATTTGGGTGAGCCGCGCGAGGGCGGAGTATGGAGAGCCACATCCGTGACGGAGAAGAGCCCCATTCCGACATTGCCTCAGGACAACCCGTTCCGTCAGGCGGCGCGGGTGGTGATCCAGGTCAATCGCAAGGCGTTGGAGATCCTCAGGGACCAGTAGAGCGCGTCTATCGCTGGCCGACACTCGAGGAAATCAGGAATATCCTCTACGAGCTGGCGGTGGGCCTCACAGACCGAAGCGGTAAGCCGCTTCCCGCGTTCCAGATCGAGAACCAGTCCTACCTCGAGTCCGCGTTGGGCCTGCCGCATCAGCCGTACTACCGGACGTTCCACAACGCCTTAGCCGCGATGGTTCGGTCAATTGCCGCGAATCATCCCCTTGTGGATGGGAACAAACGCCTGGCAGTGACGGTGCTGCATTCAACGCTCCTGGTGAACGGCTTCATCTATTTGTGGGACGACGACGACGCTGTGGCGCTCGCACTGCGTTGTGCCACCGGCGAGACCGACTTCGGCTGGCTCTCGGAGTTCATCGAGATTTGGGCGGCGCCAGTCGATCTTGGCCCAGTCCGCATGGACGCCGTACCCCTGATGACCCTGATGGAGCAACAGCGCAGCGTCCTTTCCCCCCTCTGGGCCGACCGGGGCAAGGCCCGACACCTGATGTCAGCGCACGCGCGGGGGCGTGCGGACGAACAACAGGTCGCTGTGCTCCTCGACGCGGTTCGAGCAGGGGAGATCTAGCCGTACGGCGACGGCCGCCACGCTCCAGGCCAGCCCGGATGGACATCGTAGGCCTGTCCCGCCTGCTCGCCTTGCCCGGCGCGGCGGCGCAACATAGGATCGGTGTCCGCTGGAGGGGTCGCATAGTGGCCTAGTGCGGGCGCCTGCTAAGCGCTTACTCGGGGTTTCCCGGGTCGTGGGTTCGAATCCCACCCCCTCCGCCAGCGTCCGAGGAGTCCTCGATGCCCACGTACCACATCTGGACGCTCGGCTGCCAGATGAACGTCGCCGACTCGCTCAAGCTCGCCTCCGGCCTCGACCGGATCGGCTGGAGCGAGAGCCCGGACGAGGGCTCGGCCGACCTCTTCGTCATCAACACCTGCTCCGTGCGCCAGCACGCTGAGGACCGCGCGTACGGCCGGCTGCACCAGCTGCGGCAGCAGCGGCAACGTGGCGAGCAATTCCAGATCGCGGTCATGGGGTGCATGGTCGGCCCGAAGACCGACGACCTGCAGCGCCGCTTCCCGTGGGTCGACGTGTGGGCGCGCCCGCAGGAGTACGACCCGATCCTGACTGCCGCCGGGGTGGCTCGCGACGCCTCGGAAGGTGAGTTCTGGACAGAGACGTACGGGCGGCCGTCCGGCCCGACCGCCTACGTGCCGGTCGTCCATGGCTGCGACAAATTCTGCACCTACTGCATCGTGCCGCTCCGTCGCGGCCGCGAACGCTCGCGGCCCGCCGCCGAGGTGCTCGACGAGGTGCGCTACCTCGCCGCGCACGGCGTGCGCGAGGTCACACTGCTCGGGCAGACGGTCGAGGCGTACGGGCACGACCTGGATGAGGGCGCCGACCTCGCGACGTTGTTCGAGGGGATCGAGGCGATCGACGGCATCGTGCGGACGCGGTTCCTCACCTCGTATCCGAAGGACATGACGGACCGCATCATCGATGCCGTCGCGGACCTGCCCAAGGTCTGTGAGCACTTCAACATCCCGGTGCAGTCTGGCGACGACGCGATGCTCGAGCGTATGCGCCGCGGCTACACGGTCGCGGAGTACGAGGAGCGCGTCGAGTACATCCGCAAGCAGATGCCGCACGCCTCGCTGGCGACGGACATCATCGTCGGGTGCCCCGGTGAGACAGATGAGGAGTTCGCGAACACCGTCGCGCTGCTCGAGCGGATCGAGTTCGACGTGATCCATGTGGCGGCGTACTCACCCCGGCCGGGCACTTTCGCCTACCGCAAGCAGGTCGACGATGTGCCACGCGAGGTGAAGCGCGAGCGGCTGCACGTCATCGAGGAGCTGCACGCGCGTTCCTCAAGCGCGATCAACCGGCAGGCCCTCGGCCGCCAGGTGGAAGTGCTCGTGGAGCGCGAGCAGGACGGCCGCTCGACCGGCCGCACGCGTGGGGGGCAGCTCGTGCACTTCGCGGGGACGGGTCTCGTGGGGCAGCTCGTCGACGTGGCCGTCGACGAGGTCACAGCCTGGTCTCTGCACGGCCGGCTGGCGGGCGACCTCACGCTGGCGGTCATCTAGCCGGGGCCTCCACCTCGTGACCCCTCCCGTCGTCGCGACCATCGTCGTCATCTTCGCGATGATCGACGGCTCATTGCAGGTGCTGCTGGTGCATCGGAGCGCCGAGCCGGAGCGCGGACGGTGGGCGCTGCCGGGCGGACGCTGGGACGGCAGCATGACCCTTGAGGAGGCGGCGGGGCGCAAGCTCGTCGAGGAGACGGGCGCGAGCGACCTCTACCTCGAGCAGCTGTTCACCGCTTCGAACCTGGACGCCACGCAGCCGAGCGTCGCGGTCGCCTACTTCGCGCTGGTGGAACAGCGACGCGTCCGGCTGCGCTCCTCGGAGGAGTGGCCGCCGGCATGGCACCGGGTGGACGCCCTGCCGGCACTCGCGTTTCGCAACAACGAGGTGATCGCGCAGGCCGTGACGCGGGTGCGGGCGAAGCTGGAGTACACGAACCTCGCCTACGGGCTGCTCCCGGAGCGCTTTACGCTCCGTCAGCTGCAGACGACGTACGAGGCGATCCTCGGCGAGCGCCTCGACCGGCGGAACTTCCGCAAACGGATGCTCTCATCGGGACTGATTGCGCCGACGGGCGAGCTGGAACGGGCCGGCGCGCACCGGCCCGCGTCGTTATACCGCTTCACGAGCCGGGAGCCGGTCTTCCTCTAGTTCAGCTCGCGACGGCGCGGCCGGACACGCTTGAGGGGAGCGGAGGCGGCGGGCTGTTCAACTCCTCGAGCGTGCCGAGCAAGCGGTGCAGCTCCTTGAGGTCCTTCTGGCTGAGGCGGGCGAGGATCGCGGAGATGTACTCGGTCACGGTACGCGAGTACTCGCCCACGGCTTCCTCGGCCTGCGGAGTGAGCTGCAGGCGAAGACGCCGGCGGTCCTGGGGGTCCTCCGTGCGCCAGAGCAGGCCGCGCTCGACGAGCTTGTCGACCTGCTGGCTGGCGGCGGACGGACTGATGGCGAGGCCATCCGCGAGCGTGCGGAGGTCGATGTCCGGGTGCATGCGCACTCGGAACAGGATCCGCAGCTGCGGGAAGGTGATGCCCTGCTCCTCCCACATGCGCAGGCGCATGGGGTCGACCAGGCGGGTCGAGCGACCGAAGAGGACGGCCGTTTCCTTGATGAGGGCGCTTGGTTCGTTCTGTTCCATCGCCGCGCATGGTACCAGCGAACCGCCCGAGTTCCTAGCACTCGACCAGATAGTTTAGTATTTCTTCAGTAGCTAAACAGGCGGGACGATGCAGACTCCAGTCGAGGCCGTCGAGGCACCTCAGGCAGTAGACGAGGGCGCGCGGCGCCTGCGCCTGCCGCCGGCCTTCGCGTCGCTGCGCTATCGCAATTACCGGCTGCTGTGGTTCGGTCAGCTCGTTTCGAGTTCGGGCGACTGGATGGACCAGGTCGCGCTGAACTGGCTGGTCGTGAGCCAGCTGTACGACGGCCGCGAGGCGGCCCTGCCCGTCGCCGCACTCAACGCCTGCCGCCTGGTGCCGATCCTCGTGTTCACGCCGATTGGCGGCGTGCTGGCGGACCGCCTCGAGCGGCGGCGGTTGATGTTCACGACGCAGGCCGCCGCGATGGTGATGGCGTTCGTGCTGGCGACCCTGGTGGCGACCGGACTCGTCGAGTTCTGGATGGTGCTCGCGATCGCCCTCGGACGGGGCGTCATGCTCTCCTTCAACATGCCGGCGCGGCAGTCGCTGATCTCGGAGCTCGTGCCTCGCGAGGCGCTGACGAACGCGGTCGCGCTCAACTCGGCGACGCTGAACCTGACGCGCGTGGCGGGCCCGCTGATTGCGGCGATCTTCTTCCTCACGCCGTTCGGCATCGCTGGCGCGTTCTACTTCAACGGCCTGACCTTCCTCGCGGTGCTCGCCGGCCTCGCGATCATGGAGATCCCGAGGCAACCTGCCCGCGCTCGCCAGGGGATGCTCAGCGAGCTGGCGGGCGGGTTCGCCTACATCAACCGCTCGGTCGTGCTGCGCACGCTGGTCATCCTCGCCACGGTCCCGATGGTATTCGGCATGCCGTACCAGACGATGTCCGCGGTGGTGTCGCGCGATGTCCTCGGGACCGGCGGCGAGGGGTTCGGCCTACTCACCGCGGCCACGGGGGTGGGCGCCGTCTGCGGCGCGCTCACCGTGGCGTCGCTCGCGCCGGAGGCGCGCAAGGGGCGGCTGATGCTCGTCGGCCTGTGCTGCTTCGGGCTGAGCATCGTCGTCTTCGCCGCGTCCTCGTGGTTCATGCTGTCGGTGCTGGCGATGGCCGCGGTGGGCGTGTGTCAGCAGATCTACCTGGCCTCGAACAACACGCTGCTGCAGCTGCACGCCGAGGACGAGTACCGCGGCCGGGTGATGAGCACGCTCTTCTTGAGCCGCGGCATGGTGCCGCTCGGCACGGTGATCGCGGGCGTCGCCACGACGGTGGTGGGCGTCCAGTGGGCGCTCGGGGCGATGGCGAGCGTCCTCGTCGTGCTCGCGCTGCTCACGGCGCGGGCGGCGCCGCGCGTGCGCGACCTCTAGCGCTGGACTCCGGCGCGACGCCCTGCCACGATCGCGGCCGACGAGGAGGGAGGTGAGCGTGGACCTCGGACTGAGCGGGCGTTCGGTGGTCGTGACCGGAGCGAGCCGCGGCATCGGCCGCGCGATCGCGGAAGCGTTCGCAGCCGAAGGAGCGCGTCTGACGATCTGTGCGCGCAACGCCGACGTCCTCGAAGCGACACGTACGGCGATTGCCGCCTCTGGCGCCGAAGTCCAGGCAGTGGTCGCCGACGTCACGGTCGGCGCGGATGCCCAGCGTCTGATCGCATCGGCGGCGGAGCGCTACGGCGGCATCGACGCGCTGGTCAACAATGCCGGCGGCAGCCCGCGCGGCGAGGACCCGGACCAGCGCTGGCAGGACGCGTTCGACGCGAACGTGCGCTCCGTGGCACGGCTGGCGAACCTCGCGCGGCCACACCTCGCGCAGGCAGCCGGCGGCGGGGCGATCGTGAACATCGCCTCGATCTACGGTCGCGAAAGCGGCGGTGGCGCGGAGTACAACGCGACGAAGTCCGCGCAGATCGCGCTTTCCAAGGCCTACGCGTTACAGTGGGCGCGCGAGGGGATCCGCGTGAACACCGTCGCGCCGGGATCGATCGCCTTCGAGGGCGGTTCCTGGGGCCGGCGGGTGGAACAGGACCCCGAGGGGATGCGCGAATTCGTCGCGCGCGAGATCCCGGCGGGCCGCTTCGGCCGACCGGAGGAAGTCGCGGCGGTGGTCGTGTTCCTGGCGTCACCGCGAGCCTCGTGGGTCGTGGGCGCGTCGTGGAACGTCGACGGCGGGCAGTCCCGCTCGAACATCTAGCGGAGCGACCCGGCGGCGCGGCCGGGGGGAGAGACGACGATGCGCTTCAAGCGAGCCGACCTGCCGGGCTTCATCATCGCGATGGCCGCCCCTCCGCTGCTGTTCCTGCTCTTCCTGCGCTCCTTCGAGGTGTGGCACCACCAGGGGACGCCGCTACTGGGGTTCATGGCGACCAACATCGCCGGCGCCGTGGCGACGCTGGCGATCTTCGCGCGCTTCATCCGCAACTGGGACATCCCGCTGATCCTGCTCGCGGTCCTGGCGGCGGCGGTTGCGGGCGTCATCTGGGCGCAGCAGTCCGACAACGACGGCTCCGGCTTCGCCACGACGCTGAAGTGGATCGCGCTCGTCGACTTCCTGCTGCTGAACCTCGCGCTGGGACTGCAGGTGCTGCAGAACGGGCTGCTGCCGGTCCTCGACCGGCGTGACGCCCGCAAGGCGGCGGCCACCGAGGCCGAGGCCTAGCGCCGCTCCGGCTCACGAGGAAGCGCCGCGGAAACCGACCGGCCCGCATTGACCCTCACACGTCCGCAGCAGGCGGCGCTCGCGATGCTCGCGGGTTGGATGAGCGCGCGCTATTTCCGCACGTTCCGCCTGGCCGAGGAGCGCGACCGCTTCGATGCGGTGCTCACGCAGCGCGACCGGCGCATCGGCGTCACCGTGGGGACGCTGTGGGATGGGGACGCCCCCTCCGGCGCCGGCGGCCTCGAGTCGCTGGTCAGCGCCGATCTGGAGGCGGCGGGCGACCGCAACGCGTACGTGCTCTGGGCGCCCCCGGGCGGATCGATACCGACCGAGGAGCCCGGCCTCTCCGACCTACGCGTCCTGGTCACGCGCGGGGTCAACGGGCTCGAGGCCGCCCAGCGCCGCGAGATCCGGCGGCCGGTCACCCTGCGGCTCGCAAAGATCGACGCGGCCGGCGCGTACATGTCGGTCAGCGGCGGCATGGCCTCGGTCTGGACGCATCTCTCCGAGAACATCAACGGTTCGTTTCACCTCGACTCTCGCGAGCTGCTGCGGCTCCCCGAGGAGCAGGCCGAGGTGGAGATCCTCACGACACGGGTGCGAGACCGTGCGGTGCTGCTCGAGCCGGAGGAAATCACGCGCGTCGACGTGCACGACTACTGGCTGGTCTCCCGGGTGCCGGGCACCGAGCCCGCCGGACTGACCGTGATCGGATCGCCCGAGGGCGCCGACCCGGCCGACACCGGCGCCATGCGGCGGATGCTGCGCGGTCACATCGGGCGGGCACTGGAGCAGCGGGCAGGCCATGGCAATGACCTGAGCGTGCTGCTGTTAGTCGCCTCGCTCGCGCATATGGAGGACGAGCGGGTGACGGCCGCGCTGCGGGGGATGAACCCGGCCTCGTATGGCGCGATCGACCTCATCGCGCTCGTCGCGGACGGATCCGTGCGACAGGTGCTGCAGCCTCGATCGCTGCCCTGGGAGTCGTAGCCGCGAGCGCGGTGGGCTAACGCTCCTGCCCGACGTCCTCGGCACGCGCGCGCACCACCCAGGTGCGACCAATGCGGTCGTGGATGGTGCGGCGGTCGCGGTCGACGAACGCCCAGAGGTAGCCGAGTCCGAACACGTTCCCGACCATCAGGCCGACCGTGCGCAGCAGCCCGAGGCCGAGGCCGGGCGGCCGGCCGTGCCGGTCGACCGTACGCAGCCCCACGGTGCGCTTCCCCGGGGACCAACCGATGGTGTTCCAGACGAGGTTGTAGACGAACTGGATCGCCGCTCCCACAACGTAGAGGACGGGGTAGAGGTCCTCGGTCTGACGCTCGACCTCGGCCTGGGGCGCGCTGGTGTCGACGCCGGCGGCGATCATCACGATCACCATCGCGACCACGACGATGCCCAGCAGGACCAGGAAGTCGACGCCGAAGCCAACCGCGCGTAGCCGGAGCGGCGCCGACACGGGCCGCTGCTCGGGGCTGGCAACCTCGCGGTCGACGACCGGGCCGCCGAGGCCGCCATCGCCCGACCAGTCGATCCCCGGGTGCCCGAGGGCAGGGCGCAGCGCCGGGGCCTCTTCGTTCACGAGGCGCCCTCGAGCGTCGCGCGGAGCAGAGTGCGGAACGATTCGTTCGCGTGCGGTCCGGATGCGTGCTCGGGTTCGGGGCTGACGAGGGCCCGCACCAGCACGCCTCGACTGTCCCAGTCCTGCGCCAGCGAGCGCGTGAAAGCGAGGACCGCCGACTGCGCGGCGGCGTATGCCGCGAGATCGCGCGACGTCCCCTCGTGCAGCGCGGAGACGACGTTGACGACGCGGCCGGAGCCGCGCACGAGCATGCGCCGGCCCGCGCTCAGCACGGGCATCACCGTCGAGGTGGCGGAGCGCCGGAACTCGGCGTCCCACGCCTCACCATCAAATGCCTCCTCGGCGTGCGGCTGTGGCGCGGGCGGCACCGTCACGAGCACCGCGACCGGCCCGTGTTTCGCCTCGATGGCGTCCAGCGCGGCGGCGAGGTGCGCGGCGTCTGTCGCGTCCAGCCGCACCACCTCGCCGTCACGGCCGAGCGACCAGCACTCGTTCAGGATCGACTGGGCCTCGACCTCCTGGGCGCGGTCATCCGCCTGCGTGAAGAGGGACACGGTCGCGCCGGCTTCGGCGAGCGCGACGGCGGCAGGGCGGGCGTGCGGCCCCCCCGCGCCCGCGACGAGGGCGTGCAGGCCATCGAGGGGCCGAGCGGACGTGCTGGAGGTCATGGTCGCCCTTCGTGGTCTGCCGCGCCTTCAGGACGCGCCGCCAGATCATAGACCCGGCCGCTGGCACGCGCCGGATCGCCCTGCAGCAGTTCGAGCGCCGCACGACCCGCGCGCGCGCCGCCGATATTGGCCGGCACGATGAGCGCGCTGATGGTGACTGCCTGTTCGCGGAGCTCATCGGCCAGCGTGGTCACGAGGCTCAGCGTGGCCGCCTGCGCTGCCTGATAGGCCGCCCCGCCGTCCTCGGACCGTCGCACGACGAGGAGCGCGTGCCCCTCACCGCCGCGCCGGAATTCGTCGAGCGCCGCGCGCACGGCATAGACGTGCGCGTAGAAGTTGACGGTCGTGACGCGGGCGAGGTCGGAGTCCGTCAGGCGCTCAAACGGGCCGACGAGCGGTTCGTCGGGCGCGCTCACGACGAAGTCGAGGCCGCCGAGTTCCTTCGCGACCTGCCGGGTCGAGACTTTCACGTTCTGTCCGAGCGTGACGTCGAAGGCGTACGTGCTCGCCTGGCGCCCGAGTTCGCGTAGCTGGCGCTGCAGGCGGCGCGCGACGAGCACGCCCTCGTCGGCACGCATCGTGGCGAGCGCGAGGTCCGCGCCCGCCGTCCCGAGCGCCGAGGCGATAGCGGAGCCGGCGTCCGTCTCGACGCCAATCACCAGGCCGCGGCGTCCGAGGAAGGAGCGCCCTGACTCCTCGACGGACACGTTCAGCGGGTGCTCACAGCCGCCACGGCAAGCACGGCGACGCCGGCGGCCAGGCGGTACCACACGAACGGTCGGAGGCCGTGGGACTGCAGGTAGCCGAGCAGCCAGTGGATGACCGCGGCGCCGGCGACGGCGGAGACGAGGGCGCCGAGGGCCATCGGCCCCCAGCTCACGTCCTCGGTGCCGCGCACGGCGTCCGTGAGCTTGAGCGTGGCCGCGCCGAGCACCGCCGGGGCCGAGAGCAGGAAGGAGAAGCGGGCAGCCACAGCGCGGTCGAAGCCGAGGCCGCGCGCCGCGCTGATGGTGGCGCCCGACCTCGACACGCCGGGCACGAGCGCGACCGCCTGGGCGAGGCCAATGGCGAGCGCGTTGGCCGGCCCGACCGCCTCGAGGTCGTAGCGACGCGCCGCCGCGCGGTCGGCGACTTCGAGGACGAGCGCGAACACGATGAGCAGCGACGCCACGAGCCAGGCCTGGCGCAGGTGCTCCTCGATGGCGTTGTCGAACAGCGCGCCGAGGACCACGGCGGGCAGCGTGCCGAGGACGATCCAGAGCCCGAGCCGGGAATGGGGCTGCCAGCGGTCGATGCGTGGCCCATGGCGCAGGATGTCGCGGAGCCCGCCGAAGACGATGGCGACCCACTCGCGCCAGAAATACGCCAGCACCGCGATCAGAGTCCCGACGTGGAGCCCGACGTCGAAGGTCAGCGAGTTGGCGCGCTCGCCGAGGATGTGGCCCGCGAGCACGAGGTGACCCGACGACGAGATGGGGAGGAACTCCGTGAGCGCCTGCACGAGACCGAGCACCGCCGCGCGGAGGTAGTCATCCATACGGCGAGGCTACGCCGGGGCGGTGCAGCGGGCCAGCCTGCGACGGTCGCCTCTCGGTGTCCGCTCGTCTAGCATCGGACGGCGGAGGGAAGCGTGACGAACGCCGAGCGGGTCTCCACGGTCGAGTACCCGGACATCTTCGACGCGATCATGGCGGACGACCTCGAAGCGATCGAGGCGATGCTGCACGTCGACCCGGCGCTGGCCGCCCGACAGCATCACCGCTCGCCTATCTTGCTCGCGGCATATCGCCAGCGGCGCGATGCCCTCGAGGCGCTGCTGCGGCGAGAGCCACCACTCGATGTCTTCGAGGCCGCCGCCACGGGCGCCCTCGAGGTCGTGCGCGTGCTGCTGGCCGAGCGCCCCGGACGCGTCGGGGCCTATTCCGACGATGGACTGACCGCGCTGCACCTCGCGGCGTTCTTCGGCCACGACCCGGTGGTGCAGGAGCTGATCGACCGCGGAGCCCGGCCCGGCGCGGTCGCCCACAATGAGGAGGAGAGCGCGCCGCTCCACCTCGCGGTCGCCGGAGCGCACCAGAGCACCGCCGCGTTGCTGCTCGAACTCGGCGCCGCGGTAGACGCCCAGGAGCTGGGCGGGGTGACGCCGCTGCACCTGGCGGCACGGCGCGGCAACTTCGACCTCGTGCGGCTGCTGCTGTCGCACGGCGCGCGTCGCGAGGTCGAAACCGAGACGGGGAAGACGGCCGCGGACCTCGCGTATGAGTTCGAGCACGACGCGCTGGCGGCGTTCCTGCGCTCGGGCGGAGGGTGAGCGCGTCCGCCGGCCTTGCTCGCGTATCACGGCCAGCACTATCATCGCTGACACCTACATCCCGGCCTGCAACCCGTACCGAATTCCGGCCAGGCCGTCGAAACGGAGGTCCGTATGCCCACACCTACCGCGTTCTTTCAGGGCGACTTCGTGCCGCTGGAGCAGGCCCAGATCCCGGTCACGACCCACGCCTTCAACTACGGGACCGCGGTATTCGAGGGCATTCGAGGCAACTGGAACGGCGAGCAGAACGAGCTGTACCTGTTCCGGCTGCGCGAGCACATCCAGCGGCTGCGCCAGAACGCGAAGATCCTGCGCATCGGGATCCGCTACAGCGATGAGGAGTTGATCCGCATCGTCACGGATCTGGCCCTGCGCAACGACTACCGCGAGGATGTGTACATCCGGCCGATCGCGTACAAGTCGCAGAGCGTCATCGGCCCTCGACTGCACAATGTCGAGGACGACGTGCTGTTCTATCTGATCCCGCTCGGCGCCTACCTCGACTCGGACTCGGGGATCACGTGCACGGTGTCCTCGTGGCGACGCGTGGACGACAACATGATCCCGGCGCGCGCCAAGGTCGCCGGCCTGTACGTGAACAACTCGCTCGCGAAGACGGAGGCGCAGCAGAACGGCTTTGATGAGGCGATCCTGCTCAACCACGACGGGCACGTCTCGGAAGGGTCGGGCGAGAACATCATCATCGTGCGCGGCGGCAAGCTGATCAGCCCGCCGCCGGCGGACAACATCCTTGAGGGCATCACGCTGGACACGGCGTTCGAAATCGCGCGCTCGCTCGGCTACGAGACCGAGCAGCGCACGATCGACCGCACCGAGCTGTACATCGCGGACGAGATCTTCATGACAGGGACCGCCGCGCACGTGACGCCGGTGCTCTCCGTCGACCGCGTGCCTCTGAACGAGGGAAAGCCGGGTCCGATCACCACCGCGATCCAGCGCCACTTCTTCGAGGCGATCACGGGGCGCCTGCCTCAGTACGCCTCGTGGCTGACGCCCGTCTACGCGGGGGCCGCCGTCACGGCCTAGCCCTCGTCGCCACGGTCAGAGCAAAGAGCCGCCGGAAACCGGCGGCTCTTTCGTCGTCGCTGCCGGGGGCGTCTCGTCAGCCGCTCGTCTCGCGGAACCAGCGGACGGTGGCGGCAAGCCCCGTCTCGAGGTCAGTCTGGGGCTGCCAACCCCACACTTCGCGGGCGCGCGAGGCATCGAGCATGATGCGCTGGATGTCGCCCGACCGCTCCGGGCCGTAGATCGGGGCGCGTTCGTAGCCGCTCAGGCGCGCGAGGTGTTCGAAGATCTGCTGCGTGCTCGTGCCGATGCCCGTGCCGATCAGGCAGGTCGCCGGCTGGTCCGTCGCGGCGCGCAAGGCCGCCTCGACGACGTCCTCTACATAGACGTAGTCGCGACGCTGGCTGCCATCGCCGAAGATCGTGGCCTCCGTGTTGGCGAGCATGCGCAGGGCGAAGATGGCCACGACACCCGCCTCGCCGTGTGGGTCCTGCGCCGGGCCGTAAATGTTGCCGGGCCGGACGACGGACAGCTCGATGCCGCCCGGGCCCGCGAGTAGCCGCAGATACTGCTCGGCGGCGAACTTCGAGGCGCCGTAGACCGATTCCGGCGCGGCCGGCATTTCCTCGGTCACGGGCACCACGGCGGGCTCGCCGAAGAGCGCGCCGCCGGTGGAGACGAAGACGAAGCGCTTCGTCCCCGCCTCGATCGCGGCGCGCATGAGGTGGACGCTGCCGAGCACGTTCGTCTCGATGTCGACCTCGGGCTCGCGCATGGAGACCGAGACCGAGGCCTGCGCGGCGAGGTGGTACACGACCTCAGGACGCGCCTCAAGGACCGCCCGACGCACCGCGTCGGCGTCGCGGATGTCGACACGGAAGTCGCGCATCCCAGACGGCCGAGGCGTGCGCGGCGGCACCCAGTCGAGGCCGCTGACCTCGCACCCCTCGGCGACGAGGCGGGCGACGAGGTGACCGCCGACAAATCCGGAAGAGCCAGTAACCAGTGCGGGACCATGAAGTTGGGACATGGGCCCATGTTCGAGTCCGCCTCGGACGAGAGCAACCGAGCCGGCGCGAGCGCGGGGGCCGGTCAGGTGAGCTGCGAGATGAAGAGCGTCGCGAGTCCGAGGAGCAGCAGGAACCCGATCACATCGGTGAAGGTCGTCATCCAGATACCCGCGGAGATGGCCGGGTCCTGGCCGAGGCGGTGCAGCAGGAGCGGGATGAAAACGCCCGTCACCATGCCGTTGGTGATGTTCGCACACATCGCCAGGCCCACGATGAGGCCGAGCGCGGGACTGCCGTTCACGGCCCAGCCCACCACGCCGACCGGCAGCCCGATGGCGAGGCCAATCAGCAAGCCGACGACCAGCTCGTGGCGCAGCACGGGCCAAGCGTCGCGCGGAGTAATACGCCCGAGGGCGAGCGACCGCACGACGACGGTCACGGTCTGGATGCCCGCGTTGCCGCCCATGCCCGCGACCATCGGCATAAAGGCCGCGATCACGGCGAGACGCGCGATGGTGTCCTCGAACAGGGAGACGATGAAGCCGGCGAGCAGCGCGGTGAGCAGGTTCACGCCGAGCCACGGCAGCCGGTTGCGGACCGAGGTGCGCACCCCGCGCAGGTCCTCCTCGGTGCCCACGCCGACGATGCGGTACATGTCCTCGGTCGCTTCCTCCTCGAGGACATCGAGGAGGTCGTCCGCGGTGACGGTGCCGAGCAGGCGGCCGGCGTCGTCGACGACCGGGAGCGCGAGCAGGTTGTAGCGCTTGAGCAGGCGGGCGGCCTCCTCCTGGTCGGCATCGGCGCGGACTGACAGCACCTCGTCGGTCATGACGCTGCCAACGCGCGTCTCGGGGGCGGCCGTAATCAGCCAACGGAGGTTCAGCACGCCGACGAGGCGATTCGCGGGGTCGGTGATGTAGACGTAGAACGGCTGATCCGTGTCCGGGCGCAGCGAGCGCAGGAACTCGATCACCTCGCGGACCGTGCGGTCCGGGCCGACCGCGATGCGCTGGCCCGTCATGCGGCCGCCCGCGGTCTCCGTGCCGTAATCGAGGAGCAGGCCGATCTGCCGCCGCAGCGAGAGCGGCAGCGCCGTCAGTGCGGCCTCCGCGACCTCCTCGGGCAGCTCCTGGATGACGTCCGTGGCGATGTCGTCCGGCACGGAGCGCAGGACGTCGGCCACCTCGACCGGCGTCAGCTCGCGAAGGAGGTCCTCGCGGTACAGCCGCTCGACGTACGGCAGCGCGCTCCCGACATCGGGCGGCGAGAGCCGGCTGAGGAGCAGCCGGCGCGCGTCCTCGTCGTCGGTGGCGAGCAGCATCGCGCGGTCGGCGGGGTGCAGCTCACGCGCAAAGGCGACGGCCTCCTCGAGGCGGCCGTCGGCGAGCAGCGCGTCAAACGTCTCGGACGCCTCGGCGGGCGCCTGTTCCAGTTCCTGCACGTCCGAATTGTCACATGCCCGCGTTCACACCCGGACCGGCAGCCATGACGAACTGCGCGTGTTATCCGGGTGTAGGATGAGATTCAGCCCGCACGATCGTGCGGAGTACGTCGAGGCGAGGGACGGCATGACGAGCACGGCCATCGACCAGCGCCTGTATCGCGACGTGATCGGACGCTTCGCCACCGGCGTCACCGTGATCACGTTCCGGACGGATCACGTCACGCGCGGGATGACCGCGAACGCCGTTGCGTCGCTATCGCTGGACCCGACGCTGCTCATCGCGTGCATCGACAAGCGGACCTCGGCGCACGCGGCGCTGGCACAGGCGGACGGCTTCGCGGTGAACATCCTGGCCGAGGATCAGCTCGAGATCTCTCGCCTGTTCGCGCGACCGGGCCTCGAGGGCATGGGCGATGTCGAGTACCGCACGGCCGTGACCGGGGCGCCCATCCTCGATGGGGTGCTGGCATGGTTCGACTGCGCCGTGCACGAGCGCTTCGACGGTGGTGACCACACGATCTTCGTCGGCCGGGTGCTGGAGCTCTCACTCGAGCGACCCGAGGCCGACCCGCTGCTGTTCTACGCGGGCGGCTACCGCACGCTCGGCGACTCGCTGTAGCTCCTCGTTGTGCATGGGAAGGCGCGTTGGTGCGCGCACGGGCGAGGATGCTACACTCGCCGAGTGCGGCCGTGCGGGCCGCATGCTTGTCGTGGTGGGTGTCGCCTAGCGGTCTAAGGCGCCAGGTTGTGGCCCTGGAGAGCGAGGGTTCAAATCCCTTCACCCACCCCACATCCTCCCTCGACCGTCCGCATACGCCGCCAGCGACCGCTCTGCCGAGCCCGACTCGCTCCCACGAGCCTCGAGGGGTCCGCCATGTACCGATGGTCCTTGCTCCTGGCAGCCGTGGCTGCCGCCGTGCTCGTGGTTGCCTGCGGCGGCGGAGGGGGTGACGACAACGCGACGAAGATCTCGGACCGCGTGCTGCGCCTCGGCGAGGGCGTCGGCACGGAGGTCGAAATCTTCCCCGGGAAGGTCCCCGACAACCTCAAGGACCTGCTGAACCCGGACAAGACCTCGAAGGACGACCCGGTCGAGCTGACGCCGCTCCCGAACGCGAAGCTGGTGGGATCGGCGCGCGTGACCCGCGTTGACGGCCTGCACACGTTCTTTCTGATGTACGAGGTGAAGCAGGACGAGCCCGCGGTCTCCGAGGCCGCGCGCGGCCTGTTCGACGAGACGCCCTGGCAGATCGTGGGTGGCCAGTCGAGCGATGGCGTGACGGCGTATCGCTTCCAGAGCACGCGTTCGAGCGACCTGGTGGGGACGGTCGTCGTGCAGCCGCTCGCCAGCACCGAGACGTTCGAGGTCGTGATCTCGCGGGGCGGGAAAGAAAAGAAGCTGACCCTACACCGGCACGCCTTCACGCCGGTGCTGGGGGCGGAGCTCGACGAGCGCGAGGGCGGGGTCGTGGTGTCCCGCCTCGGCGCGGGCGAGGGCTCGAACGCCGGCCTGCAGGAAGGCGACCGCGTCGTCAAGATCGGTGGCAAGTCGATCGACAACCTGGCCTCCGTGAGCGACGCGTTGCGCCAGCTCGGCGACGGCAAGGACCCCGTGACGAGCGTGATGTACGTGATGCAGATCTCGCCGGCGAACCCGATCGTGTCGCCCTACGTGCTGCCCGACCCGCGGCCGATCCCGCGCTCCTTCGGGAACGTCGCGCCGTACCTCGTCCTCGACCGCACCATCCCGATCGCGGTGCAGTGGTCCGTGGAAGCCCAGGGGTCGACGTACCAGTTCGTGCTGCTGAGCGAGGCCACGCTGACGGATGTCGCGGACAACTACCGCAACGTGCTGAAGCGGCAGAACCTCGCCATCACTTCGGACGCCGCGCAGGGCACGGGCACGACGATCGAGTTCAGCACGCCGGACAACTCCATGCAGGGGTCAGTCGAGGTGGATTCGTTCGTCCAGGACGACCACTACACGCAAATCTCGATCACGGTCCAGGCCGAGCCCGGCTTCTCGAACGCGACGCGTCCGCAGACCACGCCGACGCCGAGGGCCACCGCGACCGCGACGGCCACCGCCGGCGCCGCCACCGCTACTCCGACCCGGACGCCGTAACGCTCCATCCGTGGATGCCCGAAACGCCTCGGGCATCCACGGCCAGCGCCTCGACGCACCGCGTGGCCGATCGCGTCGGTGTCAGCGGACGATCAGGGGCCCCTGCCGCCGTGCGACAATAGGAGTTCCTGGAGTCGCTTTCGCTCACGAGTAAGGGATGCCTGATTGCGCGTCGAGAAGCCGTGCGACTTCGGCGGCGGGCTCCTGCGTCACGCCTGCGGGCGCGAGGCTATCTCGGAGTGCGTGTACTGCGGCCATCCGTTCTGCGAGCGGCACGGCGAGCGTGGCCCCGACTTCACCGATGCCTGTGCACGCAAGCGTTGCTCGGCGAAGCTGCGAGACGTGGTCGCCCACCAAGAATGGCGTGAGCGCGTGCGCTACGCGAATGCGACGAGCGTGTGCGCGCACGAGGAATGCCTCGAGCGAATGCACCATCAGTGCTCACGCTGCCGGCTCCTCTTCTGCTCGGAGCACGTGACACAGGTCACCGTCGTCTACAACGACGTGCAGCCGCCGAAGAAAGACTTCGCACTCGCCTGTTTCCACTGCAAGGACCGGCGGAAGCTCTGGAACCGATAGCGCGCGCAGCACGCTCGATCCGTCAGGGCGCGGCTGCCACCGGATTCGTGAGCACGCCGACGCCGCCGACTTCCACCTGGACCGTGTCTCCCGCGTGCAGTTCAGCGGTCGTGCCCGGCGTTCCGGTGTAGACGAGGTCACCCGGTTCAAGCGTCATCGCGCTCGTGACGAACGCCACGCACTTTCGGATCGAGTGAATGAGCTGTGAGGTGTCGGCCTGCTGCACGACCTCGCCGTTCAGCCGCACGGTCAGCGGGATACGCTCGGGGTCGAGGTCCGTGGCGATCCACGGCCCGACGGCCGTGAACGTGTCCGAGGACTTCGCCCGCCACCACTGCAGATCGGCGCGCTGCCACTCGCGCGCGGAGACATCGTTGCCGGCGGTGTAGCCGAGGACGTGCGCATCTACCTCGGACTCTCGCAGGTTGCGCGCCCGCTTCCCGATCACCACCACCACCTCGCCCTCTTCATCGACGCGGCCGGCGTCGGCAGGGAGGACGATCGCCTGGCCGGGCCCGATGACCGAGCTCGGCGTCTTCAGGAACGGCTCGGGGTGCGTGGGCTCGTCGTGCGGCACGACCCGCGCCTCGAGGTGGCTGCGATAGTTGAGGCCGATCGCGACGACCTTGCCCGGCTGGATGGGCGCGAGCAACGTCACTTTCGAGAGCGGGAACGTCTCGCCCGTCGGCTCGAGGCGGCCGAGCGGGCCACCGCGCACGAGATGCACCGTCCGTCCGCGGAGCACCGCGGTGCTCGCCCTGCCGCCCACCCGCACACGTCCGATGCGCATCGTCCGCTCCTCGTCTGCTCGCGCGCACTGTACCGCTCGCCCGGGGTACGCGGCAGCGAGGGCAGCGACCGCCGGCCACGCCCGAGCGCGCGACTCGCTGCGTGCTACGATGCTGCGAGCGCCGTGAGGGCGGCGCTCAGCGGAGGGCGACGGTCCTGCTCGAGATCTACAACTCGCTCACCCGTCAGCGGGAGGCGTTCGAGTCCATCGAGCCCGGCGTTGCGAAGATGTACGTGTGCGGCATCACGCCGTACGACGTCGGCCACCTCGGGCATGCGCTGGTGTTCGTCACCTTCGACGTCGTGCGCCGCTACCTCGAGTTCAACTCGTACGAGGTGCGGCACATCCAGAACATCACCGACGTCGACGACGACATGGTGCGCAAGTCGCGCGAGCTCGGCATCTCGATCCCGGAACTCACGGACCGCAACCACGCGATCTACCTCCGCGAGATGGACGCGCTGAACGTGCAGCGTCCGCTCGCGTTCCCGCGCGTCTCCCAGTCGCTGCCCGAGATCATCGAGCTGGTGCAGCTGCTGATCGCACGCGGCCACGCCTACGTCGTCGACGGCTACGTGTTCTTCGATAGCTCGAGCTGCGCGGACTTCGGCCGCCTGAGCGGGCGCACCCGTGACGAGCTACGGCAGGGACCAATCAGCGACAGCACGCCGGAGGAGCCCGACCACCTGAAGCGGGACAAGCTCGACTTCCTGCTCTGGCAGCCCTCGGACGCGGCGGACGCGCGCTTCCCCTCGCCGTGGGGCGAGGGCCGGCCGGGCTGGCACATCGAGTGCTCCGCGATGGCACGGGCGGCGCTGGGCGACCGCATCGACATCCATGGCGGCGGGCGCGACCTGCAGTACCCGCACCACGACTCGGAAATCGTCCAGTCGGAGTGCGCGACGGGCGAAGCGCCCTACGTCCGCACCTGGATGCACGTGGGCACGATGAAGCTCGACGGCGTGAAGATGTCGAAGTCGCTCGGCAACCTCGTCAAGGTGAGCGACCTGCTCGCGGACGGCCATTCACCGGACGCCATCCGGCTGAACCTGCTACGCACGCACTACCGCGCGGACCACGACTGGGACGCCGAGGAGCTGCGCCGCAGCGAGGAGATGGCCACCACGCTCCGCCGCGCGGTGGAGAGCCGCGGCGGCCCGCCCGACCGGCTGCAGGTGCAGCATCATCGCCTCGCCTTCATGGACGCGATGGACGACGACTTCAACACCCCGCGGGCCGTCGACGTGCTGCTCTCAGTCGCGGCCGAGATCGAGGCCGGGCGCCTGCATGGCGAGACGGCGATCCCGACGCTGATTGAGCTCGCGGACGTCCTCGGGCTCCGGCTCGGCCGCGAGGGTTAGGCGGGCCTCGGCCATCATTCGAGGGTGCTCACTCATCGTGTACGCTGGCGGCAGCGCTGCCGCGGGAGGGTCGCTTGGCTGAAACCGGCGGAGGACTGCTCGCGGTCCTCGTGCTCGTGTTCGTGAACGGCTTCTTCGTGGCGGCGGAGTTCGCGCTCGTCACGATCCGGCGCACGCGCGTCGACCAGATGGTCGCCGAGGGACGGCCCGGCGCGGGCAACGTCGCGGACGCCATCGGGCACCTCGACAGCTACATCGCGGCGTGCCAGCTCGGCATCACGATGGCGAGCCTGGGGCTGGGCTGGGTCGGCGAACCGGCGCTGGCGGGCATCATCGAGCCCGCAGTCGGGGAGGTGGCCGGGCACGCGGCGGCCGTGGTCGTCTCGTTCGTGGTCATCACCTCGATGCTGGTCGTCGCCGGCGAGCTGACGCCGAAGGGCATCGCGCTGCAGTACCCGGAGCAGACGACGATCGTCGTCACGGGTCCGCTGCGCCTGTTTCGCGTGATCTTCCGGCCCGCGATCTGGCTCCTGAACGAGGGGGGCTGGATGGCCGCGCGTGTGCTGGGCGTCAGCCGGGATGTCGAGAGCCACTCGCACATTGGCGCTGAGGAGTTGCGGCTCGTGGTGCAGGCCAGCGCACAGGCGGGCGCGATCGAGACCGAGGAGCAGTTCCTCCTCGAGCGCGTGCTCCGCTTCGGCGACCTCACGGTCGCGTCCGTGATGATCCCGCGCACCGAGGTCGTGGCGCTGCAGATCGACACCTCGACGGAGCAGGCGACCGCGATGGTGGCCGAGCACCACCACTCCCGCTACCCGGTGTATCGCAAGGATCTCGACGACATCCTGGGCGTGATCCACGTGCGCGACCTGCTGCTCGCCGAGCCCTCGGCGACGCTGCAGCCGCTGCTGCGCGACGCGCTGGTCGTGCCCAGCAGCGTGGGGGTGGACCGCCTGCTCGCGGAGATGCGGACGCGGCGCAATCACTTCGCGATCGCGGTCGACGAGTTCGGCGGCACGGATGGCATCGTGACGCTGGAGGACGTGCTCGAGTCGATCGTGGGCGAGCTGCAGGACGAGTTCGAGGAGCCGGAGCGGCCGCCCCAGCGGGGCCCGGGCGGCCGCCTGCGCATCGACGGGCTCGACAACGTGGACGTGCTGCCCGGGCTGCTCGGATTCGAGGTGGAGCCGGGACCGTACAACACCGTGGCCGGGTACGTCCTCGACCGCATCGGGCGCATCCCGCAGGTGGGCGACGCGATCGAGGTCGCGGGCTATCGGTTGCGCGTGGTGGAGATGGACGACCTGCGCATCGCGACCGTCGAGGCCGAGCCGCTCAACGCCGCGCGGGCGGCCCAGGAAGCCGCCCCCTAACCAACCCGATCAGGGAGCAGTCGGCGGCGTCTCTTCGTCCGAGGGCGCGGGCGCCGGGCGTTTCTGCAGCTCCTCCTGCATCGCGTCGATGGCCGGCCGCAGCGGTTGCGGGGTGACAGCCCGCGCCGCCCGTGCGGCGGCGGAGCGCAGCTCGTCGTCGTGCTCACGCGCGAACGCGGCGGCCTCGCCAGCGGCTCGCTCGACATGGGGTCGGGCGACATCGGCCGCGGCACGCGCCTGGCGTGCGAGGCGTTCGACTTCGGGCTTCGCCGACTCGACCGCCTGCCTCGCGCGCTCGGCCGCCTCGTGCGCGGCTCGCTCGGCGGCAGGGCGGTGCTGCTCGGCCGCGCGGCGGGCCAGTTCGGCGGCTTCCTGCACGCGACGGATCAGCCGCGAAGCGCCCCCACCCTCGCCCGCCGCACCGAAGCCGGCGCCCGTCCCTCGCAACGGTGGGCGGCGCGGGCTCAGTTCAGGCGGCGGCTCGGGCGCCTCGGGTGGCGTCTCGTTGGTACTGTCGGGAGTGGGCGTATCGCCCGGCCGATCGTCGCCGCTCATACGGCCCCCTGTGGGCTCAGCTGGCCGCCTGCCGCCGCGCGGCACGGGCCTGCGCTTCCTTGATCGCAAAGACGATCATGCCGCGCTCTGGCAAGCGCTGCCAGCCGTCGGGGGTGCTGTAGTAGCGCGCGCCGGCGGTCGTCTCCGGTGGTTCGCGCTCGGCGTACTCGGCGTCAAAGCCGTCGATGCGCACCGTGGGCGCGCCGAGGCTGCGCTGCGCCTTCGCTTCGTCGTCGTTGTGGATCGCGATCAGCTCGATCTCCACGTCGGCGAGACCCGCCTGCGCGACGGCCTCGTCGACCAGCTCGCGGGTGCGCTCGAGGATGGGCTCGCGGTCGTCGCCGTAGATCTGGATGCGCATCGGTTCCTCTTTCTGCGGTCGCCCCGAGGCGACCTCGAGGCAGCGGTCAGCGCGGACTGGCGGTCGAGCCGGAGGCGGCCGTCCCCGCGGCATTATCGCTGGCCGCGCCGTCTGCGGGGAGTCCCGCCGTGGCCGAGGTCGAGGGATGGTAGCGATAGCGGAAGTCGCAGAAGGAGGCGCCCTGCATGATGGTCTGCGTGCGCTCCAGGGCGAGGTCGGTGGAGTAGCCCTCGGAGAGCGTGAAGTCGCGCCCGCAGGAGAGCAGGAAGCCGAGGTCACGCGCTCCGAGGCGTTCATACATCTCGGCGAAGCGGCAGCGGGTCACGTTGAAGTCGAGGCGCTCGCCGTCCTCGCGCAGCGTCTCGATCGTCAGGTCGCCTCCGGCGCCGCTCCAGGTGTCACGCACCTGGTGGAACCCCTCGAGGTCACTGCGGCCGAGCCCCTCCGCCACCGCGCGGCCCTGCTCCCGAGCGATCTCCGCGATCGTCTCGCGCGCCAGCTCGTGCGCCCGCTCCAGGCCGAGCTCCGCCTCGAGGCGGCGGATGAAGGGGATCAGGACTTCGGCCTCGATGCCGCGGCGTTGGAGCAGGGAGAGCACGGGAGGGCGGGCCGCCGGGGACGGATCAGGCGACGAGGTCATGCGCGCTCCCTTCGCGTCGCTATTGGGTGCTCCCCTGAGCGTACCGTGCGGCAGGGTCAGCCGGCGCGCCAGGCGGCGACGATGGCGTCGTCATGCGGGAAGGCGAGGTCGGGCAGCGCGTCCGGAGGGAAGAGGCCGACCTCGAACGCCTCGGGACCGGCGACGGGAGTGCCGGCCGTGACCGAGCCGGCGTAGGCGACGAAGACGACCGGGTCGCCGTGGCGGCTGTACACGCCGAGCAGGCGGTCGATGCGCACCTCCACGCCGGTCTCCTCGAACACCTCGCGGATGGCGGCCTCGGGCACGACCTCGCCTGCATCCACGAATCCCGAGGGGAACGACCAGCGGCCGAGCATGGGCTCGTGGTTGCGGCGCACGAGCAGGATCTGGCCGTCGCACTCGGCGACCACGCCCGTGGCGACCTTCGGGTTGTCGTAGCGCACGAAGCCGCAGCGCGGGCAGGCGGGCCGCCCTCCCGGGCCGGCGTCCGCGTCGAGGGCCGTGCCACAGACCGGGCAGAAGGCGTGGCCGGAAACGGAGCCCGCCCCGGACGGCGTCACCCGAACATCACCACGCGGCGGAAGTGCTCGAAGGAGCGGCCTTCGGCGTCCTGCCAGCGCGAGCGCATGTAGTCGATAAACCCGTCGTCGTTGTTGAACTGGCTGCCATGGAGCAGGAGCGCCTCGATCTTCGCCTCGACGACGCTGGAGATGTCGACGTCACAGTTCGGCTGGTTCGAGCCCCAGAGGTACAGCTCCCGCACGACGTGGGGGGCCAGGCCCTCGGCGACCTGCTCGGGGAAGTTCAGCCGGTCACGTGCGGCCGGATAGACGGCATCGACGGTGGCGAGGCCGGTCGCGCGGTGGTCGCTGTGGTTGATGAAGCCCTCGTTGTGGACAACGGGCTCGGGGTCGTGCGTATAGACGGCATAGGGGCGGAAGGCACGGATCTCGCGGACGATCGCGCCGAGCAGATCGCGCGACGCCGTCAGCTCGCCGTCGGTGAAGCCGAGGAAGCCCACGCTGGCGACGCCGAGGTGGGCCGCGGCGACCCGCTGCTCCCCGGCGCGGGTCTCGACCAGCTGATGGGGAGTGAAACTCGGGTCGTCCGAACCCTTCGAGCCGTCGGTTACGACGAGGTAGCGGACCTCCCAGCCGGAGCGCGCGAGCAGGGCGGCCGCGCCACCCGCCCCGAAGTCGGCATCGTCCGGGTGCGCGGCGACGACGAGGGCGCGCCGCAGCTCGCCCCTGGCCGCATCCGGCTCGCCCGGCGGCTGATGGCCCCAGAGATCCTCGAGTCCCGCTGCCACGGCTGCCCTCTCTCGCTCTCGGTCCGCGCCACCCCTCGAGCGCCATCGTATGCGCTCGCGCGAGCACACGCTGCGCCCGCTCCGTGTGTGACGGGACGGTTGACGCTACGTTATGTGGAACGGTACGGTTGTTGCGAACATTTGTACCGGTTCGAGGGTGCGCGAGCGCTCAATCGCCGGAAACCCGTATGCGGCGGGGCAGACGGAGCAGGGCCATGCCAACAGGATCGACCGCGGGATCGGCGGCGGGGGCAGCCGGATTGTCGGACAAGCAGGCGCGCATCCTGCAGTTCGTCGAACAATTCGTGGCGGAACACGATTACCCGCCTTCCATCCGCGACATCCAGCAGGGGTGCGACATCTCCTCGACCTCGGTGGTGGACTACAACCTGAAGCGGCTCGAGGAGAAGGGGCTGCTGCGCCGAGACCGCGAGATCTCGCGCGCCATCCAGCTCCCGGGAGCGAGCGCGCGCCGCCGCGCGCAGGCGATACCGCTGCTTGGCAAGATCGCGGCCGGCCAGCCGATCCCCACGCCGCCCGAGACGCTGCCGCCCGGCTACGACGAGATCGAAGTCACCGAGGAGCAGACACGTGGCCGCTCCAATGCGTACGCCCTGCGCGTCGAAGGCACCTCGATGATCGACGCGCTGATCAACGACGGCGACATCGTCGTGCTCGAACCCACCCACAGCTGCGACGACGGGGACATGGTCGCCGTCTGGCTGAAGGCGGAGAACGAGACCACGCTCAAGAAGTTCTTCCACGAAGGCAGCCGCATCCGGCTGCAGCCGATGAACGCCACGATGTCGCCGATCTACACCACCCCCGACAACGTCGAGGTGCAGGGCCGGGTGCTCTCCTCGATCCGCTCGGAGTGGTAGGGCGGGCCGCGCTCAGCCGTAACGGGTGATCTGGGGCGGCGACCGGCGCGGGGCGGCGGCAGCGTCCGCCGCCGCGTAGCCGAGGTAGACGAACGCGACAATGCGGTCGCCTTCGGCAAGACCGAGGCGCTGCTGGACGCCCTCGGAACGCGCGAGCTTGCCGGTGCTCCACTTGGCGGCGAGGCCCTGGGCGTGCGCTGCCAGCAGCAGGTTCTGGGTCGCGCAGGCGCAGGCGGCATAGTCCTCGAGGTCACGGACGGCGTCACCGTCGCCGCCGGCCTGCGTCACCACGACGAGCACGGGCGCGCGTTCAAATTTCGCGCGGATGGCGGCGCGCTCCTCGTCGGTGTCGCGGTCCGGAGGCAGGGTCGTTCCGGCCGCCGCGGCGAGTTCGGCCCGCCCGGCGCCGGTAAAGACGTGAAAGCGCCAGGGCTCGGTCAGGTGATGGTTGGGCGCCCACGTTGCCGCTTCAATGGCGCGTTCGACAGCCTCGAACGGCGGCAGCTCGGGAGCGAACGCGCCGACCGTGCGGCGGGTGCGCAGCGCATCGAGGACGTCCATACGTGTTCCTCCTGCCGGCTCAGCGGCGCGCTGCGGCGCCGCGCGGCGCGAGTTCGGCCAGGCGGCAGACGAGCAGCTCCAGGCTCAGGCTCTCCTCGATCCGCCCGCTCTTGACCGCGTAGTCCGCTGCCTCGACCTCACGCAGCGCCTGCTCAGCGCGCGCGCCGCCGAAGGCGCCAGCCTGGCGCACGAGCTTTCCGAGCGGAAACGAGTGGGTCACCCCGGTCGCCTCGCCGATCGCTCGCTCCGGCGCGCCATGGGCAATCAGCTCGGCGGCACGCACGAGGTTACGCAGCTGGCGCGCGATCATCGCCTGCAGGCCCGCCGGGTGTTCGCCGTGGTCGAGCAGCTGGCGCAGCAGCCGCAGGGCGGCGGGAGCGCGTCCCTCGACGGCCGCGTCGACGAGCGCGAAGACGTCCGCCTCGCGTGAGGCGGGCGTGAGCAGGCGCACGTCCGCCACGGTGACAGGACGGCCGGCGGCGTACTGGCCGAGCTTGTCCACTTCCCCGGCCGCCGCCCACAGGTCCGCGCCGACCAGCTCCGAGAGCACCTCGGTGGCGTCGCGCTCGAAGGCAATGCCGCGCGACCGCGCTCGGTCGGCAATCCAGCGGGCCACCTCGTTGCCCGACTCGCGTCCGAACAGGCGCAGGGCCCGAAATTCCGCGATGTCGGCGCCCGGCACGGCGCGCAGGGCGCGCAGCAGCGGCGAGCGTTCGAGGCCGAGGCGGTCCTCGCGATCGGGCGCGGGCTCCACCAGCACGAGGTGGCTCGTCTCGGGCATGACGGGCAGGAAGTCGACGAGCGGCTGCCACTGGTCGAGCACGCCGCGACGGCTGCCGAGTGTCGTGAGCAGGCCCTCGACCGTCACGAGGCGGGCGGAAGCGAGGAAGGGCACGGTCGAGAGGTGCTGGATCAGGGTGTCCGCGCCCAGGCCGCGGGCCGGCAGCACCGTGGTGTTTGTCGCGAGCATGCCGTCGCTGTCCAGCTCGCGGCGCAGCACCTCGTAGGCCTCATGCAGGCGGAAGGCGTCCGAGTCCTCACGGGGGACGAGCGAGCCGGTGTAGAGGTGCAGCACGTCAGTCGAGATCCAGTCGCCAGCCGAAGTAGGTCGTGACGGTGGTCAGCACGAAAATGGCGACCCCCGGCCACAGCAGCGTATCGAGAAGCAGACGGCCCGCGTCCTCCTCGGCGCCCGCGGCGCGATAGACGGCCCAGGCGACCGCGAGCAGCAGTCCGGGTAGCGGCAGCCACCACGGGAAGGAGGGCTGCCCGTCCTCGAGCATGGCCGAACGCAGAGTGCCGTCCAGCGTCTCATCAGGCTCGGCCCCGCGGCCGTGGCTCTCGTCTGCTGCCATGCTTCCCCCGCGCGGCCGTGCATGGCCATCGTACCCGAGCGCCTCGACGCCCGCGAACCACGACGGCCGAGGCGGGTCAGCGCGGGCGGAGCCGGCCGTCCGCACCGTAGAGGCCGTCGATGATGCTCGTGTCGATGGCGGCCCTCGCGTCAGTCGCGTGGTCGAGCGCGCCGAACTTGAGCAGCGTGGCCTGTAGCGCATCCCACTGCTCCGGGCTCGAACGGCCGATGCCGTCCGCGCGGCGCGCGTTCGCGAGGTCGGTCTCGAGCAGGTAGCGCTGCTGGCCGGGGTCGGCGCCGTTCGCGTAGCGCAGCGTGATGTCTACGGCCTCGTCGACGTGCGCCGCCGCGTATTCAACGCCACGCATCGATGCGCGCAGGAAGCGGCGCACGAGGTCGGGGTCGCCACGCACGGTGTCCTCGTGCGCGAGGAAGGTCAGCCCGAGCGTCGCGACGCCGTAGTCGGCGGGGTCGAAGACGCGGACGTCGACGCCGGCCTTCCGGATGGCGTATGGCTCGTTGCTCAGGAACACGGGGTAGACGTCCAGCCCGCCCTCGATGAAGACGCGCGGGTCGAACCCCACGCCCTGCAGCTTCACGTCCTTCTCGCTCAGCCCGCCGCTCGCCAGCAGCGCCTTGAGCTCGGCGGGCACGACGCCAGCCTTGAAGCCGACCGTCTTGCCGGCGAAGTCGGCCGGCCGCTGGATGCCCGAGTCAGCGCGGACGACGAAGCCCTGGTCGCCGCGTTGCCCGAACAGCGCCACCGCGCGGATTGGCAGGCCATCGGCGCGACGGGCGAGGAGCTGCGCGGCGGTCCCGGTCGTGAAGTCGACCTCCTTCGCCAGCAGCAGCTTGAGGTGCTCGTCCTGCCCGCTCGAATGCCGGATATCGACCTCGAGGCCCTCGTCGGCGAAGTAGCCCTTCGCCTGGGCGACGTAGACGGCGACGAAGGGCAGGTTCGCCTGCGCCCGGAAGCCCGCCATGAAGGTGACGTGCCGCGACGCGGGCGTGCCGTCAGCCTCGGGCGCCCGGTCATCGTCGCCGCATCCGACGAGCGCGAATGCCGTGAGCAGCGCCGCCAGCAGGGCGAAGAGCGCCAGAGAGCGTCGCATTGCACGGCCTTCCGGGAGCGTCATCCTTCGAACGACTCATGCCAGAAGAGCACCGTACGTTCGAGCAGGGCGAGCGCGCCGCTGAGGAGGACGGCGAGGGCGGCGAGCACGAGCACTGCGGCGAACAGCGAGGCGGTGTCGAAGTCACCGTTGGCGATCAGGATCACCTGCCCCAGCCCGCCGTCGCCAGACATCCACTCGGCCACCACTGCCCCGATCAGGGCGAGCGGCACCGAAATGCGCAGGGCCGCGAACAGGTAGGGCAGCGACGCTGGCCCGCGCAGACGCCAGAAGACCTGCCACCTCGAGGCGTGGAGCGAACGCAGGAAATCGAGCGCGGCGGGGTCGACGTCGCGCAGGCCGGTGACGGCGTTCACCAGCATCGGGAAGAAGGTGATGAGCGCGGCGACGAGCAGCTTTGGCCAGATGCCGAAGCCGAACCAGATGATGAACAGCGGCGCGACCGCGACGACCGGCGTCACCTTCACCACCAGCGCCAGCGGGTAGAGCGCACGCTCGAGGGGGCGCGAATGCGCCATCACCACCGCGAGCAGCAGGGCGCCTCCCGCACCGAGAACCAGGCCGCCGAGCGCCTCGACCAGCGAGGCGCGGCCGGCATCGACGAAGCGCCATGGGTCATCAATCAGTGCCCGCGCGACCGCCTCCGGCGTGGGCACCAGGTAGCCGGGGACGTCTCGCAGCCGGACCCAGGCGGACCACGCCAGCAGCGCGAGCGCCACGGCCAGCGCCGGCGGCAGGGTGCTCGCGAGCACCGTGCGCAGCAGGCCGCGCCGGGGCAGCGGTGAGGGCGCGGCAGAAGCCGCCGTGCGGTTCGCCTCGCGTCGCGCCGCATCGGCGGCCGGCCGGACGGTCATCGCCGCCGGCCCACGTCGAGCGCCGCCCGGACGCTTGCCACGCAGTCGAGGAACTCCGTCGTGGCCTCGAGGCGCTCCTCGCGCGGGCGAGGTAGGTCGACCGCGATGTCCGCCAGCACGCGGCCCGGGGCGGAGCTGAGTACCACGACGCGGTCGGAGAGCAGGACGGCCTCGCGCACGGAATGGGTCACGAATAGGACCGACATGCGCTCTCGCTCCTGGATGCGCAGCAGCTCGAGTCGCAGGTCCTCCCTCGAGATCTCGTCCAGCGCGCCGAAGGGCTCGTCCATCAGCAGCAGGCGCGGCCGGTGCGCGAGCGCGCGGGCGAGCGCGACGCGCTGACGCATGCCGCCCGACAGCTGGCGGGGGTAGTACGCAGCGAACTCGGACAGCGAGACGCGATCGAGCAGCTCCTCGACAACCGCGCGGCGGCGGTCGCCGCCGGCGATCTCGAGGGGGAGCGCGACGTTGGCCGCGACGGTGCGCCAGGGCAGGAGCCCCGCATCCTGCGTGACCAGGCCGAGCTCGTGCGCCGCCGCGGCGGCGGCCGGCGGCCGACCGAAGACGGTGGACGCCCCCTCGGTCGGCGCGAGGAGGCCCGCGGCCGCACGCAGCAGCGTTGACTTTCCGCAGCCGCTCGGCCCGACGAGCGATACGAACTCCCCGTCCGCCACCGTGAGCTCGACCGCGTCGAGGGCACGCAACGCCTCGCCTCGGGCCGGGTACCAGTGAGAGACCTGGCGCAGGGCAAGAGCGGGCGCGGTGGCGGTGATGCTGACCATCGGTTGTCCCGGGTTCGCTTGCTGGCCGTCGCGGGGTATGCGTACGCTCGCCCATTGTACGAAGGTCGCCCGTAGCGAGGAGGCACGGTGCCACAGCGGATCGCGCTCGTGGGAGGGACTGGACCCGAGGGCCGGGGACTCGCGGCACGCTTCGCGCTCGCGGGGCACGAGGTCACGCTCGGCAGCCGCGACGCCACGCGGGCGGCAGACGCCGCCGGCGAGTTGACGGAGCAGCTGGCGGCGGCGGGCTCGACGGCGCGCGTGCACGGCGCGGCCAACGCCGAGGCGGTGGCGGACTGCGATGTCGCGGTCATCGTTGTGCCATACGAGGCGCATCGGACCACCCTCGAGTCCCTCGCAACGCCGCTCACCGGCAAGGTCGTGGTAGATGCGGTCGTGCCGGTGCGCTTCGAGCGCGGGCCGCGACCGGTCGAGGTGCCCGAGGGGTCGGCGACCGAGCAGGCCGCGGCCATCCTCCCCGACTCGCACGTCATCGGCGCCTTTCACAACCTGGCCGCGGACGCACTGCTCGACCTCGAACGGCCGCTTGACGCGGATGTCCTCGTCACCGGCGGGGATGCCGAAGCGAAAGCGCTCGTCAGCGCGCTCGCGGAACAGATCGAGGGAGTACGCGCCGTCGACGCAGGGCCGCTGCGCTTCTCGCGCTTCGTCGAGGGCCTGACGGTGTTGCTGATCGGCATCAACGGGCGCTACAAGGCACACAGCGCTCCGCGCATCGTGGGGTTGCCCGAGCGGACCGCCTCGTGACGCCCCCCGAGGTGCGCATCATCGGCGTGCGCGGCATCCCCATGGTGCAGGCTGGCGACGACCTCGCGAAGCTGATCCGCGAGGCCGCACAGGCACAGGAGACGCCGCTGGAGGCGGGCGACGTCATCGTCGTGACGCAACGCGTCGTCTCGAAGGCTGAGGGGCGCGTCGTGCCCCTCGACGACTTCGAGCCCACTCCGTTCGCCCGTGAGTGGGCAGCACGCACCGGCAAGGACGCGCGGCAGATCGAGGCGGTGCTGCGGGAGTCGGTGCGCGTGGTGCGGCAGGCTCGAGGCGTCCTGATCACGGAGACGAAGCACGGCTTCATCTGCGCCAACGCGGGCGTCGATGCCTCCAACGTGGGCGGGGACGACCTCGTGTCGCTGCTGCCGGAGGACCCGGACGGCTCCTGCCGGATCCTGCGCGACGCCATCCGGGAGCGCACGGGCCTCGAGGTGGCGGTGGTGATGACCGACACGTTCGGCCGGCCCTGGCGCGAGGGACAGACGAACATCGCCATCGGGCTCGCGGGGATGCGGCCTCTGCATTCCTACGAAGGCGTCGCTGACCTCGACGGACGCGAGCTGCGCGTCACGATGCCCTGCCCCGCGGATGAGATCGCGGCAGCGGCGGGCCTGGTGATGGAGAAGCTCGCCGCGATCCCCGTGGCCATCGTGCGCGGGTTCCCGTACGAGGCAGGCGAGGGCTCGGCGCGCGAGATCGTGCGCCCGTTCGAGCGGGACCTGTTTCCGTAGGACGCTAGGACAGCTGCAGCTTGCCGGTCCCGACGATGATGTCGTCGAAGTAGACCTGAACCTCCCACGAGCCCCGGGCGTTGTCGACCGGGACGCCGACCCACCAGGTGCCGTGGTCGCCGCCGGCCCAGGGCACGGCAGCCGACTGGTAGTAGGTCTGTCCGTTCCGGAGCACCACCCAGCGCACGCGCTGGACCGCGGCCGCCTGACGGTAGTCGAAGAAGGCGAGCACCTGCGTCGAGCTGCCGGTGAGCGCCCCCCCCGGCAGTTGCTCCGGCGAAGCCGACGAGGCGAAGCGGAACGTCTCGACGGCGGGCTTCCTCGTGACGTCCTGCGGGTTCACGCCGACGAACGCGGTCGAGCTTGCGCGCAGGACCCCCGCCACCCACACCTCGAGGGTCCAGGCGCCATTCGGGATGTTGCGCGCGTTCGGCGTGGCGAGCCGGTCGGAGACGATGGCGAAGCTGCCCGAGTTCCATGTGTACGAGGAGGAGAGGCTGTCCTGCTGCACGCCGTTCAGGTACCAGCGCTCCTGCACCGCCGCGCCCTGCGGGATGCCCTGCGTGGCGAACTCGTACTGCAGCTCACCCTTGTCGCCGGGGAAGGAGTTCGTGTAGTCGAAGAGGTCGCGATACCCCTGGCCCTCGAGCACGTTCGCCGCGAACGCGGGCCGCGAGATGGCAACGCCGTCGCCCGCCGCGGCCGCCGTGCCGGCGCCCGACAGCACGGCCGGGTGCGCGAGCGGCGGGGTGAAGCGGGCGTCCGCACCGCCCTGCCTCGCCGCGTTGATGACGTCGATCGCGCGGGAGAGTGGGCGGATCTGCGCCACGGGCGCGTTCGGGTCGTACGCGAGCTGCGAGGCAATGCCGATGAGCGAGCCGGACTGGTCGAAGGCCGGGCCCCCGACTACGGTCCCCGGCACCCGGCCATCGAGCTTCAGCCAGGCTCGCGCCTCACCCGCGCCATCGCCTCGGAACCCGGCGATCGAGGTCGACGTGGTCTGGATCGCCTGCGCGCGGTCGTTTGAGGCCTGGGCGAACAGCCGCAGGCGGTCGCCGCGCTTCAGGGAGGAGGTGTCCGCGAGCACCGCCTCGATGGGGTCGAACTGGGGGTTGGTGATGCCCTCGCGGGGCTGACCGAGGCGCAGCACAGCGAAGTCGAACTCGGGGCTCGCCGCGACCAGCGTGGCCTGGTACTCGGGCGGGCCGGTGCCGCTGGCGGCGCCGACGGCGATCATCGCGTAGGCGCGCGTGCCATCCGCCTTGAACGGCGCGACGATGCAGTAGCTCGTCAGGATCAGCCCCTGCGCCTTGTCAACCACCACGCCGGACCCGCCGCGCACGACCTTGGCGTTCAGTCCGGCGCCGTCGAGCGCCTGCACCTGCACCACGGAACGAGCCAGCTCGACGTCCGCGATGACGGGACGGTTGGGGTCGGCGCCCGCTGCGCCGGCGAGGCGCAGCGTGCTCGGCACCAGCAGCGGCGGCGCGGACACCGGCGGCGGCGTCACTGTCTTCGGGGCCGCGGGCCCGCCCTCGCCCGGGATGAGATCGGCCGCGCGGCTACAGGCGGTCGCGCCGAAGGCCACCGCGAGGAGCAAGAGGAGCGCGAACCGCCGCATGGCCACGCAGGGTAGCGCGGAGACGGTAGGGATGCCAGCGTCGGGGCGAGGGTTCGGGCGTACACTCGTGATGCAGAACCAGCAACGGGAAAGGCCAAGGATGCTGAGCCTGATCGCGCCCTCCGCGCTGCGGCAGCTACGCCCGCAAACCATCGCCGTCGTCGACGTCCAGGGGGCGATCGGGCCCTCGGTACGTCCGCTCGAGTACGCGCGACTGTTCACGAAGCTGCGCGACGACGACAGCGTGCGCGCGGTCGTCCTCAACATCGACTCGCCGGGCGGCAGCGCGACGGGCTCCGACCTCATGGCACGGGCGGTGTTGCGCCTGCGGGAGGAGAAGCCGGTCGTCGCCTTCATCGGAGGCCTCGGCGCCTCCGGCGGCTACATGCTGGCCTCGGCAGCTCATTATGTCATCGCGCTGCCGGCCGCCCTGGTCGGAGCGATCGGCGTGATCGCGTACCGGCCACTCGTGTTCGAGGCACTCGACAAGATCGGCGTGCAGATGCGCGTCTCGAAGTCGGGACGCCTCAAGGACATGCTGTCGCCATTTCGGGAAGCCACCGAGGAAGAGCAGGCCAAAGAGCAGCGCCTGATCGACGCGATGTACGACCTCTTCGTCGAGGGAGTCGCGCACGGCCGCAACCTGCCCGAGGAGCGCGTGCGGGAGCTGGCCACGGGTGAGGTGTTCGCGACGCCCGACGCGCTCGCCGCCGGCCTGATCGACCGCACGGGCGACATCGAGGACGCCATCGACTGGGCGGCCGAGCGCAGCGGCGCGCCGCGCCGTACGCGCATCGTGCGGCCGAAGCGCGGGCTGCGCGACCTCGTGCTCGGGCGGGCCTCGATGGCGCTGGCGGAGAGCATCGGCGCCGAGCTCGAGGCGAGCCTGTACCGGGGCGGCGCGGCGCTGTACCGGGGCCCACGCCTCGGGTAGGCATGGCCGCAGCTCTCGAGGGCGTGACATCCGCGTAGCGATTGCACCCTCTTTACATTTGTGCCACGCACGCTTGACCGCTGTGCCCGAACATCGAGGAAGACGAGTTCGCACAGGAGGTCGGGAATGAAGTCCTGGCTGCAGGCAGCGGTGCTGGGAGCGGTGGTCGTGGTGGCGATGGTCGCCGGCGGCCTGATCGCGGCGGCCATCGCGGGCGGCAGCGACTCCTCCAGCACGACCGACAACAGCGCGAGCGTCTCCACGAGCGGCGACGGATCGAAGTCGGACAGCGCCAGCTCGGTCAGCCTGACGGCCATCGACGACCTGCCCACCCTCGTGGACCGCGTCTCCGCCTCGGTCGTCGCGATCAGCA
>JAIBBD010000010.1 GCA_019694855.1 Dehalococcoidia bacterium
CCCTGGTTGATCCAGATGGGCGGTGACCGGGCCGGCTGGTACTCCTGGGATCACCTCGATAACGGAGGGCACTCAAGCGCCCGGCAGTTGCACCCGGAGTGGCAGAACTTGGCGCTGGGCGATCACATTGCAGCTTGGTCCCCCACAGGACTCATCGCCGACGCGTGGGAAGTCGTCGCCCTCGAACCAGCACGGTTCCTCGGCCTGCGTGGACGCTCGGAGCTCCGATCCCGGACGACGCGTTCCGGATCATCGCGCCCTGCGGCGTACACCGAAGGCCTCTGGGGCTTCCTGTTGGAAGAAGTCGACGCCGGGCGAACGCGGCTACTGGTCGGCGGGTACCAGGTGATGCGCCCCCGCTGGCTCGAGCGCATCGTCGACTTCTGGGTGTACCCACCGGTGCACTGGGTCATGCAGGCGCGTCAGCTCCACAACCTCAAACGCAACATCGAAGGGGCGCACGCGTCGAAACAATGACGCCGCAGCGAAGTGCGCCTTCGACCCACGACCAGCGGAGGAGTGCCACCCACCCCTGAGACCTGCGCCCGCGCGCGCCCTACCCTCCCTCCACAACCCAACCCCATCGAGGGAGGAGTGCGCCTACCGCTTCCGCTGCAGTTCCATCAACACGAAATTCGAGGCCGTCGGATGCACCCAGATCGCGTCCGTATTCGGCACCCGCGTCACCCGGCCTCCACCGGCCTCGATTTGCTGTGCCATCGCCTCCGGGTCATCCACCTCGCACACCAGCTGGTAGATCCCCTCGCCGTGCGGGTTCAGCGGATTCACGCGCTCCTTCATCAGCCGCGACACCGGGCTGTTCTCGTCCACTGGCGAAATCAGGTTCAGCACCACCTGGTCCCCGTACCCCATCGCCACCATCCGAAAATTCCCGATCGGGTTGTGCGAGGGCTCACCCATCGCCTGCATCCCGAACCGCGACTCGTGGTTCCGCACCGCCTCCTCGAGGTCGTGCACGGCAATCGTGTGGTACTTCACCTGCAGCATCTCGACGTCCTCCTCCGACTCGCACCCGCGCGGCGCGAACGGCCCGCAGTCTAGCGCATCACAACCGGCATCGAGCGCCACCTGCATTCCCCGCCTACTCGAGGAGACAGAACAAATGTTTCACGTGAAACATATTGTGCACGTCATCACAAATGTCCTCATCGACCCGACCGGATGACGATCGTGGTATCGTCGGCTCGCCCCCTCGCCCCCGCGCGCGAGGAGCCACGACACACATTGCAGCACTGGGAGGTCATCGATGGAATGGAATGACAGCGAGCAACAGGCCGCCTTCCGCGAAGACGTGCGCTCCTTCCTGCGCACCCGCCTCCCCGCCTACTACCAGGATCACGAGTCCCGCCGCCACGAGAACAGCGGCCTCGAGAACGACTGGCAGCAGGACCTCCACAACGGCACGCCCGAACAGCAGGCCGCCGCGAAGGAGTGGGCCGTCGCCCTGTCCGAGAAGGGCTGGGGCCAGCCGCACTGGCCCGCCGAATACGGCGGAGCCAGCCTCTCCCCCTTCGACCAGTTCATCCTCAAGCAGGAGTTCGCCCTCGCCGAGGCCCCCGAGATCGGCGGCTCCCTCGTCGGCTCCACCTTGCTCGTTCACGGCACCGAGGAGCAGAAGGAGCGCTTCCTCAAGCCCACGCTGACCGGCGAGATCCGCTGGGCCCAGGGCTTCTCCGAGCCCGGTGCCGGCTCCGACCTCGGCTCCCTCCAGTGCCGCGCCACCCGTGACGGCGACGAGTGGGTCATCAACGGCCAGAAGCTCTGGACCTCCGCCGGCCACAAGGCCAACTGGATCTTCGGCCTCTTCCGCACCGACCCCGACGCCCCCAAGCATCGAGGCATCACCTTCCTCCTCCTCGACGCCACGAGCCCCGGCGTCTCCGTCCGCCCCATCATCTCGATGGGCTGGGAGCACGCCACGAACGAGACCTTCTACGAGGACGTACGAGTCCCCTCAAATCAGGTCGTAGGGGAGGTCAACCGCGGCTGGTACGTCGGCATGACCCTCCTTGACTACGAACGCTCCGGCATCGGCGGCGCCGTCGCCCACCGCCGCAACCTCCAGGAGCTCATCGCCGACGTCCGAGGTGGGAGCGGCACCCCGAATCGCGCCCGCCTCGAGCGCTTCGAGATCACGGACCGCTACATCGAGTCCGAGGTCATGTTCAACCTCGCTCTCCGGGTTGCTTCCATGCACGCCGCCGGCACCCTGCCGAACTACGAGGCCTCCATGGGCAAGCTCTACTCCACCGAGCTCGCCCAGCGCGTCGCCCGCACCGGCATGCGCACGTACGGCCTCTACGCCAACTGCTGGTCACCCACCGAGGAGTACGCGCCGCTCCACGCCAAGCACACCCAGAACTGCTGCCACACCGTCGTCGGCACCATCGCCGGCGGCTCCAACGAGATTCAGCGCAACATCATCGCCACCCGCGGTCTCGGCCTGCCCCGAGGCTAGTCAGCACCCCTCGAGGGACAAGACGAGAGGCGGGCCATTCGGGCCCGCCTCTCGTCTGACTGCCGGAAGGTCCGCTGGCTACTTGTCGAGCCAGAGGTTCTTCGCCTGCGCCCCGATGTCGTAGAAGTACGAGTTGGCGCCCAGCACGCCCGAGTAGCGGACGCCGCGCATCCAGGGCTGGTACGTCACCGTCCCGATGTTCGCCGGCTTCTCCACGCGGTACATCTGGTCCAGTGCCTTGTCCCAGATCTTCCGCAGGATCTCCTTGCGGGCCTGCGGGTTGATCTCCGACCGCTGCTGCTCCGCCCATGCGTCGATCTCCGCGTCCTTGATCCGCCAGCGGTTGCCCGTCGAGTCGGACCGCATGTGCTGGTAGAAGAAGTTGTCCGTGTCGAAGCCCTGCGCCGCCCAGCCGTCAGCGACCTCGGCGAACTTCGCACCGATCCACTGCGAGTTGAACTCCGTGTAGTCGGTCTTCTTCGCCTCGAAGTTGATGCCGGCCCGCCGCATCTGGTCGACCAGCACCTCGTTCGGGCGCGTGTTCGTCGCGTCGTTGTAGTTGTAGTAGATCATCGGCACGCTCAGGTTCGGCTGACCGGCCGCGTCGAGGAGCTTCTTCGCCTCTGCCACGTCCGTCTTGAACCACTTGCCGAGCAGCCCCGACTCCACCGTCGGCTGCTGGTCGAACAGGAAGATCCAGGGGAACGTCGGCAACGCGACGCCGTTGCCCTGGAACACAAGCTGGATCAGCTCGTTGCGGTCCATCGCGAGGCTGATCGCGCGCCGAATGCGCACGTCCTGCCACTTCGGGTTGTCGAGGTTGAACGAGATCGCGAACGTGGTGTTCACCGGCCGCGACGCCGTCGCCTGCACGTCCGGATTCGTCTTCAACAACGTCTCGAGGTCAGCCGGAGTCGCACCGACCACATAGCCGAAGTCGATCTGCTTCGCGCGGAACGCCGCGAGCTGCGCGGCGCCGTCCGTCATCACCCGGCAGTCGATCCCGTCGACGTAGACCTGACCAGCCCAGTACTCGGGGTTCTTGACGAAAGTCGCCCCGGTGCCCGACTGCGCGTCTTTCAAGATCATCGGCCCCGTGCCGATGACCTTCTTCTCGATATCGCCGGAGTCGACGAGCTCCTTCGGGTGGATGGTCGTGTAGCGGCTGGCGATCGGGATCAGGAAGTCCGGCTGAGGCTTGTTCAGCGTGATCTTCAGCGTCGCGTCATCGACGACGTCGATCGACTTCACGTTCGTGTAGTACGGCTTGTGCACGCCCTCGGTCTTGTAGCGGTCGAGGGCGAACTTCGCGTCAGCCGCCTTGAACGCCCGCCCGTTCAGCGGGGCCACGTTCTGCCATTTCACGTTCGGCTGCAGCTTGAACGTGTACGTCAGGCCGTCCGGTGACGTTTCCCACGACTTCGCCAGCTCCGGCACCAGGTCGAGCTTGAATGGATCGGCGTCCGGACCGCGCTTGAAGCCCAGCAGGCGGTCGTACACGGTGTTCGGCACCGTAATCGTGCCGCCGGCGGCCGACTTCGTCGGGTCCATCGTCGACACGTCCCAGGTGACGCCGAAGACCGCCGTGCCGCCCGCCTTCGGCGTCTTCCCCGCCGGCTCCGCGAACGCGTACGGGATCGTCTTGCCGCCGACCTGGATGCCCGCGACCGGCGTCGCGCCCGCGGTCGCCGAGGCGCCTCCGCCGCTCGTCCCGCCGGACGGCTGGTCGCCGCCGTCATCGTCGCTCCCGCATCCGATGAGCGCCGCCGCGGCCACGCCTCCGGCCGCCAGCGCTCCGCCACGCAGCACGCTGCGGCGGGTAAGCAGCGATTCCTTGTCCCCCAGCAGACTGCTCATACGATGCCACTCCCTCTCGAGCTGCCCGTTTCGATGAACGGATTTCATGACGATACGGCCCGTTATTTCCTCCGGATGTATCGCGAGCAGTCGCTTCAACAAACATTTTGAGGGGCGCCCTGCGCCGATCGACTCATGGGGAATCGAGAGACAGCGTTCGTCCGCTGCTATAGAGTGACGCCATTCCTGCGGACGCGTACGAGGCGTGTGCTAGAGTCGGCCACCGGGAGGGCATGTATGACGTACGAAAACCTTCAGCTCGAACGCGACGGCCACGTCGCCATCATCCGTTTGAACCGCCCCGAGCGGCTGAACGCCCTGAGCGGTGGCCTGGTGCGCGACCTCAACGACGTCTGGGACCAGCTCGACACGGAGTTCCCCCAGATCCGCGCCATCATCCTCACCGGCAACGGTCGTGGCTTCTGCTCCGGCGCTGACCTGAGCGCGCAGATCGCGGGCGTGAGCGGCGAGGCCCCGCGTCCCGCCTGGGACCCCCGCTCGAGCATCCCGCCGCTGGCGCCCCGCATGCGTCTCGTGCAGCAGCCCATCATCGCCGCCGTAAATGGCGTCGCTACCGGCGCCGGCCTGTCGCTGTCGCTCGCCTCCGACATCCGCATCGCCTCCACCGAGGCGCGCTTCGCCAGCATCTTCGTGAAGCGCGGCCTGGTCCCCGACACCGGTTCCTCGGTCTCGCTGGTCGACCTCATCGGCCTCGGCGCGGCGTCCGAGATGGCGTACACCGGCCGCCTGGTGGACGCCCAGTGGGCGCTCGAGAAGGGCCTTGTAAACAAGGTGGTCCCGCCCGACCAGCTGATGGACTCCGCGATGGCCCTGGCGCAGGAGATCGCCGGTAACCCGCCCCTGACCGTGCGCGCGAGCAAGCAGCTCATCCACCGCCGCCAGCGCCTCGACGACGCGCTGCCGTACGAGCACGACGCGAACGGCCCCTCGATGCCCAGCGACGACCGTATCGAGGCGCTTCGCGCCTTCGTCGAGAAGCGCGACCCGGTCTACTACGGCCGGTAACGATGAGTAGCGCGGGAGGCGGGCTGGAGCCCGCCTCCACTCAAGGCGGCGCCCTATGTCCGGTCCGCTCGAAGGCTGGCGCGTCCTCGACCTGACTCAGGGGATCGCTGGTCCGTACGTCACCAAGCTCTGCTCCGACTACGGCGCTAACGTCCTCAAGGTCGAGCGACCGGGAGTGGGCGACGCGTCGAGGAATATCGGCCCCTTCCCGGGCGACCACCCGAACGTGGACGCGAGCGGGATGTTCCTCACCCTCAATACGGGAAAGCACAGCGTCACCCTCAACCTGAAGACGAAGACGGGTCGCGAGATCCTCCTACGGCTGGCGAAGGAGGCGGATCTCGTCGTCGAGAGCTTCCGCGCCGGGACGCTGGAGCGGCTCGACCTCGCCCCGGAGCGTTTTGCCGAGGCCAACCCGTCGGCCGCGCTCGTCCGCATCTCGAACTTCGGCCAGACCGGCCCCATGCGCGACTTCAGCGCTGACGACCTGACCGCCTACGCCGCAGCCGGCATCCTGCAGGTCACCGGCGAGCCCGACCGCGAACCGGTAGGCCTCGGTATCTATACGCCGCTCTTCCTCGCGGGGGCGATCGTGGCGCCGATGGCCCTCGCGGCCATGCGAGCCGCCCACCGCGACGGACAGCAGGAGGTCGTGGATTTCTCGATCCAGGAGGGGCTCGCCGGATCCATGGACCGAGGCGGCACGAACCTCGTCAGCTTCCAGTACAGCGGGGCGCTCATGGTCGAGCGCCGTGAGCGCGTCCTCATCAACTCCCTGCCGAATGGAGTCTTCCCCTGCGCCGACGGGTACATCCAGGTCACCACGCAGGTGAACTGGTTCGACCGCTTCTGCCGCGTCATCGGTCGTCCGGAGTGGATCACCGATCCGCGCATGACCTCCAACCTCAACAACCCGCTCGAAATCGGCGGTGAGGTGGAGGCGGCGTTTTACGAGTGGCTGTTGCCGAGGACGAAGCAGCAAGCCATGGAAGAGGCCCAGGCGGTCGGCTGGCCCCTTTCGGCGCTGAATACGCCCGCCGATGTCATCCGCGACCCGCACTTCCGCGAGCGCGGCTTCTTCGTTGGCATCGACCATCCACAGGCCGGCCACATCGAGCTGCCCGGGCTCGCCGTCCGCTTCAGCGACACCCCCGGCGAGGTGCGCCGCCCGCCCTTGCTCGGCGAACACACCTTCGAAGTGCTGGCCGGCCTCGGGTACGCGCCGCAGGAGATCGCGGCGCTACGCGCCGAGAGCGTCATCTGAGGAGGAGTCGATGAGCGACCGCAGGCCTCCACTGGACGGCGTCCGTGTCCTCGCACAGGGCCTCGTCTGGGCCGGGCCCTTCTCGACCGTGATCCTGTCCGACCTCGGCGCAGAGGTGATCGAGGTGGAGTCGATCCAGCACCTCAACCCCACCCGCACACAGATGCGTCACATCCCTGACGTCGTCATGGAAAGCGTCGGTGGCACCTACTACGTGAACCGCGACCCCTCCGAGGGCTTCTGGAACCGCCAGGCGTGGTTCAACTACGGCAAGCGCGGCTGCAAGTCGGTTACGTTGAACCTCCACAGCGCCCGTGGCCGTGAGCTCTTCCTCGAACTGGTGAAGCAGTCGGACGCGTTCATCGAGAATAATGCCGCGGGCGTGGTCGACTCCCTCGGCATCGGCTGGGACGTACTCCACGCCACGAACCCGCGCCTGATCATGGTGCGCTTCCCCGGTTTCGGCATCACGGGCCCCTACAGCCACCACAAGGGCTACGGCTCGAACATGGAGGCTGTCGCCGGCCACACGATGGTGCGCGGCTACGCCGACGCCGACCCCTCGCTCACGCCCGCTTCCCTGCACGGCGACCCGAACGCGGGCGCACACGTCGCATGGGCGGTGCAGGCGGCGCTCCTGGCCCGTGAGCGCACAGGCGAGGGCCAATTGATCGAGATCTCGCAGTCCGAGGCCGTGCTTCACCACATCGCCTACGACATCCTCGACTACACCCTCAACGGCCGCGAGACGGGGCAGCGAGGGAACAACCACCCGGCCTTCGCGCCATACGGGGTGTTCCCCTGCGCGGGCCACGACCGCTGGATCGCGATCGCAGTGACCTCGGATGAAGGGTTTGCTGCGCTGTCCGAGGTCATCGGGGCTCCCGAACTCGCCTCGGATGAGCGGTTCGCCACGACCATCGACCGCCTCCGCCACCGCTCCGAGGTAAACGCGGCCGTCGGCGAGCGGACAGGCGCGATGCAGAACGAGCAGCTCGCGAAGGCGCTGCAGGAGCGCGGCGTCACCGCATCGGCACTGGCGCACCAACAGGAAATGCATGAGGACGAGCACCTCCGTTCGCGCGGCTACTTCAACTCGATCACGCACCCCGAGGCCGGGACGCACCTGTACCCTGGCCCGCTCGCGAAGCTCGAGCGCACGGTGGCGGTGCCGCCGTTCCAGCCGGCGCCCACGCTCGGTCAACACAACGAGTATGTGCTGAAGGACCTGCTGGGCCTTGATGACGCGGCGTATCAACAGCTCATCGAGGAGCAGGTCATCGGGGACACGTACCTCGAAAGCGCGACTGCCTGACGAGGCGCGGGCGCGCGGAGATTGGTTGGGCTCAAGCGTCCCACTGCGCCATCGGCGGCGTAGTATGACGCTCGGCATGCAAGGGACTTAGAGGAGGAAACAGATGCCAGACCTGCTGTACGAGAAGAAGGACTTTTACGCCGTCTTCACGATGAACCGGCCGGAGCGCCTGAACGCGCTCGGTGGGACGATGAACGCCGAGCGTCAGGCCGCGCTCGACGACTTCAACTCGGACCCGAAGATGCGCGTGGGCATCGTCACGGGTGCGGGCCGGGCGTTCTGCGCCGGCGCCGACCTGAAGGAGATGGCCGAGCGCAACGCCTCGGGCGTCGCCCAGAACCGCCGCATCGTGGGCTCCGCTTCGATGGGCTACGCGGCCAGCCCCAAGCCGTTCATTGCGGCCATCAACGGACTCGCCATCGGCGGCGGCTTCGAGACCTCGATGGACTGCGACATCCGCATTTGCTCGACCGAGGCCTACTTTGGCCTGTTCGAGCCGAAGCGCGGCATCCTCGCCGGCTACGGCATGCACCACCTCCCGCGCATCATCGGCCTGACGCACGCCGCCTACATTCTGCTGACGGCCGACCGTGTGAGCCCTGAGCAGGCGAAGGAATGGGGCATCGTCAGCGAGGTCACCGAGCCCGACCGGCTGCTCCCGCGTGCCGTCGAGATCGCCGAGATGATCGTCGCGAACGCCCCGCTGTCCATCGAGGGCACGAAGGCGATGCTCCAGGCCTGGCGCATGGCGAAGATCGACGACTCGTACCGCCTCGGCGCCTGGGTGTCCGACCGCGTCCTGCTGTCCGACGACGCCAAGGAGGGCCCGAAGGCGTTCGCCGAGAAGCGCGCCCCCAACTGGGTCGACGGCTAGTCCGTCCTCGCCTCGTACGTCACGAGGTCACGAACGCTGCTCCGGGATCCCGGAGCAGCGTTCGTCGTCTACCCGGAACCCGCAGCCCCTTCCCGCACGAACGAGGGTTGCTATCATCGCGTACGGCATCAAGCAACGGAGAGGAAGACGATGACGACAGAGCAGCCCGAGACGCTCGTAACCCAGGAGATGATCGACACCCGCGACAAGTGGAGCGAGCCTCGGAAGTCGTGGCCGGTGTCGGCCTCGGACATCCGCCGCTGGGCGCAGGGGGTGTACTGGCCGGAGGTCCCGCCCCGTCTCTACTGGGACGAGGAGTACGCGAAGAACACGAAGTGGGGCGGCATCATCGCTCCGGAGGAATTCAACCCGTTCGCGTTCCCGCTGGAAGGCGCGTACGGCCAGGAGGCGGCCCTCGCCGAGGTGCAAGGGCGTCCGGCTCCCTCGACCGGCACGATGGGTAGCGGCCCCGGCTCCAACGCCATGAACGGCGGCCAGACGATCCGCTACCACGCTCCGATCCGCCCGGGTGACGTGATCTCGACCACGAGCGCGCTGGTGGACTGGAACGAGCGCCAGACGCGCCTCGGCCTCACGATGTTCGTCACGAACGAGACGCGCTGGACCAACCAGAACGGCGAGCTGGTCTGCGTGAAGACGCAGGTCAGCATCCGCTACTAGATCGCCGAAGGGGAGGCATTTCCGATGGCCTACAACGTGTACTTCGAGGACGTGAACGTCGGCGACGAGCTGCCCGGGTTCAAGCGTCGCACGGACCTGATGAACTGGAACCGCTACGCGGCGATTAACGACGAGTTCATCCCGATCCACATGGATGACGCGGCCGGCCGACAGGGCCAGAACGAGCAGGGCGCCTTCGGCATGGGCAACCTGCGGACCGCGTACATCCACAACATGCTGCGCAACTGGGCCGGCGACGAGGCGGAGATCCGCGAGGTCGGCATCCAGTTCCGCGCGATCAACCAGAAGAATGACCAGCTGACGACGACCGGCAAGATCGTCGAGAAGTACGTCGATGGAAACGACCACCTCGTGCGCATCGAGACCAACGTCGTGAATCAGGAGGGCGCTGGTACGGCCCCGGGGCACGCGATCATCTGCCTGCCGTCTCGAGGCTAGTCCGAACCTTCTCGACAGCGCAGCACCGAAGCGGGGAGGGCCAGACCCTCCCCGCTTCGCGTCACCGTCACTTGTAAATTACAGACCCTTCAACAATTCCGGCGACTCGCGCAACACCTCGGACGTACCTTCGAATCGAAGGAGGTGCGTATGCGAACACGAGTCGCGTTGCTTGGAGGCGTAGCGGCGGCGGCATTGCTCGTCGCGGGCGTGGTCGGAGTGGCTGCGCAGACAGGCGACAGCGGTTCAGCCAACCCGGTGAGCACGTTCATGGACCGGCTGGCGTCCAACCTCGGCATCGGGAAGGACCAGTTGCAGGCGGCGGTCGACAAGACGCGCGGGCAGATGCTCGACGACGCCGTGCAGCAGGGACGGTTGACCCAGGACCAGGCCGACCAGCTGAAGCAGCAGAGCGCTGGCAAGGGCCTCGGGGAGGGCCTGGGACGGTTCCACTCTGGGGCCGGCGCCGAGGGTAACCACGATGGCCAGCCATTCGGCCGGGGCGGCCCCGGCATGCGAGGACTGGCGGGCGCCGGGCTCGATGCTGTGGCCAGCGCAATCGGCATCGACAAAGCGACCTTGATGCAGGAGCTGGCCTCCGGCAAGTCGCTGGCTCAGGTGGCGCAGGCGCACGGCGTAAGCCGTGACCAGCTGAAGCAGAAGCTGACGGACGCCTTCGGATCGAAGCTCGACGAGCTGCTGGACCAGACGTTCCAGTTCGGAGCTCACGGCGGCAACCCCAGCGCGACGCCGACGCCGTCGTCCTGACGAACCCGTCTCTTCGAGACGACTGAGAGGGAGGGGCCCGCGGAGGGCCCCTCTCCTATTCGCGCTCCATCAGCCGCGACCGCGCTGCGTTCACGACGCGGATGGCGCGCACAACCTCGCGGACGTCATGAACACGCACGACGTGGACCCCGGACCAGGCGGCGAGCACGTTGAACGCGATGGTTGCTTCGATCAGGCCCTCGACGTCCTGCCGATCACCCGCGCCCAGTAACTCGGCGAGGAACCCTTTCCGCGAGGCGGAAACGAGTACGGGTCGTCCCACCGAGGTCATGCGAGGAAGGGCGTTCAGCAACCGGAGGTTGTCCGCGGCGGACTTGCCAAAGCCGAACCCGGGGTCGAGCCAGACACCGGCGACGCCGGCGGACTCGAGGGCGTTCGCCTGGCGGGTCAGGAAGACCTCCACGTCGTGAGCGATGTTGTCGTAGGTCTGGTCGGCCTCCCGGTGGTGCTTCGGCGCGCCGCGCATGTGCATCGCCACGACGGGGAGCCGGCAGCGGACGGCCACGTCGACCATCGCTGGATTGGTGAAGCCGGTCACGTCGTTCAAGAGATGGACGCCCGCGCGGGCCGCCTCGTTCGCGACGGCAGGCGTCCAGGTATCGACAGACACAGGAATACCGGCAGCGGCGATCGCCTCGATGGCCGGGCAGACGCGATCTACCTCCTCCTGCGCGGTCAGGTCACGGCCGCCCGTCCGCGTGGAGTGCGCACCGACATCGATGATCTCGGCACCCGCCTCCCGGAGCTCGAGCGCGCGCTCGAGTGCCTGACCGGGCCGGACGATCGACTCGCTGATCGGCGAGTCGTAGGACACGTTGAGAATGCCCATGACCACCGTGCGGTTGGTGCAGTCGATCGTATGGGGACCGAGCTGCAGCAGCATCGGTTAGCCCGCCCCCGCCGCGAAGGCATCGCGCAACGCGGACGAGGTGGCCGCGTCGTGCGGAAGGTCGAGCGTGAGTAGTTCGGCTCCGAGCCGCCGGTAGAGCGCACCGAGTTCGCTGTCACCGAGCACCGCCAGGTGCCGCCTGACCGTGTCGACGTCGCCCCGTGCGACGGGCCCAGTCAACGCGTCGCGCAGGTCGTGCTCGGCGACGTTCTGCGCGGCGCCAAGGAGCAGCGGAACGAGCGACGTCCGTGCGGAGGCAGCGGATAGGCCGGCAAGCGTCCATGCCTCGCGAGCGGCAGCCATGAGAGCCACGACGTCGTTGCTGGCGAAGACCGCGGCGGCATGATACGCGGCGCGGTCGACTCCCTCGAGACGAACGACACTCGCCCCAAGGCGCCCGACCAGCTCTTCCAGGACGCGACCGAGCGGATTCGATCCCTCAACGCCGCAGGTGATGCCCCGGAAACGGGCAGCGCCGCCCTCGCGGGAGGGAAACGACTGGAGGGGGTGCAGGCAGCCCACGAGCGCACCCTGGCGGACTGCGCCGGACAACGGACCGAGGTCGAGGGCGCCGCTGCAGTGGACGACCCACTGTCCCTCGCGCCAGCGAATCTCGGATGCCAGCGCGGCGATCGCGGCATCCGGCACCGTCAGGAACACGAGGTCACAGGAGTCGGCGACCGCCTGCGGCGCGAGCACGGCGACGCCCGCTCCCAGCGCCGTCGCGAGATGTTCCGCCGAGCGGACGGTCCGGCTCGACACTGCCTTGACCTGTTCGCCAGCGGCGACCAGCGCGGTCGCGAGCGCTGAACCGAGGCGGCCGGCGCCGAGGATCCCCACGCGCACAGGTTCGTCGGCACCCACCTTCGGAGCATAGCGGCTTTGCCCTACTCGGCGCTTCCTGCGTACAGTCGCTGAACGAGTCGAGACGGAGCGTACATGGACGACGACGAGGTCCTGGTTGGCATCGATTTCACCGCCGATCGGCTGCGCATCGTGCTCGCCAACCTGGAGGGCGAGCCGATTCACCGCGGTGAATGGCCGCTCCCCGAACTGAACGACGCGGCGGCGTGGTCGTGGGAAGTCGGCGGCCGCATCGCGACGTCCTTTGCTGAGGAAGGAAACGGGCGCTCTGCCCTCGCGATCGCGGTGGCAGCTCCGGGCTTTGTCGACCCTGTCGCCGGGTGCATCGTGCGCGGCAGCGGTCAACCGGCGTGGGACGGGCTGGCGGTGGTCGACGCGCTGCGCCGTCATATCGACGCACCAATCGCCGCAGAGAGCCGCGTGAAGGCCGCGCTGCTGGGTGAAACCTGGCAGGGGGCGGCCGCCGGCCTCGACGATGTGCTGTATGTGACGCTGCGCGGCGTGCCGGAGGCCGCCGCCCTATCCGGTAGCCGGGTCGTGCGTGGTGCGCACTCCCGCGCGGGCGCGCTGCCGGCGTTTCCGGAGGTGCCACCAGTCGCGGCCCTCCCCTCGGAAACGGTGGAGCAGGCAGCCGGGCTCCTGGCGGACGCAGCGGCGCTCGTCGACCCCGAGGCGCTCGTACTGTACGCACTCCCCCAGCACCTCGACGCGCTCGTTCCACTCACTCAGCGTGTGCTCGACGAGGTCGCTCCCGGGGTGCGCGTGCTGCGCGCCGGACTGGGTCACCAGGCCGCGGTAATCGGCGCCCTCCGTATTGCGGGGACGATCGCCTTTGAAGGACATCGGAAGCCATGACCTCCAACCGAAGAACGCACTACGCGCTGCGCCTCGACGCCGAGGCGTGTGGCACGACGCTCGGGACACTGGCCTGGGTGATGGGCGCCCTCGAGATCCTCAAGGACCGCGGCCACGCGACAGGCGATGAGCGCTGGCACGAGCTGTCCGACCAGCTGATGCCGCGCCTCGAGCGGGTCGTACAGACGATCGCGGGCGCGCGCATGGCGGTCGCCGCCGAAGCCGAGCAGGAGGCTGAGGTCGAAGACGCGTACGGGCGCGTCCGGGACGCCTTCGAGCGCTGGATCGAGGTCACGGCCGCAGACACCGTCGAGGCGGCGCTGGGGTTTCGACACCAGCTACACGATCACGACGGTGAAGCGGATGCTCCGGCTCAGTAAGGCTGATAGCGCGAAGCGAGGGGCAGCCGTCGATCGCGACCGAAGGCCCGTGGCGTGATCTTGACGCCCGGCGCGGCCTGGCGGCGCTTGTACTCGTTGCGGTTGATCATCCCGATGACGCGGCGGACGGTCGCTTCGTCAAAACCGAGCGCCACGATGTCCTCGAACGGCATGTCGTCTTCGACATAGGCCTCGATGATCGGGTCGAGGACCTCGTAGGGTGGCAGCGAGTCGGTGTCGAGTTGGCCCGGTCGCAGTTCGGCTGAGGGCGGTTTCTCGATCGAGTTGCGCGGGATGACCTCGCTCACGCTGTTGCGGTAGTTGGCCAGCTCGTAAACCAGGGTCTTCGGGACGTCCTTGATGACCGCGAAGCCGCCCGCCATATCGCCGTAGAGGGTGGCGTAGCCGCAGGCATACTCGGATTTGTTGCCGGTGGTGAGCACGATCGAGCCGAACTTGTTCGAGAGCGCCATCGTGAGCATGCCGCGAATTCGCGACTGCACGTTCTCCTCAGCGGTGCCCGGTTCCGTGCCTCGAAACTCCCGAGCGAGCGCGTCGAGGGTGGCCTGGTGAATCGCCTCGATCGGCATCGCCGCAAGACGAATGCCAAGGTTCTCGGCGAGGGCCTGCGCATCCGCGATGGAGCCTTCCGAGGAGTAGCGCGATGGCAGTGAGACGCCCCGCACGTGATCGGCGCCGAGGGCATCCACCGCGATGGTCGCCACGATCGCCGAGTCGATGCCGCCGGAGAGCGCGACGATGGCGTCCTGGAAGCCAGACTTCCGAATGTAGTCGCGGGTCCCGACAACGAGCGCCTGGTACACCTCGGCGACGTTATCCGGGCGCTGGAGCCGGTAGGCCGGCAAGGGCGGGCGCTGCCGCGGGGATGGCTGCTGCGTCACGACGATGGGTGTCGGCCGGTCCGAAGCGCGTCGCTCGCGGCGCAGACGAACGTCGTGCAGCTGGCGTTGCACGACCTGACCGACGGGGATATCGACGAGCAGGAGATCCTCGTCCATCGAGGCGGCGCGAGCCATGACCTCACCGTCGGGCCCGAAGACCGCCGAGTTGCCGTCGAAGACCAACTCGTCCTGCCCTCCCACCTGATTCACCCAGGCGATTGCGACGGTGTTGTCCGAGGCGCGCGTGGCGACCATTCGCTCGCGGAAATGGGGCTTTCCGCCATGGAACGGGGAGGCGTTGATGTTGACGACCACACGCGCGCCGGCGAGCGCGAGCTCGCGCATGGGGCCACCGGGGAACCAGAGGTCCTCGCAGATCGTGATGCCGACCTCGACTCCCGCGATCAGGAAGAGGGGCGCGTGGTCGCCCGGCTGAAAGTAACGGTACTCGTCGAAGACGCCGTAATTGGGGAGAAAGTGCTTGCGGTACGTCCCGATGACGCGGCCCGCATGGATGATGGCAGCGGCGTTGTACAGCTGGCCGTCAAACTCGGTGCACCCGACGATGAGCGCGGGTAGTCCCTTTGCGCGAGCGGCGAGGGAGTCGAGCGCCCCGGCGGCGTCCTCGATGAAGGCCGACCGGATGAGCAGGTCCTCGGGCGGGTAGCCGGCCAGGGCCAGCTCCGGGAACGCGACGAGATCAGCGCCGTGCCCGGCAGCATCCCCGGCGGCCGCGACGATCTTCGCGGCGTTGCCTTCGAAATCGCCCACCGTCGTATTGATCTGGGCGAGCGCCACACGCAGCGTCTGCATTACGACCGTCGCTTCCCACGAGCAGCCAGTATATCGGTCACCCCGGAGCCGCCGCATACTGGAACGACTGCCTCACGGAGGTGCACATGGACGCCGACCTGCTGGGCCAGCTCGTCAGCACGGGAACGGCCGCGCACGATACGGTGCGCGAAGGCCATTCGGTCTGGACCGCGTGGACCCTCGATCTTCCGGTCATCCTCCCAGCATGCATCGTCGGGTTCTTCTACGCGCGCGGGCTGCGTCGCTGGACGGTCAGGCACCGGCAGCATCCCTGGTGGAAGGTCGCGTCCTACTACCTCGGACTGGGGAGCCTAGTCCTGGCCATCGTGTCGCCGATCGACAGCATCGGCGCGCACCACTTCTTCATGCACATGATTCAGCACGAGATCATCATGCTGATCTCGATCCCGCTACTGCTGCTCGGCGCGCCGACGACTCCCGTCCTCCGAGGGATGCCAAAATGGCTGCGCCTCGGCGTCGTGGCGGGCCTCGCCGCTGACCCAATCGTACGGATGGTGTGGCGGTTCCTGACCCAGCCGCTCATTGCACTCATTGTGTCCACGGGCGTCCTCGTGGCGTGGCACCTGATCCCCGGTTGGTATGACGCCGCGGTGCGGAACGCCAACATCCACTACATCCAGCATCTGTCGTTCGCGGGGACCGCGTTCCTGTTCTGGTGGAACGTGATCGATCCGGCGCCGCTGCGCGCCTCGATGGGGTACCTGTTGCGGATGGTGTACATCCTCGTCGCGGCGACGGCGCAGTCCGTCATCGCGGCGATGATCACGCTCTCCGACCGCACGCTGTACGACGTGTATGTGACGGCTCGACCGATTTACGACATGTCGCCGCACTCCGACCAGGAACTGGGCGGCCTGATCATGTGGGTGCCAGGACAGATGGTGCATCTCATCGTCATCGGCGCGCTGTTCGCGGTGTGGGCGGCGCAGTCGGAGCGGCGGCAGCGGGAGATTGAGCAGCAGCAGGCGGAGGCGGAGGCAAGCGCTTCGCTGGGTGCCGCCGCGCTCCACGACGCCTAGTCGGCCTCCGATCGGTAGACGCGCCTCCCCCATTCCTCGGGTTCGGACGCGGCAGACGAAGAGCCGCTGGCAATGCCAGCGGCTCTTCGGTGCGTTCCCTGGCCGGTTCGGCTACTTCAGCGGCAACGTGTGGCTGTCGGCCCAGAACAGGCTGACCAGCGCGACGAGAATCGCGAGTGCCAGGAGGAAGCTGCCCACGAACATTCGCGTGAAGAGAGCGGAGTCGAAGCGCAGATGCATGAAGTACGCCACAACCACCACGAACTTCACCGCGGAGAGCGCGAGGAGGATGGGGACCATCGCGCTGCCGAGGTCACTGTAGGAGACGGCCAACTCGATGATCGTGATCACCGTGAGGGCGGCGCCGATCATCAGGTACTGGCGGACGGTCAGCCCGTGCTGCTCGGAGACCTCGGACGCCTGTTCTGCGTGGCTCATGGGTGTGCTCCCGCTCTGCTCGCTAGGTGGGAATGAGGTAGACGACCGTGAAGATCACGATCCAGACGATGTCGACGAAGTGCCAGTACAGTCCCGCCGTCTCGACGTGGAAGCCGGCCTCGGGACCGAGTCCCGAGCGGCGGAACGACGCGAGCAGCAGCGACGAGAGGTAGATAACCCCTACGCCGACGTGCGTTCCGTGGAACCCCGTCATGACGAAGAAGGTGGCGCCAAAGATATTCGTGCCGAGGTTCAGTCCTTCGTGCCCGAACGTGCGGAACTCGTAGGTCTGGAAGCCGAGGAACGTAATGCCGAGCAAGATGGTCGCCAACAGCGACAGCTTCATCATCTTCTGGAGGCCGTGCTGCGCGCCGTACACCGCGAGCACCATCGTCACGCTGCTCATGAGCAGCACGAAGGTGCTGGTGGAGGTCACCGGGATATCGAGAATGCCCTTCTCGCCCGCGTGGTCATGCGGGAAAGGCCCGACGACGGAGTCGCCCTTGAAGATGAGGTAGGTGGCAATCAGGGATCCGAAGAAGAGGCACTCGGAGCCCAGGAAGAACCACATGAGCAGCTTGCGGTTGTCCGTGCCGGTATTGGTGCGGTGGTGGGCAGGGGCGTGGCCTGCGGTGGCGTGAGCCATGTGCGTCGCTTCTCCTCGTCCTGATCCGAACTGCCTGATCGACTAGTCGGTTGGCTCGAGCGCCCAACCCCAGATGCTGTAGATGATGACCACCGCGCCGAGCGCCGTGAGAGCGAGGTGTGAGAGCACCCCGATCCCGAGGAGCGCGACGCCGGAGGCCATGAGGATCGGGTAGTACGACGGGGGCGGCATATGAATGTGCTCGCCGGTCGGCTCCGGAGCCTCGATGCCGTGGTCGCGGTCGTACCAGAGGGGGTCGCGCGCGCGCACGGTCGGGACCACGTCGAAGTCGTGCTCGGGGGGCGGCGACGTCGTGGCCCATTCGAGGGTGGCGGCGTCCCACGGGTTGTTCGGGGCCGTCTTCGGCTGCCGCATGGAGCGGAAGAAGTTGATGACGAACACGATGATCGAGATACCGATCACGTAGGAACCGATGGTCGCGAACATGTTCCAGAAGCCCCAGTCGAGGCCCTGGTCATAGGTGTAGATGCGCCGCGGCATGCCCGCGAGGCCGAGGAAGTGCATCGGGAAGAACGTCATGTTCATGCCGATGAACATCAGCCAGAAATGCAGTTTACCGAGTCCCTCGCTGAGGAAGCGGCCGGTCATCTTCGGGAACCAGAAGTAGATGCCCGAGAAGATGCCCATGACCGCGCCGCCGAAGAGCACGTAGTGAATGTGCGCGACGACGAAGTACGAGTCCTGGTGCTGTCCGTCAATCGGCGGCGAGGCGTGCATGACGCCCGAGATGCCACCAATCGTGAACGTCACGATGAAGGCGATTGAGAAGAGCATCGCCGTCGTGAAGCGAATGCTCCCGCCGTAGAGTGTGCCAATCCAGTTGAAGATCTTAATGCCGGTCGGGACCGCGATGATCATCGTGTTCGTGGCGAACACCGTGCGCGGCACCGTGCCCATGCCGGTGGTGAACATGTGGTGGCTCCATACGGCCCAGCCGAGGAACGCGATCGCCACACCGGCGAAGACGACGGCCGGATAGCCGAAGAGCGGCTTGCGAGCAAAGACCGGGAGCACTTCGGACACGATGCCCATGGCGGGCAGGATCAGGATGTAGACCTCGGGGTGTCCGAAGACCCAGAACAGGTGCTGCCAGAGGATCGGGTCGCCCCCCGCCTCGGGCACGAAGAAGTGCGTGTCGAAGTTGCGGTCAAAGAGGAGCTGGATGAGGCCGACCGTCAGCGGAGGGAGGGCGAGCACGAGGAGGAAGGAGATGATGAGCGTCATCCAGACGAAGACGGGGAGCCGCATCATCGTCAGGCCCGGTGCTCGCATGTTGATGATGGTGACGGTGAAGTTCAGGGCCGCCATCAGCGAGGAGGTGCCGAGGGTAAGCAGGCCGACCACGTAGAAATCGATGCCGAGGTCGGAGGTGTAGGTCTGGCCGGAGAGCGGCACGTAGTTGAACCAACCGGCCGAGGGGGCATCCCAGAAGAAGCTACTCGTGAGGATGAGGCCGCCGCCGAGGTAGACCCAGTACGACAGCGCGTTCAGGCGGGGGAAGGCGACGTCGCGTGCGCCGATCATGAGCGGCGTGAGGAAGTTGAAGAACGCCGCCCCGAGCGGCATGACAGCGAGGAAGATCATCGTCAGCGCGTGCATCGTGAAGAGCTGGTTGAACCGCTCCGCGTCGATGACCGTCCCGTTCGGGACTGCGAGCTGGGTACGGATGAGGAGGGCCTGGATGCCACCCCAGAGCAGGAACGTGAAGGCGGTGATGCCGTAGAGGACGCCGATCCGCTTGTGGTCGACGGTCGTGATCCACGACCAGACGCCAACATTCGCCGGTCGTGCGAGCGTCCCCGCTACTGTCGCCATTGTTGCCTCCCGAGCTCGGCGGTTTCCCGCCGACGACTATCTCTGGTTGCCGGCCGAAGTCTGCCTGTCCGCTAGCGCAGACTCAGCAGATACGCGGCGATCGCGGCGATCTGGTCATCCGTGAGCGTGCCGCCGGCCGAAGCGCCCTGCGGGGGCATCTTCGAGCCCGGCTTCACGTCCGCGGAGTTGCGAATCCAGCGGGCGAGGTTCTGCGCGTTGTTCTCGAGGGTGCCGGCCGCGACCGTCGTGCGCGAGCCGACATGCGTCAGATCGGGGCCGACCTTGCCCTGCGCGCTCGTGCCTCGCACGGTGTGGCACCCGATGCATGCGCTCTGTGCGAAGAGCTGCTCACCCTCGGAGGCGAGGTCGCCCGTGGCGCTGGTCGAGTCCTTCTTCTGGTCCGACATCCAGTTGTCGAAGTCCGCCGGCGCCTGCACGAAGACGCGGAAGCGCATGTTGGCGTGCGAGAGGCCGCAGAGCTCGGCGCACTGACCGAGATAGGGTTCCGGCCTCGCCTTGGTGGCCGTGAACGAGATGTTGTTGTCGTGGCCGGGGATCATGTCGACCTTGCCGGAGATGGCGGGCACCCAGAAGGAGTGGATGACGTCGACTGAGCGGAGCGCGATGGTGACGGGCTTGCCTTCGGGGAGGTGCAGCTCGTTCGCGGTGGTGAGGACGGTTTCGCCCTTGTCATCGAGGTAGCGGAACTCGAACCACCACTGGTGGCCGATCGCCTCGATCTTCATGGCGTCCGCCGGGGGATCCTTGTCGATCTTGAAGAGAGCGTCGAACGTCGGGATAGCGATCATGGCGACGATCGCGACGGGAATGAGGGTCCAGATGACCTCGAGACGAGTGTTTCCGTGGATCTGGCGCGCGGGCCGCCCGGGGCGCTCGCGGAACCAGATGCTGAAGCCAAGCGTGAGCACGAGTACGAGCACGAACACGATGGCCGCGAGCACCAGGACGACCCGGTAGGGTTCCCAGAGCTTGTCGTTGTTGTTGCCGGCGATCTCCGTGGTGCTCTGCGGCGCGTCACAGGCGACGAGCAGCGCCACCAGGAGAACGAGTGCGAGAAGCGGTAGGAGCCGTCTGCCGCGGAGAGAGGTCAGACCGAGTCGAGTCGCGCGCAACAATGTCCCCCTTGCTGGCGTACGGCACGGCCCCGCGTGGCGAATGGGAAAGCGGGCCGCAGTAGCAGTACCATCGGCGCATTATCTGGGTCAAGTTGGAAACGGGATAGGGCAACCACAGAGCGAGGTTCTGCGCACGCGTTGATTGGGTCCACCCAAGGGTCTAGCCTCGATGCGCATGACTTCCTCGCCGCTTGGACGGACGTTCAGGAACCAGCCGGTGATACTGGTCGCCGTGGCGGTCGTGCTCATCGCTCTCGCTGGCATCACGTACGCAGTCGCCACGGGGGTGGGCGAGCACACGCCGGGCCAACCGGCGGTCGGAGACGCGCCCCCCTTCTCGATAGCGGCGTTCGACGGGAGTTCCTTCGACCTCGCGGCGCACGCCGATGGGCCCGTGCTCCTTTACTTCTGGGCTTCGTGGTGTGTCCCCTGCCGGAGCGAGGCGCCGCTCATCCAGCGGCTGTGGCCGGAGTACCAGGCGAAGGGGTACACGTTCGTCGGCATGAACATCTGGGATACGGACAGCTACGCTCGAAAGTTTGCGCGGGATTTCGAGTTAACATTCCCAGTGGTGCGCGACCCCGAGAATAAGGTGTACCTCGACTATGGCGTGGAGACGCTGCCGATGGCGTTCCTGATTCGGCCGGGGCTGCAGGTGGAGCGCCGGTACGTAGGCCAACTCGAGGAGGGCGACCTGCGCAGCATGCTCGACCACCTGCGGGAGCCATCGTGAGCCAACGACTGCGGACGATCTTCTCGAGCCGGCGAGCGCGCCTGATCGCGATCCTCGTGGTCGCGACCGGGGCGATCAGCGTACTCGCGGTGTCGGCGGCGGGTTCGTCGATGTCGTACTACGTGACGCCTGACGAGTTCGCGAAGCAGATCGACGTGCAGGACAAGCGGTGGCGAGTCGGCGGCCGGGTCGTCGAGGGGACGATCGTCGAGGAGAACGGGCGACCGGTGTCCTTCGTGATTCAGAGCGAAGATGGCCTCCAACAGATGAACATCTCGTATGACGGGATCAAGCCAAACCTATTTGGGCCGCGTGCGTTCGTGATCGTCGAGGGGGTGGCGGACACCCCCGGCCATCTGATCGCCTCATCGGTGATCATCAAACATGAGTCAGAATTCGTCACGGGCACCGACCAGGCTTCGACATCGAAATGAACGTGCTTGCGACGGTCGGGGCCGGCGCGCTGATCACGGCGCTCGCGACCTCGCTGTTCTCCTGCGTGGCCGCGACGGTCGGCCTGCGTGCACGTCGACCCGGCCTTACGGTGCTCGCGCGTCGCGCGTGGATGACCACGGCGGCGTTTACGTCACTCGCGTTTGGGACGCTCGTGATCGCGCTGCTGAGAGACGACTTCTCCCTTGCTTATGTCGCATCCGTCTCCTCACGGGAGATGGAGACGCCAATGAAGTGGGCGGCCCTGTGGAGTTCGCAGTCCGGGTCACTGCTGTACTGGACCTGGGTGATGTCGATCCTGATGGCGGTGTTCGCGTGGGTGACCCTGCCGCGCATTCCATGGGGTGCACCGCACGCGACCGCGCTCGGGAGCGGCGTGCTGGCGGCTTTCATTGCGGCGCTCGTGTTCCTCGCATCGCCATTTGAGGTGAGCCGGATCACGCCCGACGACGGCATCGGGCTGAACCCCTTGCTCGTGGACAAAGGGATGCTGATCCACCCGCCGTTCCTGCTTGGCGGCCTGGTCAGTACGTCGATCCCGTTCGTGCTTGGCGGTGCGGCTCTCCTGTCCGCGCGCATCGACAACGCATGGTTACGGTCGGTGCGCCACTGGGCACTGCTTTCCTGGCTCGTGCTGAGCATCGGCAACTTCCTCGGTGGGTGGTGGGCATACTCGGTGCTCGGATGGGGCGGCTACTGGGGCTGGGACCCGGTCGAGAACTCGGCGATGTTGCCGCTGCTGCCAATGACGGCGTTCCTGCACTCGATGATGGTGCAAGAGCGGCGGGGGATGCTGAAGCTGTGGAACCTCGCGCTCGTTGCGGCAGCCTTCGGGCTGGCGGTATTCGGCACCTTCAACGTACGGAGCGGACTCGTCGAATCCGTGCACTCGTTCGCGAAGTCGGACGTCGGGTCGTACTTCCTCGTGCTGCTGGGCATCGTGGTGGTGCTGTCGATCGTGCTGCTGGTGTGGCGGGGGCCGTATCTGAAGCCCGACCACGACTTTGATTCGCTGCTCTCGAGGGAGAGCGGGCTGATCGTGAACAACTACCTGCTGACAGCAATCGCGCTCATCGTTCTGGGCGGGACGCTGTTCCCGGTGTTCTCGGAGCTATTCGACAACTCGCGCATCACGGTCGGGCCGCCCTTCTACAACCGCGTTGTCGGGCCCCTGTTGATCGGACTGGTGGTGCTCGCGGCTATCGGCACCGTGCTGCCGTGGCGGCAGGCGGCTCCCGGGCTCCTGCTGCGGCGGTTCCGAACCCCGGTGGCCGTCCTCGTCGTTTCCCTCGTCATCCTCGGGGTGCTCGGGATGCACGATTCGTTCGCACTAGCCGGAACGGGTTCGGCAATCGTGTTGCTCTACGTCACAGCTCGCGAGTACTTCCTCGGCGCACGAGGGGCGAGGCGCGCACGGGGAGCGGACCCACTGTCGTCGTTCTTCGGTCTGTTCTCACGCGACCGGCGCCGTTACGGCGGTTACCTGGTGCACATCGGCTTCGGGGTGATGGCCATCGCGATCATCGGGTCGAACGTGTACCAGGAGCAGGTGCGCACGACGGTGGCGCCCGGCGGATCGTTCGAGGCGGGTGGGCGGACGCTCACATATGAGGGGCTGCGCGAGCGCACGGGGACCTCGAATGGGGTCGAGACAGAAATCGTGGCGCCGGTCGAGATCAGCAAGGACGGGAAGCAGGTCGGGTACCTCGAGCCGGGCCGACGGCTGTTCAAGAACTTCCCTCAGCAGCCGATGGGGATCGTCGCGATGGACAGCTCGCTGCGCGACGACCTCTATGTGTTCGTGCAGGGATGGGACAGCAACGGGGTGGCTGAGTTCCACGTGTTTGTGAATCCGCTCATCATCTGGCTGTGGATCGGCGGCGCCATCTACGTCGTCGGCGGCTTGATCGCGTTTGCTCCGGTTGGGGTCCGGGCGCCCGAGCCAGTGCGCCTGCCGAGCCCCGCCGTACAGCACTCGTGACTCGCATCGCTCGTCGTTTCATGCTCCTTCGAGCCGTGCTCGTGGTCGTGATGGTGCTTTCGTTCGGCGCGGCGCTCCACGGGCGCGCAGGTGCGCAGACCGCGGCAGATGAACGCGCACTACACATCGAACGCCAGTTGCTGTGTCCGCAGTGCACGAACCTGCGGCTCGACGTGTGCGAAACACAGATCTGCATCGACATGCGCGCCGTGATCCGCGAGCGGATCGACCAGGGCCAGTCCGACGGCCAGATCATCGACTACTTCACGGGCCGATATGGCGACCGGGTACTCGCGGACGTACCTCGCGAGGGGTTCAACCTGTGGCTGTTCGCCTGGGTCGGCGGATCGCTGCTGCTGGTCGCCGCCCTCGGAGGATATGTATTGCTCCGCTTGCGCCGCACGGCGACGCCTGCCCCGGTGCGGAGTGACCTATCCGACGACCGTTGGCTCGATGAGCAGCTCGCGCACGACCTCGATCGGAGCGGGTAGCCGCCGTGGAATGGACCGTGTTGATCGTGCTCGGAGTCGTCGCGGCGCTGTTGATCGCGCTCCCGGCCGGGCGACGCGCCGCCGGCGAGGCGAGGTTCGACCAAGAGGCCGGACTGCTCGCTGAACGACGACAGCTGCTCGCCGAACTGCACGAAGTAGACGAGGACGCCGCAGCCGGGCGCATCTCGGCGGACGACCGGATGGCCGCACGACGTTCACTGGGACCTCGGTTACGAGCGGTGACAGAAGCGCTACGTTCGTATGGCGCCGATGAGGACCGGACATGAGGTGGACCGGAGCCGTGGCGTGCTCCGCGCTTCTCCTCTTGGCTACCGCGTTCGCCAGTCCGGCCCTGGTAGAGGGGCAGACTCCGACGCCAGCAGCCTCGTTTCCGGCGGGCCGAGTCAGCGGGACGATCACGAACGGGACGGCGGGGGCGCCAGGCGTTGCGGACGTCCGCATTCAGCTCCTCGCGCTAACCGGTGACGGGAAGGTGACCTCTACCGACTCGACGGCACAGGACGGCCGCTTCTCCTTTGCGCCGCCGGCGAACCCCAATGTCACCTACGTCCTGCGTGCCACGTACAAGGGGGTCTCGTACCTCATCGACCCCCCGATCCTGCTCTCGCCAGAACTGACGACCGAGGAGCGGGAAATCACCGTGTACGAAACCACCGACGTCGCGCCACCGCTCCGGGTCGACTCAACGGTGGTGTCGGTACAGGGCCTTGACCGCGACCTCGGAGAGTTGTCGCTGCAACGAGAGGACCAGGTGACGAATCCCACGGACCGTGTGTACGTGGGCAGCGCCGACCACGTGACGTTGCGACTGCCGGCCCCGGACGGAGTCACGGGCCTCGGAGCGACCGAAGACCTGGACGCCGAGGTACGTCTCGACGGACTGGTTGCGACGACGACCCAGGCCTTACGGCCGGGGCAGAACCTCGTCGTCACTCGCTATGTCGTCGGCTACGATCAGGGGGCCGACAGCTACCGGTTGCGGGTGACGACCGCGTTGCCCACCGATGAGATGCAGATCTGGGTGCCAGTGCGCTTCGTGAACGGGGTGCAAGCCGGCGCCGGCGCAATCATGGGAGCCAACCGCACACTGCAGGGAGAGCAGTGGCGAGTGGTGCAGCGGCTGGACGCCGCCAACGAGGGGGACAGCATCGTCGCATCGTTGAGTGGGCTTACGCGCGCAAACGAGTCCAATCCGTTCCTCGGCTTCCCGGGCGCGATGGCGGCGTCCGCCGTGGCGCTCACTGCCGTGATCGTAGGAGTCGTGGTGCTGAGTCGGGTGCGTTCGAGGCTCCGAGGGCTCGCATGACCGCGACCTTCGCGATCGAAGTGACCCGCTTGAGCAAGCGTTACGGGACCACGACCGTCCTCGACGGGGTCGAGTTAAGCCTTGTGGCGGGATCGCGGACGGCGCTCACGGGAGCGAACGGCGCTGGGAAGAGCACCCTGCTCGCCATTCTTTCGACGCTTGTGTCCCCGACCGGGGGGCAGGTCCGCATTGCCGGCTATGACCTGCAGACGCAGGCCGTGGAGGTGCGCCGGCGGATCGGCGTCCTCGGGCACCGGCCGATGCTGTACGAGGACCTCACCCCCCTCGAGAACCTGCTGTTCTTTGCGAAGCTGTATGGCGTCGCGAACCCGCGGCCGCGAGCGGAAGCGTTCCTCGAAGTGCTAGGACTGTGGTCGCGGCGATTCGAGCCTGTCTCCGTGCTCTCGCGCGGGTACCACCAGCGCCTCGCCATCGGACGAGCGCTGATCCACAGCCCCGAGATCCTGCTGCTCGATGAGCCGGAAACCGGGCTCGATGCGGAGGGCATCGAATTGCTTGATGCGCTCATGCTGCGCGAGCCGGCGTTCACGGTGCTGGCAGCGACGCACCGCCTGGACCGCATCGCAGGGTGGGCCGACTCGACAGCCAACATCGAACGAGGGCGGCTCGTTTCGCATCAGGTATCCGCGGAAGCGCTGGCCGCTTCCCGGTGAACGGGGCCCTGACCGTAATGCGGAAGGATCTCGTGCTGCTGTGGCGACACCGCAGCGGCTGGCTGTCGGCAGCCACGTTCGCGACGATGAGCGTGCTCACCTACTCGTTCGCGTTCGACCTCGTCACCGATGACGTGCGACCGCTGCTGCCGGGGGTGCTGTGGGTGACGTTCCTGTTCGCGGGCATCATCGCATGCAGCCGCTCATTTGCCGACGAAGTAGAGCAGGGGACGTTCGACGCCATGCTCGTCGCTCCGATCCCTCGGAGCTCGCTCTACCTCGGGAAAGCGGTCTCGAATCTGGCCGCGCTACTCACGATCGAGGTGGCGGTCATGCTGATGGCGACTATCCTGTTCAATACGACACTGCTGACTGCGGAATTGGCGTTCATCGTGGGCGTCGGGACGGTCGGGTACGTGAGTCTCACCACCCTGCTCGCGACACTCGGATCGAGAGTACGGTCGCGGGAGGTGTTGCTCCCTGTGCTCGCGTTACCGCTGCTGGTGCCCTTGCTGATCGCGGGCGTGCGAGCAACGGGCGGAGCGCTCGACGTCCCCAACGGGGACGGGCCGTGGCTGCTCCTTATCGTCGTGTTCACGATCTGGAGCGCGGTCGGCAGCGCACTGCTGTTCCCCATGGTCGTCGAACAATGAACAGCGTTGCGCGCACGGCAACTCGTGTTTACGGCTGGCGCTGGATCGTGCTCCCGCCCACGGTGGGCATCGCGATGCTGGCCATGATCGTCGGCGCGATGGTGGTGGCGCCTCGTGAGGCCGTCGAGGGCGAGGTGCAGCGCATCTTCTACATCCACGTGCCGTCCGCGATTGCCGCGTACCTTGCGTTCTTCATCGTCTTTGTGTCCTCGATCGCAGTGCTGTGGCGGCGGGACATGCGATTCGACGTGGTCGCGCGTGCCGCAGCCGGGGTGGGCGTGCTCTTCACCGGCCTCGTGCTGGCGACGGGGGCGATCTGGGGACATCCGATCTGGGGGACGTGGTGGGCATGGGATGCGCGCCTGACCAGCACCCTGATCCTGTTCCTGATCTTTTCGGGGTACCTGCTGGCGAGGAGTCTCTCGGATACGTCCGACGAGCAATCCGCCCGCTACGGCGCGGTGTTCGCCATCATCGGGTTCCTCGATATTCCGATCATCAACATGTCCGTGCGCTGGTGGCGGACGTTGCATCCCCAACCGATCGTGCTGAAGATGCCGGGCGAGCAGGCGCTACCGGGGTCGATGCTGGCCGTGCTGTGGCTCGGCATGGTCGCGATCCTGCTGCTCGCGCTCTGGTTCATCGTGCTTCGCTCCGAAACCGAGCGAATCGCTACACGGGTCAATGAGCTGCGTGTCGCACTCGACCGCGACGACGAGGGTTAAGCCATGGACCACCTCGAGTACCTGTTTGCCGGCTTCGCGGTCTTCTGGGCCGGACTGTTCGTGTACCTGCTCTGGCTCCAGGCCCGGTTGCGCACCGTTTCGCGCGAACTCAAGCAGCTGGAGGAGCGGCTGGCCGAACGCGAGGGCGGGGCGACGACGCCTATCCGAGGTGCGCAAGCGTCCCGGCCTCAGGTCTCGCTGCGAGACATCGCTCCGCAGCGCACAACTGAGTGACGTCGTAGCATGGTGAAACCGTGAACAGACCGTCGAACAAGTACTTCGCGCTGGCCGCGACGACGGTCGTCGCCACCCTGATCTTGATTGCGATCGGCTCGATCGTGCGTACGACAGGATCGGGGCTCGGCTGTCCAGACTGGCCGCTGTGCCACGGGCAGTTGCATCCTCCCCTCGAGAAGACGGCGATCATCGAGTACAGCCACCGCACGGCGGCGGCGGTTGTGGGCGTCCTGGTTGTCGCGACGGCGGTTGTGACGCTGCGCACACGCTGGACGGACCTCACGAGCCGATGGCTGGCTATCGCCTCGCTGCCGCTGCTGGGGTTCCAGGCCTGGCTCGGCAAAGAGACCGTGGAACGTGAGCTACCGCCCGAGGTGGTCACGTTCCACCTCGCGACGGCCATGATCCTGCTGGCGATCCTCACGATGCTGGCCGGTTTCGCATTCCTCGGCACCGACCGGACTTTGCTCACGGATGGGGCCCGCGGCCGGGCGTTGCGCGTGGCGGCGATTGGGGCGGCGGTCACGTTTGTCGTGCTGCTGAGCGGGGCCTATGTCGTCGGCGCCAACGCGAGCAATGCGTGCACGAGCTGGCCGGGGTGTTCCGAGGCGACGGTACCGTTCGCGGACGGCGCTCGGGAACAGTCGATCCACTGGCTGCACCGGTTCGTTGTTGCGGGCGGCCTCGCCGCCGTCGTTTCCGTCGCGTGGGCGCTGCTCAAGCTCGAGGGGGCCGGGATGCTGCTCAGGCGGGCAGCCTGGCTGCTCGTCGCGCTCTACGCAGGGCAGATTCTAGTCGGGGCGTCCAACATGTGGACCGACTTCTCGGAGGCGTCACGAGTGGCCCACCTGGCCCTCGGGTCGGCGATCTGGGCGCTGATGGTGCTGATCGCGGTGGCCGGACGATACCGGGCGGGGGCCCGTGGCGGCGCCAGGATGGAATCGCAGCCGTCGCGATCCGAGGCCGCGGCGAGTGTCTAGCGCCGCCATGGAGGCGGGCGACCTCGCCGAGGTCCAGCCGGGGGCGACGCGCAGCCGAATCTCGCGCACGGTCCGCACGTACATCGCGCTGACGAAGCCCCACATCATCTGGCTGCTGCTGATCACCACCGTCCCGGCGATGGTGCTCGCCGAGCAGGGGTGGCCGAGCACGTGGCTGGTCATCGCGACGCTCATTGGCGGGATGCTGGCGGCCGGCAGCGCAAACGCGATCAATCAGTACGCGGACCGGGACATCGACGTGCGGATGCGGCGCACCTCGCGACGTCCTTTGCCCGTGGGCGCGGTGAGCCCGGGACACGCCGCGGTGTTTGGCCTGGCCCTCGGATTCGTGTCGGTGGTGTGGATGGTCGCCACGGTGAACGTGATCGCCGCGCTGCTGTCGCTCGGGGCGATCGCGTTCTACGTCGTGATCTACACGTACCTGCTCAAGCGGAACACGTCGCAGAACATCGTGATCGGCGGGGCGGCCGGGGCCGCACCGGCGCTGATCGGCTGGGCCGCGGTGACGGGCGACCTGGCGAGCCTCGAACCGATCTTCATGTTCCTCATCGTGTTCTGGTGGACGCCACCCCACTTCTGGGCGCTCGCGCTGGTTCTCGAAGACGATTACCGGGCCGCCGGCGTGCCGATGCTGCCCGTGGTGCGCGGAGTCGAGGAGACCAAGCGGCAGATCCTGCTGTGGTCGGTGATGCTCGTCGCCCTGACCGTACTCTTCGCAGGGGTGGCCGAGCTGCACGCCGTCTACTGGGTCGTCAGCGTTGCGGCCGGGGCCGTCTTCATCGGTCTCGCAGCGATGCTGTGGCGCGAGCCCGGCATCACGAAGGCGTGGCCCCTGTTCAAGTACTCGACGTACTACCTCGCGGCGCTGTTCGCCGCCATCCTGGTCGACCAGCTGCTCAACGCGTAACCCTACACGCGGATCACGATTTTCCCGACGTGCGCCTGCGACTCGAGGTAGCGGTAGGCTTCGGGGGCCTGGTCGAAGTCGAAGACGCGATCGATGACCGGGTGAATCTCGCTGACCTCCATGGCGCGCAGCATGTCCTCGAACATGCGCCGGCTCCCCACGGTGATGCGCGTGGCGCGCAGGCCGCGGCCGACCAGCGGGACCCCCGCGGCCGGCCGATCCTGTGAGACGCCACCGATGAGGGCGATATGCCCGCCGGTGCGGGCGGCCGCCATCGACTGCACCCACGTGCCCTCACCGCCGACCTCGAGCACCTGGTCGACGCCGCGGCCCGCGGTCGCTTCTCGCACCGCTCGATCCCAGTCTTCGCGCTCGCGGTAGTTGATGGTGGCGGAGGCGCCCAGGGCGCGCGCCTGCTCGAGCTTCTCGTTGCTGCTCGAAGTGATCACGGTGTGCATCCCGGCAGCATGGGCGAGCTGGAGGCCGGCAATCGACACGCCGCCCGTGCCCAGGAGGAGCACGCTATGCCCCGGGCGGAACTCGACCTGCTCGAAGAGCGAGTTCCACGCGGTGAGCGCGGAGCAAGGAAGCGTCGCGGCCTCTTCGTACGTGAGTGACGCGGGCAGCTTCACGACGCCCTGCGCCCGAAGGACGACGCGTTCGGCGAGCATGCCGTCGGTGGACGCGCCTCCCAGCGCGACGCGAATGCCCTCAATCCTCGGGGCTCCGTCGATCCACTCCGGGAAGAAGCAGCCGGCCACCCGGTCTCCGACCGCGACACCGGTGACCCGGCTCCCAACCGCGATCACGTCGCCGGCACCATCCGACAGCGGGATGATCGCCTCGGGATTCGAGCGAGCGAGCATGAGGTCGCGGTAGTTCAGTGAGGTGGCGCGGACGGCGACCACGACCTCGTCGGCGGCGGGTTCGGGTTCGGGCAGGTCGAGCAGCTGCAAGCCGTCGATGCCGCCTCCAGCCGTCAATCTGTACGCCTTCATGCTGCCCCCTCTCATCTCGCGCCAATTCGCGGCGCGATCATGCCACGCCACGCCGTGTGCGTCGTGCGGGGGTCAGAGCCAGGCGTCGATGTGGACGAGGAGATCGGACAGCCGATCGATGGTCGCGTCGGGGTCGACGTCGTGCGAGGGGACCGCGTTGTTACGCCGCAGCACGGCGCGCATGCCCGCAGCGCGCGCGCCGGAGATGTCGTCGTACGGGCGGTCGCCAACGAACACGGCCTGACCCGGATCGTGCACATCGAGCGCGGCCAGGGCCGATCGGAACGCCTCGATGTGCGGCTTTGTGTGCTGCATCTCGCTCGTGTACAGGCGGGCATCGAGCAATTCGTTCAGGCCATCGCGCTCGAGAAAGTGCTCGTGGAACGCTCGCGGCCAGTGGGTATTGGAGAGCAGACCGAGGCGAAGCCCGCGAGCCCGCAGTGCCTGCAGCACCTCGACGGCATCCGGCTCGTGACGGATGTGGGGCGTCCATGCATCGAGGTAGAGGACGCCGGCCTCCTCGAGCAGCGCCTCCGCCACGTCGACGCCAATGGAGGAACGTGCGGCCGCGAGCAGCTCGGCGAGCGCCCAGGCTCGATGGTCGCGGCTGGAGCGCTCCCAGAAGGACTCCTCGATGGCAGCAAGCTGCGTGGCCACCTCGCTCTCGCGCCCCGGGGCGAGGTGACGCGCGGCGAGGCGCCAGAGGTCCTCGAGGTCGATGGTGGCGAACTGAGCGAGCGTCCCGCCCCAGTCGAAGATGACGGCTGTCAGCCCCCGATCCGATCCGCCGCCGTCTTCCAACGCGGGGACGCCTCTCGGCGACTTTGCGTCGGGCTCATCGTCGATCGTCATGCTGCCTCTTCTCCTTGCGTGGGGACCGGGCCCGACAAGGGATCTTCTGACAGCGGCGAGTATAGGCAGGGCGAAACGAGCGACGCGTGTTCATGGTGTGTTGGGCGCATAGGATCGGTGGTCGGAAGCGAGGGCGTTGTGCCGGACCTCACGGTCACCCGCTCACAGGCAATCGAGGCAATGGTCGCGCTTGCCATCCTGCTGGCGGGTGGCGCCGTCGCATGGCTCGTGCAGGCCTCGCTCACCTCGCTCGTGTCGCGAATTAACCGTTCGACCTCGCGCAGCGGAGTAGAGACGCTCTCGCGCGCACTTCGGCTGCCGGTGGCGACGCTGATCGTCGCGACTGGGGCCTTCATTGCGTTGCGGACGATGTCCTGGCTGGACCCGCATCGGGAGGAGCTCGAGCGGGCGTGGACGATCGCCGTCCTCGTGGTGGCGGTCGTGCTCCTGCAGCGGGTGGCGGCCACGTCCCTTGGGCGGCTGGGGGAAGGGCGCGCCGGTCGAGCTGGCGCACTGCGCCAGCTGACACCGCTGGCACAGCGGGCGGCGAACCTCGCGATCCTGCTGATTGGCACGCTGGTCGTGCTGGACCAGCTCGGCGTCTCGATCAGCCCGCTGCTGGCGGGCCTAGGGATCGGCGGCCTCGCGGTCGCACTGGCGCTGCAGCCGCTGCTGACGAACCTGTTCGCGGGGTGGTACGTGCTCTCGGATGCCTCGATTCGCGAGGGTGACTTTATCACCCTGTTGAACGGGCCCGCGGGCAACGTAACGGACATCGGGTGGCGAGCCACGCGGCTGCGCAGCGCGGACGGCGAGTCGGTCATCGTGCCGAACGGGATGCTGGCGGCGGCCGTGGTCACGAATGCCGGCGCCGAACTGGCGCGCCCCGTGGTGGTGTCGTTTCCGGTGTCGCTGCGCAGTGACCTCGGCCGCGTCGAGCAAACGATGCTCGCCGTCCTCGACAGTGTCGTAAACGACGCTGAGGGCGCGGCGCCCGAGAGCGCGCCACAGGTCCGATTTCAGCGCGTGATGGACGGGCGCGTCGAGTGCGTGCTGACCATTCGTGCGCGCACGGCCTCGGATGTCCCGGCGCTCACCCACCTGGTGATCAAGCACGTCCAAGCCCGGCTGCGAGCGGAGGGGCTTGAAATCGCTTGAGCCGTCAGCGACCGGCGGGCGTGGCGCCGGGTTGTCCTCGGCGATCACGAAGTCGCTTCAGCACTTCGGCGGCGTGATGGCGCGCGGTGTCGCTCAGCACCAAGCGCTCGGCCCGTTCGATCCGTGCCGGCAGCACGGACTGCGCACCTTCGACCTGAACCGAAACGGTCGACGCGCTTACGGTGACGCGCAGCCGGGCCATGTATGCCGGCGCGATTGCCGGCACCTCGATGCGCTGCTCAGAGGCTCCGGCACGCACCAGTACCGTACCGGCTCCATCGCCGGTCCGGCGAAGCAGCAGTGTGTAGGTCCCCTCGACGGGCGCGAGCACCATGATGCGCTGGCCGTCCCCCTCGACGCCTCCAGGGTCCGTCGTGAGCGTGGCCGGTATCTGACGGAATACGAAGCCGTCCGGCGTCGCGCCGGTGGCCAGGCCGCGGGGGCTGACGAGCGAGGCTGCCAGGGGGCCACTCAGGTGGACGGTGAAGCCGCGGTCCACGGCGAGGGCGTTCAGGCGCACCAGCCGCTGGCCCAGGCGGGCACGGATCACATCGCCCGGCGCGGAGAGCATCCGCTCGCCCGGGGCCTGCACCTCGACGTTTCCCTCCGGGGCATTGACCGCGGTCTCGCCGTCGCCGACCGTCGTCTCGAAGCTCGCGGCCGCCGTGGGCACGACGGTGACATCGGCGGTCTGGAGGCGGAACGCGCTGCCGTCAGCGGTCGCAACGTTCGTCCAGACGCGACCGGCGAGCTGGCGGAGCTGGATGGGCTTGCCCGTGCCTCGGTAGCCACGTTCGAGCACAATCTCCGTCCCCGGGTCGAGGGTGACCGTGCTGCCATCCGAGAACGTGAGCACTGCGCTGCTATCAGCAGACGTACGTAGACGGTCGCCATCGTGGAGCGCGGCATCGTCCGGCACGACCTGCCACGCGTTGCCGTCGGTCCGCTCGACCGTGCCGAACGTCGTGAGGGTCGCCGCCTCGGCGGTCGAAGTGGAACCGAAGGGGCGGAAGAGCACGATCAACAGGGCGACGGTTGCGACGAGTGCCGCGGGTGCCAGCAGGACAGGCGTGGGGAACGAGAGGCGCGGCGTCCGAAGGCCCCATCGGCGTCGCGATTGCTGTGGAGTGGTGTGCACAGCGGCCATGAACTCGGCACGGCGCGCGGAGACAGGGGACGCCTCGGAAGTCGCTGACGCCCTGACCGCCATCGCCGTGCGCAGGCTTGCCTCGAGACGATCGGCGTATTGAGGCCAGTCCGCCAGGCACGACTCGAAGGTGCGTCGGCCATTGAGCACCTCGTCGAGGCAGTGGTCGAGGACTGACTCGAAATCAGTTGCACTCATCGCGACGCCCCCAGTTCTTCCATGACGGAACGCAGGGCCTGCAACGCGCGGAACTGGAGCCCTCGGATGGTGCCTTCCTTGCGTCCCATGATGAGCCCGACCTCGGCGGCGGATTTCTCCATCAGGAAGCGCAAGACGAGCACGTCGCGGTGATCGTCGGAGAGGTGGCCCAGGGCGTTACGCAGGAGTCGACGCTCGTCCTCGGCGACGGCGTGCGCCTCGAGGTCGATGTCGGCGGCCGGATTCACGAGGTCAACATCGACGGTAACGCGCCGCCGGCGCTTGAGGTGGTCGAGCAGCTGATTGCGGGCGATGCGATAGAGCCACGCCCGAACGGGTACGCTTCGCTGTTCGTAGCGGGGGATGGCGCGCCAGGCGTTCAGGAATGCCTGCTGCGTCAGATCCTCCGCGGTATCGCGGTCTCGGAGCTGGTAGGTGAGGTAGCGGAGGATCTCCGGCTGGAAGCGGTCGTAGAGCCCGCCGAACGCCTCGGCATCGCCTCGGCGTGCGGCCTCGACCAAGCGCCCGACGATCGCGTCCTCGGCGCCTGCAGCGGCACTCCCTGTTGCGTACGCCGGGGCCGACCCGTCTGCACTCAGATCCACGGCGAGCAGCGTACGACCGGGCGGGAGCGAGGGGGAGCGGCGGACTTCACCGGGAATCTCTCGTCGTGCAAACGGGATCTGGGTGGTCCATACGCCGAGCAGTGCCTCCGCCATCATCGCCTCGATCGTGGATTGCGGGCCAACCGGCGGCGTCCCAGCGCGCCTCACTCCATGTAACGACCGCGAGGACGATTCGTTCGTCCAGACTCGACTGCCTGGCGGGCTGCTTCCGCTACGATGCTGTCCATGTCGTTGCCGCCGCAGTTCGACGAACCGGCGTTTCGGGGCCTGCGCCGGATCGACGCCGCCCTGGACCGGGGACAGACCCGTGTATTTCGAGTGCTGTGGTTCATGCTGCCGGCCGGCTCGGTCGCCCGGCGGCCGCAATTTCAGGCCCTGCTTGCTTCCCGGTTCCTGAGCGACGTCGCCATCCAGGCCCTGCTCTACGGCTCGCTGATCGCTACGGTGCGACAGGGCGGCACCGAGGTGCTCGCGGCGTTGCTGGGCATCGCGTACTTACTGCCAGGCGTGGTGCTTGCGCTGTACGGAGGGGCACTCGCCGACGCTCTCCCCAAGCGACTGGCGCTCGTCGCGGCCTACCTCGCGATGGGGCTGCTCTGCTTTGTGATCACGGGCACGTTCGGCACCGGGTTTCGCTCACTGCTGCTGGTGATCTTTTCAGTGCGCGCGCTGCACCAGCTATCGCAGCCGTCGGAGGCCTCGGCGGTCCCGCTGGTCGCCACACGCGAGGAGCTTGCCTCGGCGACGTCATTTCTCTCGTTCGCATCATCGGCGGGCGAGGTCGCCGGGAAGGCACTCCTCGCGCCGGTGGTCGTCCGCGTCTGGGGTGTCGACCCGGTCATCGTGCTCGCGGGTTGCCTGTTCGTCCTGTCCTCGTCACGAGCCCTAAAGCTCGAGACGAGGTTGCTCGCGGGCGGGCCGAAGCGGAACCCCTCGCAGATCATGGCGGTGCGCCGGCAGTTCTCGAGCCGGGTGGCCCTGCAGTACCTCGTGGCGCAGCCCGGCGTGTTGTGGATGTTGCTGCTCGCAGCGATGGCAAGCACGGTCAACGTGGTACTGGGTGTCCTCGGCCCGCAGTACGTGCAATCCGTCCTCGACGTCGACCCGTCAAACGCGGTCTACGTCTTCGCTCCAGCGCCCATCGGGCTGCTGCTGGCGCTTGCCCTCGCGCCGATCCTGATTGAGTCGCTGGGCGAACGTGTGGTCGCAGGAGTTGGCTTTGGTCTGGTCGCCGTTGCCGGGACGTCCCTGGGTCTGGTCCAGCCACTTTCGAGCCACGCCGGATGGCTCCTCGTCCTCGACATCCCCGGGGTCAACAGCCGGGTCGAGTTCGCGGCGATGCTCTCGGTACTCCTCGGCGCGGGTATGACGCTGGCAGCCGCCGCGGCGCAGACGTTCGTGACCCGAAATGTACCGCTCGAAATCCAGGGGAGAACGAATGCGCTCCTCGGCATGTTGAAGGACGGGCTGGCGATCCCGAGCCTGCTGCTACTCGGTTCGGTTGCCGGGGTTGTGGGGGTGAGGTCGGTGATCACCGTCGCGCCCGGCATCCTGCTCGTCGCCGCGCTCTTCGTGGACCGGTATTCCGCGCGCTGGCGCGCGGCGACGGGGGAGAATCGCATCCTCGGCCGCGGGCCTGCGGCATCCCGGTAGGGGTTGCCGAGGCCCGCGGGGTCCGTGCTACGCTACCTGCGGCGGGTATTGGATGGACCTTGCGCACTCCCCACTCTGCCCGCTCGATGCGGTTCGCATCGGTGCGTGTCCTCGTCCCGCTTGCACTCATCCTCGTTACGCTGATTGCGGTTGTGCCGCACATCTCGGCGTCTGAGCGCGGCCCTTCGACGTACATCGTTCAGCCGGGAGACACACTGTCCGAGATCGCAGACCGCTTCGGCACGACCGTCGAGGCCCTGGTTGCGCTGAACGGCCTCGATGACGCCGGACGGATCGTCGCCGGTCAGTCGTTGCGGCTGACCTCTGGCTCGGACGGCGCGCCATCGAGCCGCGTATATCGCGTGCAACCGGGCGATACGTTGTGGGAGATCGCTCAGGCACAGGGTGTATCGGTCCCGGACCTCGCCAGCGCGAACGGCATGAGCATCACCGACGTCCTGCGGACCGGCATGGAGCTGCACATCCCATCGACGGCGCCAATAGGCATTGCGCCGGCGGATCGAATCCACGTGGTGTCGGCGGGTGAGACTCTGTCGAGCATCGCAGACGACTTCGCGGTTACCGTCGACAGCTTGCGCTCCGCGAACGGCCTTGAGAGCGACCTGATCCGGGTCGGCCAGACCCTGCGCGTCCCTCAGCAGGCGCTGCCGCAGCTCTCGAAGCAGACGGCCGCCGCGCTGCACGAGGCCGCATCCGAGTCGGGCGTCGACCCGTACCTCCTGCTCGCGCTTTCGCTGATGGAGAGCGGGTGGCAAAACCACGTCGTCAGCAGCACCGGAGCGGTCGGGCTGATGCAGCTCATGCCAGAGACGGCGGAGTGGACGGTCGACCACCTCGCCACTGGTGCGGATCACTGGGACGGGAGCCTCGAGGACAACGCGCGCGTGGGTGCGGCCTACTTCGGCCACCTGTTGTTCATCGAGGGCGGCGACGTCGAAGGGGCGCTGGCCTCGTACTACCAGGGCTGGGCCAGCTACAAGCAGTACGGGATGTACGAGGAGACGCGCGACTATGTGGACGACGTACTCGCGCTCGAGGCTCGTCTGCGTCCCCGGGGGACGAGCGGATGACCGCGGCACGCAGCCGCGGGTAGGCGACAAGACGTAACACCTGTACGATGTGAAGACGCTCTTTCGTTTCCCAGTGCCTCAACAAGCGCGCCTCATGTACGTCTCTTTTTGGGAGGCTAGCCATGGACGGCGAGGCACAGTTGCCGCCCTTCGTGTTCCACGGAACTCCGAACGCATATACCAACTACGGCTGCCGATGCGACGCATGCCGCGAGGCTCATAGCCTGTATCGCAGCGAGCGTCGCGCACGCGATCCAGCCAAATACACGACCTATATGCGGGAGTACATGCGGAAGTACCGGGCACGCAAGCGCCAGGAGCGCGAGGCATTGTGCGCCAACTGCGGTGAACAGCCGTCGGCGGTCATCGCCGAAGATGGCAAGCGCTATTGCCTCGAGTGCGCCGAGCGGCTCGAGGGCATCGGCGCGGTGCGGCCGATTCCCAAGCCGGCGGCCACCGAGTAAGCACGAACCCAGGGGAATGCGAACAGGGGGAGGTGAGACCTCCCCCTGTTTTCGTGACGCCCGCGGACGTTCACTCGAGGCGCATACTGTTGTTCGGCGAAGGGGGGGTGCGGGTGGTCGGTGGACGAGTCGTGCTGCTCAGCGCCGTCGCGCTCGGATCATTCGTGTATGCGCTGCTATTGGTCGCTCAGCCCGGTGCGCTGGATAGCGAAGCCGATTCGGACGCTCCGGACTGGCGAGTGCTCGCCAAAGGAGGTGGCGCATTCGGCCTGGCCGTCGTGCTGATGTTCGTCGCGATCCTGATGATCGACGTATAGGTCCAGCACATCCCCCAAACGTGAAGAAGGCCGGCATACGCCGGCCTTCTTCATCATCCTGTGTACCCGCCTCTAGTACATGCCGGCGGCCGCGGCACCAGCGCTCTGCTCCTCCTTGAGGTCCGTGACGAGGCAGTTCGTCGTGAGGACCATGCCGGCGATGGAGACCGCGTTGTCGAGCGCCGCCTTCGTGACCTTGGCGGGGTCGATGATGCCGAACTCCATCATGCTGCCGTAGCGGCCCTTCGCGGCGTCGTAGCCTTCACCGCGCTTCAGGCTCTGCACCTGGCGGACGATGACCGAACCATCCTCGCCGGCGTTCGCGGCGATGCGGCGAAGTGGCTCTTCGAGGGCCCGGCGGAGGATGCGGACACCAGTACCCTCGTCACCCTCGAGGCCCACCTTGTCGAGCGCGCCGAGCGCGTTGATGAATGCGACGCCACCACCGGGAACGATGCCCTCCTCAACGGCGGCTCGGGTGGCGGAGAGGGCGTCCTCAACGCGGTGCTTCTTCTCGGTCAGTTCGACCTCGGTGGCGGCGCCGACCTTGATGACGGCGACCGAGCCGGAGAGGCGGCCGAGGCGCTCCTGGAGCTTCTCGCGCTCCCAGTCGCTGGTGGCGGCGTCGAGCTGGGCCTTGATCATCGAGACCTGCTCGTCGATGCGCTTCTTGTCGCCGCGGCCCTCGATGATGGTCGTCTCTTCCTTGGTGACGACGACGCGGCGGGCGCGGCCGAGGTCGGCCGGCTCGGCGGAGTCGAGCGAGCGTCCCAGCTCAGGGCTGATGACCGTGGCGCCGGTGAGGGCGGCAATGTCGGAGATGTTCTCCTTGCGGCGGTCACCGAAGCCGGGCGCCTTCACGGCGACGCAGCTGATAGTGCCGCGGAGGCGGTTGACCGCCAGCGTCGCGAGGGCTTCGCCTTCGATGTCCTCGCCGATGATGACGATGTCCTTGGAGACCTGGAGCTGCTTTTCGAGCAGCGGAAGGATGTCGTTCACGGAGGAGAGCTTCTGGTCCGTCACGAAGATGTAGGGCTCGTCGATGACGGCTTCCATCCGCTCCGGGTTGGTGACGAAGTACGGCGAGACATAGCCGCGGTCGAACTGCATGCCCTCGACGTACTCGACTTCGGTGTTGATGCCGCGCGACTCCTCGACGGTGATGACGCCGTCCTTGCCGGTCGCCTCCATGACATCACCAATCAGCGACCCGATTTCGGGCGAGGCGGCAGAGATGGCGGCTACCTGCGCCATCTGTTCGCGCGTGGTGACCTTGGTGGAGTTGCGGGAGATCTGCTCGCTGATGGTGCGTGCGGCGGTCTCGATGCCGCGCTTGAGGGCCATGGGGTCGGCGCCCGCCGCGACGTTCTTCAGGCCCTCATGGACGATGGCCTGACCGAGGACGGTGGCCGTCGTGGTGCCGTCACCAGCGATGTCGTTGGTCTTGGAGGCAATCTCCTTCGCGAGCTGCGCCCCGATGTTCTCGAACGGGTCGGCGAGCTCGATCTCCTTGGCGATGGTGACGCCGTCGTTGGTGATTGTGGGCGAGCCGAACTTCTTGTCGAGGACGACGTTGCGGCCCTTGGGGCCGAGCGTCATGCGAACCGCACTGGCGAGCTGGTCGATGCCGTCGCGCAGCGCCTGACGAGCCTGTTCATCGAACTTGAGTTGCTTGGCCATGCGTCCCTCGTCTTACTGCTACCCGTGTGGCTGTCCTGATCGTCCCTGAGTGGCGCACTCACGCTGAGCAGGGAGTTTAGCACTCATCATTCGAGAGTGCTAAGACGTTGTACCGAATCGGCTCTCCTCGCGCAAGAGCAGGTCGCTGACTCAGGCGCCCTCGAGCGTGGGCGTGGCACCGGAACTCGCCGGGGTGGGGGCTCGAAACCGCCGCCGCGGACGGGCGATACGACCGACGCGGCCGGGCGGCCAGTAGCGAACCCAGGCGACGGCCTCCACACGGGACACAGGCAACGGACCGAAGTGCCGGCTGTCAGTGCTCGCCACCCGGTTGTCGCCGAGGAGGAAGACCTCGTGCGGGCCAAGCTGGTTCACGCCTCGGAAGTCGGCGGCGGGAGACGTCCCGAGGACGTAGTCCTCGACGAGCTCGCGGCCGTTCAGCTCAACGTGGTCGCCCACGCGGACGGACTCACCGGGCAGCCCAATGATGCGCTTGAGAAGCGGGCGTCCGTCAGGGCCTCGAACGAAGGCGATGCGCCCGGCGGCACCGGCCGGAAGGCCACGGCGGAGGAGGATGAATTCGCCCGGCCGCAGGGTGGGAAGCATGCTCTCGCCCGCGACCTCGACAGCCAGGAAGGCGCGGCGGGCGACTCGGAGCGCAGCGACAAACGCGGCGCACGCCCCCACAGCAAGGAGCATGCGCCGCGCCATGAACGACCTCGAGGAGGAGCGTTACGCCTGCTTGGTCTCCCAGAAGATCTTGTCGATCTCGGCGATGGCGTCCAGGAGTTTCTGGCCCTGCTCGGGGTCGGACGACTTCTTCGCCAGGCCGGCTTCCTTGGTGGCGGACCAGAAGAGCTGGTGCAGCTGCGGGTACTTCTCGAGGTGCGCGGGGGTGAAGTAGTCGGTCCAGAGCACCCAGAGGTGGTGCTTCACGAGGTTCGCGCGCTCCTCCTTGATGACGAGGCAGCGGGCACGGTAGTCCTCGACGGTCTGGCCGGCCGTCTTCATCTGCTCAGCGTTCTGGTAGCGCTGCTGGACGGCCTTGACGGACTCGGCCTCGATACGGGCCTGGGCCGGGTCGTAGACGCCACAGGGGAGGTCGCAGTGGGCGTAAGCGACGGAGTGCGGGCGAATGAGGCGTTCGATCGTGCGGGCAACGTTCATGAGGCCATCCCTTCGTGCAGGTGTTGAGAGGTGGATCGCTTCGATAATAGCAGGCACCCGATTGCCTGCAGGATCCGCGCGGAGGCTAGCACCGGGGGCTTCTGAACGTCCAGATTCACGGCAATTCGCATTCGAGCTCACCCGAGGGTCCACCACTGCTCGTCGTGGACGATCTTGCCTCGGCCGATGAACCAGGCGGTGATGGCCGCGCCGAGCATGACGACGATGCCGGCCACGAACACCTCGCGGAACGTGCTGACCTGGGCCTGCTCGACCAGGGCGTTGAACTCGGGACTGCCGAACTCAACGTTGCCGGCCTTGGCGTAGAAGCGGCCCAGGCCCTGCGAGGTGAGCAGCGCCGCGCCTGCGAGCATCCCGATGACACGGCTCATCGTCAGCCAGGCCGCCGCGGTGGCGCGCTCGGACTCTTCGACCTGATGGAGGACGGCCGCGCCCAGCGGTGCGATGACGAGGCCGAAGCCAAGCCCTCCAACGAGTAGCGGCAGAGTGCGCAGAGCCTCGGGGAGGTCGCGGTCCCAGGCCTGCAGTCCGAAGAAACAGGCGGCGGCGAGGAGCATGCCGATGACGGCGGGCAGGCGGAGGCCGAGGCGGCCGGCGAGCCAGCCACCGGCAAGCGCGCCGACGGGCACCGTGGCGGTGAGCCGCATCAGCGTCCACCCGCCATTGAGCGGGGAGCCCGCGAGGACCAGGTTCACGAAGAGGGGCACGCTGATCAAGGCCACGATCAGCCCCCCGCCGAGGAGCAGACTGGCGAGGTTGGCGGCGGCGATCGGACGGATGGTGAACATCGATAGGCGGACCATCGGGACGGGGGTGCGCAGCTCGTGGCGCACGAACAGCGCGCCGAGCGCGACGCCCACGAGCAGGATGAGGACGGTGAGCACCAGCGGCCTCGGGGCGAGGGGATCGTCGACGAGGGCGAAGGTGAACACACCGAGCGCCGCCGCCAGCAGCATCGCGCCCGACCAATCGATGCGGCCGGGATGCCCTCCGGAGTGGCGGGTCAGGCGCCAGCCGAGGAGAGCGATTGGCGCAGTCATCGGCAGGTTCACCCAGAACACCCAACGCCAGCCGGCCAGATCCGTGATGGCGCCGCCCCAGAGCGGACCGAGCAGGGCGCCAGCCTCGGAGGCCGCGGCGATGGCACCAAGGCCCAGCGCGCGCCTCGACGGTGGGAGCTCGTCGACGACGATGGCCATGGCAACGGGAACGACACCACCGCCGCCTACGGCCTGAAATGCCCGCGCGACGACGAGCCAGCCGAAGCTCGGCGCGGTGGCCACGAGCATGCTGCCGAGGATGAAGATGAGCAGGGTTACGACGAAGACGCGGCCGCGGCCAAACACGTCGGCAACGCGTCCCAGCAGGGGAAGGGCGACGAGGTAGCCGAGCAAATAGCCGTTCACGACCCAGGAGGAGCGATAGAAGTCGTCCACCGTGATGCCGACGTCACGGATGATCGAGGGGAGCACCGTCACGATCGACGTCTGGTCGTCGGCGGCGACGAAGACGCCAAGGGCGACGACGACCAAGAGTGCGATGGAGGAGTCGCGGCTCGACGCCGCGGAGGGCATCGAGGCGGCGTCAGCCGGTGGGGGCGGGCCGCTAGCGCGGCGGGACAATCGTGACGTCCTCGTCGAAGCGGCTGAGGGTGAGCGTGCGGACGAGGTTGTCGGGCTCGCCAGCGCTGACGCCACCTCGGAACTGCACCTTGCGGACGAGTTGGTCGTCGACGCCGATCCAGGCGGTGGTCGGGATGGGCTTGCCGGCGGTCGGTGTGCCGGGCAGGAGGTCGAGGTTGCCGGAGTCGAGGGTGGCTTCTACGCGGTAGCACTTCACGCCGCCGACGTCGTCGATGCCGGCGATGGTCGCGCCTCGAGTCGCGCGCACGAGGGCGATGACGCCCTGGCGGGGGTCGAAGACCTGGTCGATGGTGATGTTCTCGGACTCCCAGCGCCGGTTGAGCGGGTTCTGGATCCAGGCATCCTTGCCGAGGATGACGATGCCGATCTCGAAGTTGACGATGCCCAGTCCGCCTTTGACGGTGGCCTGCATCTGGTCGGGGGTGACGACGTCGCCCTCGGCGCGGTTCATGGCGATGCCTCGGACGATCTGGGTGGCGCCGTTGTCGTGCTCGAGGAGGAAGTGCATGGAGCGGACTTGCTCCATGCGGGTAGCGGACTGGTCGAGGAGCGTGGAGGCGTCAGGGAAGGTGCTGGGATCAGCGTCCTCGCCGCCTCCGCAGGCGGCTACGAGGCCCGCACCGAGGAGGAGGAGCACGGCGAGCCCGCGGAGGGATGCGATCAGGCGGATGGGGAGTGGGGTCATCGGCGGCTTTCCGGGTGTGCCAACCATCCTCGCACTCCTCGGAAGGGGGCAGCAACGCGGATTCGTTTCCGGGCTGCGGATCGAAACGAAGGAAACGAATCGCCTCGCTCAGATTCGATCCGTGATTCGTTTCCTTCGTTCCATTCGTTTTCGAGGTGTTTTGCGCTGGCCGGAGGGGTCCGGGCGGAGCGGTATTCCGAGGGCGTGCGTTGATTCCCGTGGCATGCGGCTGTCCTCCGTGCGCGGTCAGAGTACGGCGGTCGGCGGGGGAAGGCCGATACGCAAGTAGCCCGGGCCGTTCGCGGTGGGTAGCGCGAGGGGGGCTACGGGAGACCGGCGCCCGGGATGTCGACGCGGGTGTGGAGGATGCGGCCGGCGTGTTTGCCGGCGCAGTCTTCGGCGGTGAAACCTCGAGCGGTAAGGATGTAGAGGGTGCGGCGGTCGGGGCCGCCCAGGGCGCAGGCGTAGGCGCCGTCCTCGGTGTCGAGGGCGTGGGTGACTTCGCCGCCTTCGAGGACGCGGACGACGCGCCGGCCTCCGGGGTCGGCGAGCCAGATGGCGCCAGCGGCGTCGAGGGCGATGCCGTCGGGGTGGGCGTCGAGGGCGGCCCAGGTGCGGGGGTTGGCGAGGCCACCGTCGTCGTGGATGTCGAAGGCGGTGAGGGCGGCGCCGGCGGTCTCAGCGACGATGAGGGTGCGACCGTCGGGGGTGATGACAGATCCGTTGGGGAAGCGGAGGCCGCGGGCGGCCTCGGCAACGCGGCCGTCGGGGGTGACGTGGGCGAGGGCGGCCTCGGGCGGGCCGCCTGCGGTGGGCGCCCCGAAGTTGCCGATGTAGGCGTGGCCGGTGGGGCTGACGACCATGTCGTTGCAGGGGCCGGTGGCGATGGGACTGAGGTCCGCGTGTTCGACGAGGTGGCCGCCTTCCTCGAGGCGGAGGAGGCGACGGTCGAGCATGGAGACGACGAGGAGGCGGCCATCCGGGAGCCAGCCGAGGCCGGAGGGTTGTTGAGGCACCTCGACGATGCGTTCGCGGGCACCTGCGGGGGTGACGGCGTAGACGGCGTGCTGGAAGAAGTCGGAGTACCAGAGGCGGCCGTCGTGCCAACGGGGGCCTTCGCCGAAGTCGATGCCGTCGATGAGGAGGTCGAGTTGCATGCAGTGGCCTCGTGCGGAGGGAATCTTCGTTGGGCGGGGGTGATTACGGGCGATGATAGCGGGTCGCTCATGTCGACGGGCGCCGCCCAGGGGTCCCAGCGTTTGCATGTGGCGGCGGTCCGCCACGTTCACGACAGCCGGCGTAGCTTTCCGGGGGGCGAGGACGAGATCGGCATGCGGAGACCCAACAGCAGGTGCCCTTTGCTTCGTAGGCTGTAGAGGCCTGTTAGCGCTCCTCGATGTCCCTGCACGGCACATACAGGCGACGACGAGGTGCTTCGCTTCCAAGGTAAGCGGGAAGGGTGCGGCGAGGTCCCTCGGACCACCCGATCCCGTGTCAACCCAAGTTCACCGCGTCCTGCGTGCCCGTGCATACGATTAGCATCGGCCACGATACGACCGTGGTATAACCATTCCAATTGGTCACGGAGACGGGGCGCATTGGCGTGTCCATTTGCGTCGGGACGGAATCGCAGGGTCGCCTGATGAAACTACGACGGTTCGTTCATTCGCCCCTACTGGCGCTGCTCGCCGGAGCGGCGATTGCCACAGGCACGATCGGTGGCGTGACGTACGTGAGGGCTGAGCCGCCCGGTGGGAGCACGATCCGCGCTTGCGTGAACAGGAACACGGGGGCTGTGCGAATCGTGGCGTCGGAGAACGCGTGCCAGCCGCTCGAGAGTCCGCTGACGTGGAATCAGCAGGGTCCCGCGGGACCGGCCGGGGCGACGGGGGCTTCAGGCGTAGCCGGGGCGAAGGGCGCTTCGGGCGCGACAGGCCCGGCAGGCGGCGCCGGTGCGACGGGCGCCTCGGGCTCAACGGGCGCTACCGGGCCCTCCGGCTCCACCGGTGCGACAGGAGCCCTGGGGCCAACCGGACCGACAGGACCCGCGGGACCGACCGGGCTCGAGGGTCCGACCGGCCCCACCGGAGCGTTGGGGGCAACTGGACCTGCCGGACCGACCGGACCGACCGGGGCCGTGGGCCCGACTGGCCCGACAGGTGACACCGGACCTGAGGGCCCCACCGGCCCGACAGGTGACACCGGACCTGAGGGCCCCACCGGCCCCACAGGTGACACCGGACCTGAGGGCCCCACCGGCCCCACAGGTGAGACGGGACCCGAGGGCCCCACCGGCCCCACAGGTGAGACGGGACCCGAGGGACCGACCGGCCCCACCGGTGAGACGGGACCGCCCGGACCAGCCTGATCCCGCGATGGGAAGGGAGGCAGTACCAGGGAGGTTCAGCTGAGCTGACGGTAGGGTGAGGCCGAGCCCGCAGGCATGCAGGCTCGGCCGACCGACGAAGCGCGGGTGGACGGACGAGCGCGAGTCGTGCAGGGGCGAGCGGCGCGCGGCCCGGCGTAGATGTGCGGCCCAGCGTCCATCCTCGTGCCGCGAGCCAACGTCAGTCCTCCCCGCCGCGCACTTCGCGGCCTCCCACTGCGCGGGGGACCTGTGGCTGGCGTGGCCTCGAACGTTCCCGCGGCCGCGTCGCCGCCGTGGGCGGGCCTCGGTCGGGGTTGCGGCGGCTGTTCCTGTTCTGAAGAGCCCCACCGCCTCACAAGCGGACTTCGTCCCTTCGACCCCCCTCTTGGCGCGCGAGGTCCCGGCTGCCGGGCGACGGCACCGACGAACGGAGCGTCAGGGTTCGGGGACGATGCCGAAGGCGGCGGCGCGCTGGAGGGCGGCGGCTCGCATGTCGGGTTCGACGGGGATGGGGCCGCCGAGGGGGATGGCGTTGATGGCGTCGCGGGCGGCTTCTTCGACGATGCCGAGGATGTTGACGGCCTGCTCCGGGGTGCGGTGGAAGACGAGGACGCCGTGGTTGGCGAGGAGGACGGCAGGGGCGCCGCCCTTGATGGCGGCGCGGATGTTGGCGACGGCCTGCGCGGAGCCTCGAGGGCCGTAGTCGGCGAGGGGGACGCCGTCGGCGAGGCCGAACATGGCGAGGGCTTCGATCCAGCAGTCGATGGGGCGGCGGGCGACGGCGAAGGCGGTGGCGTACGGCGCGTGCGTGTGGATGACGCAGCCGGCCTCGGGGAGGTCATTGTAGATGGCGGTGTGCATGTCGATGACGGCGCGGTTGATGGGCGGGACTTCGCCCTCGATGACCGCGCCGTCGAGGGCGATGCGGGCGGCGCCGTGCGCGCCGAGGTTGTGCAGGGTGGGGGCGGTCGAGAAGAGCATCTCCGAGGCGCCGGGGACACGGAGGCTGAGGTTGCCGTGGCCGTTGGGGGAGATGGCGCCGCTGACGATGACGGCGGCGGCGGTGGCGACCAGCTGTTCGCGAAGGGCGTCGATGGTGGTCATCCGGGGACTCCTCGGTGCGTCGCTGTACGTTGCGGTGCTGGGCGCAGCCAGATGATACGAGACGGGCCACTGGCGGTGGAGCGGCCGGGAGGCCGTGGGCCACCGGGAGGCAACGGCGCACCTCGATCGGAGGACTGGCGCTCGGTACCGTGATGCCGGGGCGGGGCCCGGAGACGGAGCGGACACGTGCACTCGCGGGTGGCGGCAATCGACGTCGGTTCGAACTCGATGCGGATCGCGGTGATCGAGACCGACGGGGGCGCCTTCCTGGAGGTGGTGCAGGAAGCGCGGGCGGTACCTCGACTGATCCGAGACGTGCGGACGACCGGCCGCCTGAGCGCCGCCTCGATGGAGCGCGTCCTGGACGTGCTGCGGGAGTTCCTGGCGATCGCGCGCAGCTCGTCGGCGACGGACGTGGCGGCGGTGGCGACCTCGGCGGTGCGGGACGCGGCGAACGCGGACGAGCTGGTGGCGACGGTGCGGTCGCAACTCGGGATCGAGCTGCAGGTGGCATCGGGCGAAGAGGAGGCCCGGTTCGCGTTCCTCGGCGCACTGCACAGCCTGCCGGTGACGGATGGGGTGCTGGTGGACATCGGGGGCGGCAGCGCGGAGCTGGTGCGCTTTCGCGGCCGGGCGGCCGAGTCGCTGCTGAGCCTGCAGCTGGGCGCCGTGCGGCTGACCGACGATTTCCTGGGCAACGACCCGCCGACACCGGAGCAGTTGCGTGCGCTGCGGAAGCACCTCGCGCGGGAATTCTCGCGGGCACACCTCGGGCGGCTGAAGCCGGGGTCGCAGTTCGTGGGGACCGGCGGGACGGTACGGAACCTGGCGAAGATCGCGCGGGTGCGGTACGGGCACCCACTGCCGCACCTGCATGGGTACAGCCTGAGCCGTGCGCGGCTGGGCGAGCTGGTGTCGGACCTCAGCGGGATGCCGCGTGCGGCCCGGCTGGAGATCGCGGGACTGAACGAGGACCGCGCGGAGACGATCGTGGCGGGGGCGCTGGTGATCGAGGCGCTGCTCGAGTCGCTCGATGCCGACGAGCTGGTGGTGTCGGGCCAGGGCCTGCGCGAAGGGGTGGCGCTGGCTCACGCGGGCGGGGCGTTGCTACCGGTGGACGCGCTGCGCGAGGCGGCGGTGCGGGTGGCGCTGGAGCGGTTCGCGCCGGACGACGGGGCGGCCTCGGCGCGACGGGTCCGCATCGCGGGCCGGCTGGCGGAGGCGCTGCCCCCGGGCGGCGGGGATGTGGCGGAGATGCTGCCGGTGGCGGCGGCGCTGCTCGACCTCGGCCGGGGCATTGACTACTACAACCGGCACCGGCATACGGAGAGCATCCTGCTGGCGCGGGGCCTCGATGGGTTCAGGCATCGGGAGCAGGCGCTGGTGGGCGCGCTGGTGCGGCTGGCGAACTCGGAACGGTATGACCCGCTGACTTACGCCCCGCTGCTGACGGAGGCGGACCGCCCCCCGCTGGCGCGGGCGGCAGCACTGCTGCAGCTGGCGGACCAGCTGGAGCAGCGGTTGCCATGGGCGGCGTTCGGGCTGCACGTGGAGGTGGACGCCTCGGCGGGGGTGGTGCGGCTGACGGGGGATCTGCCAGCGGGGTGGGACGCGGGAGCGGCGCGGAAGCGGCTGTCGCGGGCGTTCGGGTTGAACCTCGTCACTGGCGCGGGGGGCGGGGTATGATGTCGATGCCCGAGCGGGAGTAGCTCAGTTGGCAGAGCATCTGCTTCCCAAGCAGAGGGTCGCGAGTTCGAATCTCGTCTCCCGCTCCATTTCCCCTCTCTTGGTTTGTATCAGACGTGGCGATCCTCTACGGCCCGGCACTCTCGACTTCCGGCTGGAGTCGTGATTCATGTCATGCCGGACGCTGACGGAGCGTCGCGCGCCACTCGTCGCCTGAAGTGAGTGCTTCGGATCGTTTGACGCTACCGGCGCTCCGTTGAAGCGGCGTCACCGTGAGGTGCACCGGAAGCGCGGTTACCTCAACGCGGGCCGCCGGTGCGGGGTGTCAGCGCCCTGGTGTGCGGAACTCGAATGTGCCGCTCGCCACCGTGCATGCGGCCGGCAATCCAACTGGGTGTGGCTGGACGGGCGCGCACGCCCACATCGAGGTCTTCAACTGCCACGGGTGGGGTGATCAGTACGAATGGCACAACGACGTTGGGCCGGAATCCTACGCAGGCCTTCCCTATATCAGCGACCACGAACATATTTGCAACTGGGGTCAACTGCCTTGTCCCGGTAGTGGTGATGAGCCGAACATGGGTTACGACCAGCAGGTGATCGATGCCGCTTACTTCGGTTTCAGATATGGATACCTAGGCGACGCTACGACGTCCTTCGCAGCGTTGGAGAATCCCTATTCCGGCACGCACTAAGAAGAACAGCAGGCGAACGCCTTGCGCTCGCCTGCTGCTGGTTAACTTCTGCGTTTTGCTTGTAGTTGCCGCATGCCGCGGGGGCTCGAACGGGTCGGGATTGGCGAGTTCGACGACATCGTCCGCCACGGGTACTACCACACCGAGCGGTAGCCCAAGTCCCGCTACGGGTACGAGCACGCTGGTCGCGAGCGCTAGTCCGGGTGCTCTACCGAGCCCAACCGGGGAACCTGCAGCGCCCCCCAACGGCTTTTATCCTCGAGGGTCGCGGACGGGGATCGTAGAGGTCGATCGAATCCTCGCAGGCGTCGATGGCTTGGATCCGACTGCGCTGTCCACTGCGGTGAGAATGACTCGCAGGAGCTGCACGACCCAACCATTGCCCATCTCCTCAGATGTGCGATGTCCCGACGGGGTTGCGGACCGGACGCTGATCGATGTATTTCCGGGCGGTCGCTGCAACTTGATCTATGCCTTCACGGTTGAGGCGGCGCGGGAGCTGGTTGCCTCAGGCGTAGGGAGCGGGAAGTGGGTGTATTCCGTCGAGCGGTTACCCAAGGCAAACTTCGCTTGGGCAGAGGGTGATGTATTCGCCATTATCCTCGGAGAGAGTGTCACCTCGACGGCCTCTTTCATCGTTTGGGTTGACAGCTCAGATGGCGCGATTATTGAAGCCGCCGGAGGCTGTGCGCCTCCGCCGACGCTTCGGCACCCGGATGCACAGCAGGTGCTACCGCCGCGCCAGTCCGGGACAAGGCGTGACCGAGTACCGTGTGGTGAGAGTGTCTAGGCGCGTTCCGCGTCACTGGGCGTTACGTGAAGCCGAGCACTGCTCGGCGGCCCCCAACACCAACGGTCGTCGAGAAGCCGAAGAACTACTCGATAGGCTTCATCCTGTCGTCGCGTCGACGGTGTCAGCGACCGGGTCCAGAGCCGGTACTCCCGCGATTGACGTGTCGAGTGCGACGTCGACCTTCGCGTCCACCTGGGCGGGCGTGGCCCGGGGCCTGAGCCACGCCCGCAACGTCGTCGAGTGCGGGCGCTTCCACCGTCGCGGTCACGGTGCGCCGACACCGAGGAGGGTTGGGCTCTCCGCTGCCGCGGTAGCAGCAGTGGGACGGAGGCGGTGACCGCGGCGACCGATATCGCCGGTTCGGGGCTCGATGGTGCGGGCCGCCGGTGCGGGGTGTCAGCGCCCTGGTGTGCGGAACTCGACCTCGATCGAGCGATCCTGACGCAGGTCGGTCTGCAGGGGCAGGGCGCTCGCGTTTCCGTCGAGCGTCACGGACCTGACGGTCGCGCCGG
>JAIBBD010000074.1 GCA_019694855.1 Dehalococcoidia bacterium
GAGCCCTCCGTGGTCGCCATCGATCGCGTCTCGAAGCGTGTCCTCGCCATCGGCGAGGAGGCGAAGCGCATGGTCGGCCGCACGCCCTCGAGCATCGTCGCCGTCCGCCCACTGCGCGACGGCGTGATCTCCGACTTTGCCGTCACCGAGCGCATGCTCCAGCACTTCATCCGCTCCGTACACGAGCGCTTCGGCCTCGGCATTCCCAAGCCGCGCGTCGTCGTCGGCATCCCCTCCGGGGCCACCGAGGTCGAGAAGCGCGCCGTCCACGACGCCGCCCTCGCCGCCGGCGCCCGCTCCGCCTACCTCATCGAGGAGCCCATGGCCGCCGCCATCGGCGCGGGCCTGCCCGTCATGGACGCGGCCGGCTCGATGATCGTCGATATCGGGGGTGGCACGACCGAGGTCGCCGTCATCGCCCTCGGCGGCATCGTGCACTCCACGTCGATCCGCGCGGCGGGCGACGCTATGGACCAGGCGCTCATCACCTACGCGCGACAGATGCACAACCTGCTCATCGGCGAGCGCAGCGCCGAGCAAATCAAGATCGAGGCGGGCTCGGCCTACCCGCTCGACGACGAGGGCACCGTTGACCTCCGGGGCCGCGACCTCGCCACCGGCCTGCCGCGTGCCGTCGAGCTGTCCACCGTCGAAGTGCGCGACGCCCTCGCGCCGGTCACCAACGAGATCATCCGCGCCGTGCGCGCCACCATCGAGACGACGCCTCCCGAGCTGATCGCCGACCTCATGCTGCATGGCATCGCCATGGCCGGCGGTGGCTCGCTCCTCCGCGGCCTCGACCGCCGCATCGCCACTGAGACACGCTTCCCGGTGTATGTGGCCGAAGACCCGCTGCGCGCCGTCGTCCGAGGCTGCGGGGAGGCGCTCGAGGAGGCAGAAACGCTGCAGAAGGTTCAGGCCGCGGTAGTAACCCGCAAGCCGCCACGCTAACATAGCCCTGCCGGTATCCCCACCGGCTCGGCTGCGACTCCCCACACGGCTCTCTCCAATTCGCTCCCCCGCAGGACGCGCCGTTGCGTCACGCCCTTCGAGGTGGAACCTCCGTTGGTCCGCACCAGCAACGCCGCGCGCCTGACCGCCTTCTTCCTCCTCGGGCTGGTGCTGCTCGCCCTCTCGCCGCTCTCGGTTTCCGACCGCATCGAGGAACGCGGCGGCGCGCTGCTCGCGCCCGCAATGTCGGTGCTGCACCGCGCGGTGCGCCCACTGTCGGACGTGCTGCTCCACGCTGGCCAGATCGAAGAACTCAGCCAGGAGAACGCAGACCTGCAGCAGCAGGTCGCACGACTCGAGGCCGAGGCAGCCGCGCTGCGCGAACACCAGGGCGCTGTCGAGGCCGCGACCGCGCTCCGGGCAGCGGTCGGCGATGAGATGCAGCAGGTAACGGCCTCGGTCGTCGTGCGCGATCCAGCGCCGGGCCGCCAGGTGCTCGTGGTCGACCGCGGCCGCTCCGACGGCGTGAACGTCGGTCAGCCGGTCCTGGGGCCGGGCGCGACCCTCGTCGGGAGCGTGGTCGAAGTGCAGGATCATCGCGCGCGGGTGCGGCTGCTCTCCGACTCCTCGTCCACATTGGCGGCTGTGATCCAGCAGTCACGGGTCGGCGCGGCCCTCGCGGGTTCCGATGACCGCGCGCTCCACCTCGAGTTCGTCTCGATCGACGCGCAGGTCGCTCCCGGCGACCTCATCGTCAGTTCGCCGCTCGGCGGACTGCTGCCGGCGGGCCTCCTGATCGGCCGCGTCACCTCCCGCCAGGCACGCCCGCAGGACCTGTTCGCCACGATCGAGGTCGAGCCGCTGACCGACTACGCCCGTCTTGAGCACGTCCTGATCATGACCGGCTTCGTCCCCGCTCCCGGCACAGCCGACGAGGCGAAGCCGTGACCCGCCTCCTGCTGGCCGCGCTCGCCTTGCTCGCTTCGTTGCTGCAGGTGGGCGTTCTGCCGGCGCTCTTCTTCAACGCGTCCGCGGCTCCGCTGCTCCCGGTCGCGCTCCTGGCGGCCTGGGGCGCGCTGCGAGGCCCCGAGGAGATCTGGCCCGCGCTCCTCGTCGCGCCACTGCCGCTCGCGCTCCTGTCCGAGCAGCGGCTTGGCTGGTTCCTGCTCGCGCTCCTGCCCACCGCGGCGCTCGTGCTGCGCCGTCCCGATCCCGACACCCCGGGCCAGTTCGCGCGCGCTCCCGCCGCCGCGGGCGTCGGCACGCTCGCGTACCTCGTGCTGCTCTGGCTCGCCGCCGGCGACATCCGAGGCCTGCCCTCGGCGTTCGCGACGCTCTTGGGCGCCGCGCTGCTGACTGCTCTCCTGGCGGCGCTGTTTGCCGCGCTGCTTTGGCCAGTCCGCGCACGGCGAGCGCCCGGCCTGTTCCGATGAACCCGCCGCCCCTCGATCGCCGCGTCCGCGTCCTGCAGGTCGCCGCGTTCGCGCTCTTCGCCCTCCTCGCGCTGCAGCTCGTCCGCATGCAGCTGTTCCGCTCTGGCCACTACCAGCAGCTCGCGGACGAACTCAGCACGCGGGCCGTCCCGATCGAGGCGGCACGCGGCATCATCACCGACCGCAACGGCGTCGTGCTGGCGCGCAACCAGCCCGAGTTCCAGGTGGTCGTCATCCCCGGCGAGCTGCCGGCCGGCCCGGCCTCACGGCTGGCCACGCTGGCCGCCGTCGAACGCGCGACCGGCGTCCCCCTCGCCACGCTGGACGACGCCGTCCGCGCGGGCGAGCATCCCGACGCCTTCGCCCCCGTCGTCATACGGGACCGCCTCGATACGAACGCCGCCATCGAGGCGCGAGCTGCGCTCACCGGCCTCGATGGCGTCCGCGTCGATGCTCACCCCGTCCGCGTCTACGCGTCCGGCGACCTCATGCCGCAGATCCTCGGCTATGTCGGCGCGATCGAGCCGGATGAGGTCTCGCACTACCTCAATGCCGGCTACGCGCTCAATGACCGCGTCGGCCGCAGCGGCGTCGAGCTCACCTACGAGTCGTTTCTGCGCGGCCAGCCGGGCAAGCACCTGATTTCCTCGCATCCCTCCGGGCGCGAGGTCGCACGCCTGGCCGACGTCGCGCCACAGACCGGATCGGACCTCGTCCTCTCCATCGACCTCCGCCTCCAGCAGGCCGTCCGCGACGCGCTGCAGGACGGCATCGCGAAGGCGCTCCCGCCCGGCGGGCGTGATGCCTCGGGCCAGCCGGCACTGGCCGCGGGCGCGGCGGTCGTCATGGACGTCCACACCGGGGAGCTACTGGCCCTCGTTTCGCTCCCGTCCTACGACGCCAACGTCTTCGCGGGCCGCACCAACTCGTCCGCGCTTGAGGCGCTGCTGAACGACCCCGCCAGGCCGCTCCTCCATCGCGGCTATATGGAGGTGCACGCCCCGGGCTCGATCTTCAAGCCGCTCGTCGGCGCAGCCGCCCTCCAGGAAGGCATTGCCACGCCCGCTACGCGCATCACCAGTACCGGCGCCATCACCATCCAGGACATCTACAACCCCGGCGTCCGCTATGTCTTCCGAGACTGGGCCGCGCACGGCACGCTCGACTTCTACGGCGGCATCGCCCGCTCCTCGGACGTGTACTTCTACTACCTCGCCGGCGGCTACAACCAGGGCGACGTTCATTTCGAGGGCCTCGGGGCCGACCGCGTCGCGACGTATGCCCGTGGCTTTGGGCTCGGCGCCGCCACCGGCCTCGACCTGCCCGGCGAGGCCGGCGGCCTCGTCCCCGATACGAAGTGGAAGGAGGACACGATCGAGGAGCCGTGGGTCCTCGGCGACACCTACACCTTCGGCATCGGCCAGGGCTACCTCACCGCTACGCCGGTCCAGATGGCCGTGGCCGCCGCCGCGATTGCCAATGGTGGCGATGTCCTGCAGCCCCATGTCGCCCACGGCCTGCGGCGGGGCGGCGCCGTCGACGTCCTCCCGCGCGCCGTCCGAGGCCACGTCCCCGTCGACGCCACCAACCTCGAGGTCGTGCGCGAAGCGATGCGCGTCGCCGCCAGTCCCGGCGGCACCGCCTTCGAGGGCAAGCCGGATAACGTCGTCATTGGCGGCAAGACCGGTACCGCCGAGTTCGGCGCGCAGCGCCCGGACGGCTCGTATGACTCACACGGCTGGTACATGGGCTTCGCCCCGTACGACAACCCCCAGGTCGCGGTCATCGTCTACATCGAGCACGGCATCGGCCAGACGTACGCGGCGCCCGTGGCGAAGCGCATCCTCGAGGCCTACTTCGCCCTCCCGCCGGGACAGGCGCTGGTTTCCCGATGATGCGACAGGCGCTCCCGCTGCCCATCCCGCTGCCGCGCTCCGACCGTTGGCTCTGGCTCGCGGTCGCCGTCCTCGTGCCCCTCGGGGTGCTGATGGTCTACTCCGCCTCGCTCGACGGCGCGCACGGCTCGGCCTCGAGCGCCGAGGCGCTACGCCAGGGGGCTTACGCCGTCCTCGGTCTCGCCGCCATGTTGGTGGCGGCTCGCGTGGACTATCGACTGCTGGCGCCCTTCGCTGCCGTCGTCTACGGCTTCGGGCTGCTGCTGCTCGCCGCCGTCCTCGTTATCGGCGTCAGCGAGCACGGCGCGCAGCGCTGGCTCGGCGTGGCGGGCATCACAGTCCAGCCCTCCGAGTTCGCCAAGCTCGCGCTCGCTGTGGCGCTCGCCGCCTATGCGTCACATCGCCAGCCACGTCCCGCCGCGCTGGCAGTCTCCCTCGCGCTCACGGCCGTCCCAATGGCCCTCGTCGCGCTCCAGCCCGACCTGGGCACGGTGATCGTGCTGGCCGGCATCTGGCTGCTGTGCACCGTCGCCTGGGGCGTCTCCTGGCGCACCCTCGGCGCGATCACGGCCGTCCTCGTGGCGCTCGTACCCCTGCTGTTCATCGGCGTCCCCGCCTACCAGCGCGAACGCCTCGCCGTCTTCCTCGACCCCAACCGCGACCCGCTCGGCAGCGGCTTCAACCTGCGGCAGGTCGAAGTAGCACTCGGCACCGGCGGCGTAACCGGGCACGGCCTCTTCAGCGGGGCCGAGTCCCACCTCGACGCCGTCTCCGCGCGCTCCAGCGACTTCATGTTTGGCTTCTTGGGCGCCGAGCTCGGGCTCCTCGGCGGCCTGCTCCTGATTGCCCTCCTTGCGACGGTCGTCACGAGGGGCTTCGCCGCCTCGACGAGAGCGCCCGACACCTTCGGCCGCCTGCTCGCCGTCTCCCTGACGGCGACCGTGCTCGTCCAGGGCGTGGTAAACATCGCGGTCAACCTGCGCCTGCTCCCCACCACCGGCATCCCGCTGCCGTTCATCTCGCAGGGCGGCTCCGCCCTCGTCGTCATGCTCGTCGCCGTCGGCCTGCTGCAGAGCATCGCCGCTCGCCGTCCCGCCTCCTCCGAAGAGCAATGGCGCGCCGAACGCTGGCGCTGACCCCCCCCCGCGCCGAGGCCATAAGGGCGCGCGCCTCTACAATCGCCCCGATGTCGCCCCGTCAGTTCATCCCCGCCGCGGTCTGCGCCGTGCTGACGCTCGTTGCGCTGCTGGTGCCCCTGCCTCCCGCCGTGACCGCGCTGCTGGTGCTCGCGCTCGTCCTCGGCCCGGCGGTGACCGCCTTCTTCGCGTCGCGCGGCCTCGACGCCCTCGGGTACGTCGCCACCGGCATGGTCGCCGCCCTTGCGGTCGCGCTCATCGGCGGTGTCGTGAACGAGGTGCGCAACGACGACTACCAGACGGGCGTCATCTTCGTCGGCACGCTGCTCGTCGGTTTGATATTCACGTTGCCGCCGGTCCTGATCCTCGCCCTCCTGCGCCGCGACTAGCACGCCGATTCCGCCACCCACCGGTGTATCATCCCGTCCGGCATCCGCCCGGCGACCTGTGACGAGGAGCAACCAGTGCCTGACCGCATCGGCGTCGGCATCATCGGCGCGAACGTGAACTACGGCTGGGGCACTCGCGCCCACCTGCCCGCGCTGCAGGCCCTCCCCGAGTTCGACCTCGTCGGTGTGGCGACCACGCAGATGGCCACCGCCCGCGAAACCGCCGACCGCTACGGCATCGCGAACGCCTTCGACGATGCCGCGGCCCTCGCCGCGCATCCCGAGGTGGACCTCGTCGTGGTGTGCGTGCGCGTCCCGGGCCACTGCGCCCTCGTGAAGACCGCGCTCGAAGCGGGCAAGCACGTCTTCTGCGAGTGGCCCCTCGGGGCGAACACCGCGGAGGCGGCCGAGCTCCGCGACCTGGCCACCGCCCGAGGCGTGCGCAACATGGTCGGGCTGCAGGCACGCGGCGCGCCGGCCTTCATCCGCCTGCGCGAGCTGGTCCGGGACGGCTACATCGGCGACGTGCTATCCGCCGACATGTACTCCGCGCTCCCGGGTGCTGGCCCCCGCCGCGAGAGCTTCGCCTGGGCCGTCGACCGCGCGAAGGGCGCCTCGACGCTCAGCATCGCCTCGGGTCACTCGCTCGACGCGCTCGCCTTCTGCCTGGGCGAGTTCGCCGAGGTCTCCGCCGTCGTCTCGACGCGCGTGCAACGCGTCCCCCTCGAGGGCAGCGACCAGATGCTCGACGTTACGGCGCCCGACCACGTCCTGCTCAGCGGGATGCTCGAGGGCGGCGCGCTGGTCTCCGCCGCCATCAAGAGCGTCCCGGCCGTCGGCACCGGCTTCCGCTTCGAGGTGCAAGGCTCCGAGGGCACGCTCCGCGTCACGTCCAGCGGCGGCGCGCAGATGGGCGACCTCGTCCTGGAGGGCGCAAAGCGCGGCGAACGCGCGCTGGAGGCAATCCCGCTCGAGGTCACCGACCGCTGGGTGCCCGAGACGTTGAACGGCCCGCCGCTCAACGTCGCACAGCTGTTCCGCCGCCTCGGCAACGCCATCAACGGCGGCGGCCCCGCGCACCCCGATTTCGATCACGCCGTGCGACGGCATCGCTTTCTCGACGCGCTCGAAGAGGCCTCGGCCTCCGGACAGCGCGTTCGGGTCGACCTGGGCTGAACCGCCTCAGTCGCGCGCGTACACCACGCCGCCGCTGACGAGCTGCTCGACCTCCTCGGCGCTCCACCCGCCTTCGATCAGCACTTCGCGGGTGTCACGGCCGAGCGGCGGCGACGGCCGGGTGACCTGCGTCGGCGTCGCCGACATCTCGAAGACCGGCGCCACCACCGACTGCTCGCCCGTCACCTCGTGCACGAGGTCGACGAACAGGCCCTCTGCCTGCACCTGGGGGTCGTCCCGCAGCTCCTCGGGGAAGTTCACCGGCGCGACCGGGGCGCCGTGCGCGTCGAAGATCTCGAGCCACTCCGCCACCGTCCGCGTCCGCATCTTCTGGCGAATGATCTCTTTGAACTCGTCACCCTTGCGCACGTTCTCCGGGTCGAGCGCATCATAGTTCGGGTCATCGCTGTCCTCGCCGACGAGCTCCAGCGCCCGCCGAAACGCGTCCCGATTCGCCGGCGTCAGCGCTCCGAGGATCAATCCGCCGTCCTTCGCCTGGTAGCCGCTGTAGTAGAGCGCGAACTGCGCGCCCATCGAGCGCTCGCCCTCGCGCATCGCGATCAGGTCCGAGTACGAACCCCCCGACGCACGAATCTCGTTCATCTTCTGGACGGTCACGTCCGCGAACAGCGAGTCCGTCACCGGCTCGCGGTTTACCGTGTGCGCCTGTCCCCAGATCGCCGACCGCAGCAGCGAGGTGTTGATCTTCTGCCCCTCGCCGGTGCGGCCTCGATGGAACAGCGCTCCACAGATCGCGGTCGCCGAGGCCAGCGCGGTCATGTAGTCCGCAATCGCCGTCGCCGTCACCTGGGCCGGCGCTCCATCCGGCTCGAGCTTCCCGTCCGCCGCCATCAGCCCCGAATACGCCTGCGCCACCACGTCCGAGCAGCCGCGCTGCGCCAGCGGGCCCCGCGACCCCCAGCCCGTGCTTTCGACGTAGATGACGTCCGGGCGGATGCCTCGCAGCGTCTCGTAATCGATGCCGAGTTGCGCCGCCACGCCGTACCGGTAGTTCACGATCACCACGTCGATGCTCGGCATCAGCCGGTGAACGATCGCGCGCCCCTCCGGCCTCGAGAGGTCGACGACGAGGTCGCGCTTGCCATGGTTGAACGACTGAAAGAGCTTGCTCTCGCCCGGCACGACGCTGCGGTTCTTGCGCTGCGGCTCGCCCCCGGGCGGTTCCACCTTGATCACGTCCGCGCCCATGTCGGCGAGCACCAGCCCGCACATCGGCCCCGCCACGATCAGCGAGAATTCGAGGACGCGAATCCCATCGAGCGCTCCGGCCATCGTTCACCCCCTCCAGTCGCCCGCGTCTGAGTCGGACTCTACGAGGCCGATGCGAGCGCGGTCTCCGTCCCGCCCACCTCGCGCATCGGCCCGGGCGGCGGGTCCGCGAGCAGCACCGCCCCGAGCACTGAGATCAGCGGCATGATCGCCGCCACCAGCAGGACCGTGCGCATCTCGACCTGCTCGGCGACGACGCCTGACACCGCCGGACCGAGCGTCAACGCGAGCGAGTTCGCCACGATGAAGAACGCCGAGGCCAATGCGATGTCCCGCGCGTCGAACCCCTCGAAGTCGAACGGGATGCTCAGCATGATCGGGAAGTAGATCCAGCTGAACCCCTGCACGAGCCCGATGATGACCAGCAACACCGGCTGGTCAACGAGCGCCCACAGCCCGAACAGCGGCACTTGCGACGCCGTCGCCACCACGAGGAACAGGCGCCGGCTGCGCATCAGCCGCATCACCCACACCGCCGCCAGCGACCCGGGGATGATCGTGAGCGCCGAGACGCCGAGCACGATACCCGTCACGCTCTTGGACACGCCCATCTCGTCCTGCGCGAACGAGGGCCAGAACGTCAGGTAGGTCGCCCACGTCAGCGCCCCACCGATACCGATCAGACACAGGAACCACACTTGCTTCCGTCGCAGCACGCGGCCCATCCCGCCGCCATTGCTGTCTTCAGCGCCGCCCGAGGGCAGCGCGTACGCCGGCCGTGGCGCCCGTGCCGCCACCACGAACCACGCCACCGAAGACAGCGTCGCCACGCCGACGAGCATCCACAGCACCTCACGCCAGCCACCCAGCACCCCCAGCAGCGCCCCGGTGCTCCAGAACGCGACCGTCTGCACCACGCCAAACCCCGAGTTGAACACGCTGTTGACCCGCGCCACCTCGTCGCGCCGGAACCACCCCGCGATGATCAGCGTGCGCACGGGGTTCAGCGCAACGAACGCGAACGCGAGGACGAAGCGGATCCCCACCTGCACCCAGTACCACGGCGTCACGGCCGCTGCCGCGAGTAACACGATTGCCCCGACGTACACGAAGCCCATCGTCCGCAGCGGCTGATACCTCGATAGCCATGCCGTCACCGGGAGCGTCAGCACGAGCTGCCCGAAGTAGAACGAGGAGCTCAGCCACCCCTCCTGCGCCGGCCGCAGTCCGAGGTCGTCGCTGATGTCCGGCAGCAGCACACCAATCGTGAACCCGTACCAGAGCATCGATGTCGAGCAGAGGACGAGCGCCCCGATCAGCAGCCACCGGTACGGCCTGACGCCCGCGTCCCCCGCTGTCGCCTCTGCCACGCGCGCCCCCTCGATGCCGCTCGCCGACTCGGGAGGGCATCACGTTTGGTAGTCCATCTGCGGCCACGCGTCAATCGCGCTGGCGCGCCCCTGCCGCGGGCGCGGCGCTCGCCGCCACCTCTTCGTCCAGTCGCGCGCTCGATGGCAGCTCCACTGTGAACGTGCTGCCGTGGTCCACCTCGCTGCGCACGCTGATCGTCCCCCCGTGCCGGCGCACGAATTGCGAGGCCAGGAACAGCCCGAGGCCGATACCGCCCGGATCCGAGCTCCCTACCAACCGGCTGAAGGGCTGGAACAGCTCATCTTGCGCGCGCGCCGGAATGCCGACGCCCTCGTCCTGGACGCTGAGCGCCGCTCCGCCACCCGCCCGAGACCGCACCCGAATCGTGATCTCGCCGCCCCCGGGGGAATACTTGATGGCGTTGCTCACGAGGTTGCTCAGCACCTGGTCGAGGCGGGCGAGGTCCCACTCGCCGCGCACCGGCTCGGGCGCCTCCACGACCAGCCGATGCGAGGGGCTCGCCTCCGGCCCTTCCGAGAACCGCCGCGCCACGTCTCGCGCCAGCTCCGAGAGATCCATCGGCTCCGTGTTCAGCGTGAGCCGTCCCTCGTGCACACGGGTGGCCTCGAGCAGGTCGTTGATCAGGCGGTCGAGCCTCGAGGCGTGCGTCGCGATCTCCGCAACGGCGCCCCGCAGCACCGGCTCCTGCAATGTGTCCCGCTCAAGCCCACGCTGTAGCATCGATGCGTACCCGCTCACCACCGTCAGCGGCGTCCGCAACTCGTGTGCAGTGATCCCGAGGAACTGCTCGCGCAGCCGGGCCGTCGCCGCTGCGGTGGCCGCCTCCGTGCGCGCCTGTTGCTCCGCCTCGGCCAGCCGCGCGTTCGCCAGCGCGAGCGCGACGCGGTCGGCCACCACCTGGAGCAGCTCCGCGTCCTCCTCGGTGAACCGCCGCCCGCTGAAACTCCCCACGTCGAGGACGCCCCGCAGGTCGCCCTCGACCATGAGCGGCACGCCGAGCAGCGAGCGCACGCCCCGAGCCCGCAGCTCCGGCTGCACCAGCGGGTACCGGCTGACATCATCGATGATCACGCGACGTCGCTCCGCGGCCACCCGCCCGGCGAACCCGGCTCCCAGCGGCACCCGCACGCCCCGCTCGACCTGTTCTTCGAGCCCAATCGCCGCGACCGCCAGCAGCTCGTCGCCGTCTCGCAGCAACACCGTCACCGTATCTACCAGCAGCAGTTCGGCGACCCGTTCGAGGAGCGCGGCCATCAGCCCTTCGAACGGCAGCCGGGCGAGGCCCACCTCGGTCACACGCTGGATTGCCTGTAGCTGCCGCGAGGCCCGTTCCATCACCAGCCGCG
>JAIBBD010000075.1 GCA_019694855.1 Dehalococcoidia bacterium
GCTTCAGGAGAGTGCAGCATCATCGAGGCCGATCCTCCTCGATCGCGGCCGTGGCGTCAGCAGGCAGCAGCTCGGCGAGCAGCGCCTCGACACGCCTTCGAATGTCGTCGCGGATGCGGCGGACGGCGTCGAGGGGCTGTCCAGCGGGGTCGGCGAGTTGCCAGTCGAGGTAGCGCTTGCCGGGGTAGAAGGGGCAGGCGTCGCCGCAGCCCATGGTGATCACGACGTCGCTTGCCTCGACGGCCTCGTTGGTGAGCGGCTTCGGGAACTCGCGGGTGAGGTCGAGGCCGACCTCGCGCATCGCCTCGATGACGGCGGGGTTGATGCGGTCGGCGGGCTCGGAGCCGGCGGAGCGCACGAGGACGCGCCCTGCCCCGAGGTGGTCGCAGAAGGCCGCGGCCATCTGCGAGCGGCCCGCGTTGTGGATGCAGACGAAGAGCACCTCGGGACGCGGCACGGGCGACCTCCTTCGCGCGGAACGAAGGCGATGATGCGGCGGGCGTGTTAACGGCGGGCTAAGGGGGTCCTCTACGGAGGCTCTCGGACGATCCTCCCGGCCGCGGGAACCGCACCGAAGAGCTAGGCGGCGGGATCCGAATCCGGCAAGGACTGTCGGAGTGCGATCCGGGCAGCCCCCAGTTGATCCGGATGCATTTTCAGTTCCTCGCTGCTGGTATCGATCCCGATTCTAACCACCTCGATGCCGACTTCACTCAGGCAGTCAACCGCGGCTTGTGCTTGGTGCGCAGGGACATCAACCAGATGTACGAAGGCCCGGGTGCGCCCCATGACTTCGATCGCGTGAAGAATTAGCTCGGGACCCATCGTGAGCCCCCCGAGCACGCTCGTTGGAATCAAGTCCGACGTGGGTTCGTGGATGAAACTACGACCAGTTCCGTCGGGCAGTAGTTCGGCGGTAATGCAGCCTCGGCTGATGAAATCTCCGAAGCGCGGATCAGACGCTGCCGCTCGATTCAGCCTCCCCAGCGTCGTCGGGATCTCCGTTCGTTCGGGGCTTTCCCTACAGGCCATCGCGGCCAATTCTTGGCGATCCGCACGGTCGATGGAGCCGGGAATTCCCGTCACAAATACATGGGCACCACCGGAAACCACGTCCTGCTCAACATACAGCCTGCTCGAGACGGAACCTGACGTACCGTCCAAATGGTCGACGTTAGTTACGATCGCGAAATGGGCCGAACCATCTACAAACGCTGCAACATTGAAGGTATGCGCACGCAGACGAAGCGGAACCTGATTGAGCCAGACGTCGCCCTCTCGACGGAGAACGTCGACGAGGTCAGACAAGCCGAGACATGGATTGCCTTCGAGGACGCGCCCAATCCACTCGGAGGTCTCGAGGTTCGCCGATGAGCCAACCCCGGCATACGAGATCAGCCCCTGCCATATCGGTTCAAGGTAGGACAGCGGTACGATCTTCGGCGAATCGTAGGGTCGTGGCTGCCCGGTCGCCGTATCCGTTAGACGGAAGTCAGCGCTCATCCAGATTCCGCCCGGACTAACGACTGAGATACTGAGCGTCATCGGACTCGCCATCCGTGCCGTTTGAGTACAACCCCGTCCCGATCGACGCCAATCATCGTAGCTCGTCCACCCACCCGTCGTTGACGGGGTATTACTGGCGACGCCAGATTACGCACTTTTTGGAACACCCTCCATGGAGCTCTTCTGGGCCTCGCTACGCATCTGCCGTTTATTCGTGGGCAGTCGTCGTACCCGAGTCGGGGCCGCCCGGACGATCGGCTTTAGTCACCAGGGCGATCCAAAAGTCGTAATCGAGGCTCGATCGTAACCCGCGGACGATGATCTACGGTGGCCTCCGGAACCTCGCGTTCGGCTGGGCGTAGCGGCCCTGGAACCCGCGGGTGGCGGTTCTGCCTGGTGTGCCGCGCCGGGATTGGGCGCTTTTTGGAGCATCCAGGGTGAGCCCAGGGTGCGAACGACCGGTCGACGGGTCTGGCTTCGCGGTGTGGGCTGCCTGGCTTCACGTCGAGCACTGACAGCGAACTCATGGAAGCCCAAGGGTGTCCGGCGTTACGGTGATTGGAATGTGTGGGCCCGGAGGAGCACGCCAGGGAGGCTAGAACCTCAGTCCAGTACATACTTCGGCATGACCGAGCCGCGCCGCAGCCTGACGCCCATCCACCTTGTCGAGGCCTTAAGGTTGTCCTGGCCGTTGCGTCAGTCCGACTCGGCCTGTAGCCTTAGTTTTTGATGCCCGTCCCGCGCGAAGAGGGCAAGGCCTGCTCCCACAACCGTTCCGTGGCGTAGTGAAGCTAGCCGGCAGAACCTTGTCGCGCTCGTACTCGTGCTCATGCTGTGGGATCCAAATGGCTAAAGCTCGCCCAGGTAAGGCGTTCGAGCGCTTGGTTCAAATCATGGAACTGCTCGCCGCGACAGGCGCTCGTGTCGAATATGACGCCAGAATTCGCGATCGCACCACCGGCAAGATGAGACAGGTCGACATCGCAGTTTGGCAATCGTCACATCACGGCGAGATGCTATACGCGATCGACTGTAAGGACTACAGCCGGCCAGTCAACGTTGAGATTGTGGAGCAGATCGCGCAGAAGGCACTCGACATCAAGGCCGACAGAGCTGCAATCGTATCGCGACGGGGGTTCACGACGAGCGCTCGGGAAAAGGGCCGCCATCTAAATGTAGACCTTCTGACGGTGACCGAATTAGAGGAGACAGAGTGGCCAGCATGGATGGCCCTGCGAACAATGCAGTTTGTTGACACACGACGCACTGTCGAGAGAATCGTATTCCACGAGAAGGAGCAACTAAACATCGAACCACTCTCCCTGGAGTTCAGCGCGACTTCGGCTATCGTACGAAGCCCAGCAGGACTCGAAGTATCAGCGAATGATCTGCTAACTGGTTGGTTGCATGCGGGCGGAGAGGAACTCCTTCCCGTGGTTGACTCCCATCCGAGCGAGAGTCGATTCCAGACGCGAATAGAGTTGCCTGAAGGCCACACATTAGCGTCGTCACTGGACCCATCTCAGCGTGCGATATCTGCTCTGACTGTATGGTTCCTAATCAGAACAGTCGCACGTGACATTCCGGTACACTTGATGTCATATCAGGACTCGCTGAGGGAGTTCGAGGTATCGAGTGCCTTCGTCTCCGATCCGGTCGAACTTAACGGTGTGCAACATCGCCTCGCGCTCTCTCTGGTCGATGAAGGAGAGGCGGGCAGTCGAGTGCAGATGGTTATCCAGACGATCGATTAAGGCTCACAGCCCACCAGCTCTGAGCAGTTGCGAATCGTCACCGCTCACCTCGAAGAGCGCATTGTCAGGCGCGACCTAGTCCGAGCTGCCTGGTCCCGTCGGCACCGGTAATAGGTGCGAGGGTCTTGAAGACTTCAGGGAGGCGGACGCCGGCGACAATTGTCCTATGGAGCAAGGGAAGGGCGACCACAGTGGCGAACGGACGTCTCCTCTGCGTGCACCACAATCGAGCCCCGAGGGAGTAGTCGCCCAACAGGGTGGCGACCGACGCTCGGCGCCGTCGGTGGTCGATCGGTGGAGGGTGTTCCAGAAAGTGCGTAATCCAGGGTCGCCAGTAATACCCCCACCCGTCGTTGACCGGGTATACCCCGCGGGGGCATGCTAGCGAGGTGAGTCCCTCCCTCCCTCCTCGGCGGATATACCTCGATTCGGGCGCGTCGACGCCGGTGCGGCCGGAGGCGCTCGCGGCGATGCAGCCGTTCTTTGCGGGCGAGTACGCGAACCCCTCGGGGCATTATGCGAGCGCGCGGCGTGCGACCGAGGCGCTGACCTCGGCGCGGGAGCAGGTCGCCGAGGTGCTCGGCGCACTGCCCGAGGAGGTCGTGTTCACGTCGGGCGGCACGGAGAGCATCAACGCCGCGATCAAGGGGGTCGCCTTCGCGCAGCGCGAAGCGGGCGCGGGCGCGCACATCGTGACGACGCAGGTGGAGCACCACGCGGTGCTGCACTCGGTGCAGTACCTCGAGCGGTTCGGCTTCGAGGTCGAGCTGCTGCCCGTCGATGAGTTCGGGTGCGTCGACCCCGACGAGGTGGCGGACGCCGTGCGCGACGACACGGTCCTGGTGTCGGTGATGTACGCGAACAACGAGGTGGGCACGGTGCAGCCGGTCGCCGAGGTGGCCCGCGCGGTGCGCGAGCGTGGGCGCGCCCTCGGGCGTCGGATCCCGGTGCATACAGACGCCGTGCAGGCGGCGAACTCGCACGCCCTCGACGTGGACGCGCTCGGCGTCGACCTGCTGTCGCTGTCCGGGCACAAGTTCGGCGGGCCGAAGGGGACCGGCGTGCTGTACCTGCGGCGGGGCATCCCGTTCCTCGAGCAGCTGTCGGGCGGCGGGCAGGAGCGGCAGCGCCGCTCGGGCACGGAGAACGTGCCGGGCATGGTCGGCCTGGCGACGGCGCTGACGCTTGCGCAGGCGGAGCGAGGCGCGTTCGCGGCGCGCACCTCGATGCTGCGGGAGCGGCTGCTCGCGGGGTTGCGGCGCCGCTGGCCGGAGCTGCGGTCGAACGGGCACCCGACGCAGCGGCTGCCGCAGAACGTCCACCTCTGCTTCGACGGCGTTGAGGGCGAAGCGGTGGTCGAAGCGCTGAACGCGCTCGGCATTGAGGCCTCGGCGGGGGCCGCGTGCACCTCGGCGACGTGGGAGCCCTCGCACGTGCTGCTCGCCATGGGCGTCCCGATCGAGCTGGCCATCGGCTCGCTGCGGATGAGCCTGTGGCCGGCCCTCGACGAGGCGGCCATCGATTATGTCGTCGAGCAGCTACCGGGTGTCGTAGAGCAGGTGCGGGCCGCGGCGGTGCCGGCGCTGTAGGTCGGGCCGCGCGTCCTCGGACGTGTCACTCTAATTGCGTAGGCGCTTTACACTGAGAAGGCACGTCAGTAGTCTTGCGTACGCAGATGAACACTTCTCTGACGGCGAAAGATGGAAGAGACCTGTGCCTGACTCCCCATTCCAGGACTACCTCGACCTCGTCGAAGCGGCCCGAGAGCTCAACATTCACCCGCAGAGCCTACGGCGGCTGATCAAGCAGCGCCGCGTGCCGGCGGTGTTGTTCGCGGGCAAGTACCTCATCGAGCGCGACAAGCTCGAGATGTTCAAGTCGAACTACGACCCGCGCCCGGGGCGGAAGCCCATCCGCCGCCTGCTGTAGGCGTGGTCGCCACTCGCAACGCGTAAGTTAGGTTCGAGCGCTAGTCGAACTCGGAGCGCGTGGAGCCCTCGGTGGCGAGGTAGCGCATCGCGCGGCGGTAGTCCTCTTCGGGCACGCGCTCGGCGGAGTGCAGGTAGGTGAGCAGCACCTCGATCGACAGGATCGAGTAGAGACGCACCCCAATCGACTCGAGGCGGCGTGCCGCGCCCTGCTCGCGGTCGATCAGCACGAGGGCGTCCTGCACGCGCAGCCCGGCCCGCCGCAGCCTCGTCACCGTCTCCACCAGCGAGCCGCCGCCCGTCGCGAGGTCGTCCACCACGAGGGCGACCTGGCCGGGCCGGTAGATGCCCTCGATGTGGGGGCGCTCCTCCTCGACGTTGCCGTCCGGACGCGCGTACAGCAGCGGTGTGCGCATCTGCAGCGCGAGCGCGGTGGCGATATGCAGGCCGCCGATGGGGACTCCCGCGATGAGGTCGAAGGGCGCGACGGGCTGCTTGCGCATCGCCATCGCCATGCGCAGCTCGTCCTCGATGAGCGTCGCGACACGGGAGAGCGCGGCCGGCCGCGCGATGATGAGCTTCGGGTTCACGTACACCGGCGAGTGGCGCACGGTGCGGCCGAGGCTGAAGTCGCCGAATTGCACGCCGCCGAGGCGCCAGAGCACGTCAGCAAGCCAGAAGCGTCCGGTGGCGTCGGACTCCGGGCCGTTGGTCATCGCCGCCCCCTCCAGTGTGACCAGGCGTCGGGATTGACGAGGTGGCGCGGGCGCTCGCCCACGAAGACCGAGCACAGCGCGTCGACCGCCAGATCCGCCATCGCCTCGCGGGTCTGTGCCGTCGCGCTACCGAGGTGCGGCGTGATGACGAGGTTGGGCGCCTCGAGGAGCGGGTCGTCGGGCGGCAGGGGCTCGGGCGTCGTGACGTCGAGGCCCGCGGCGGCGATCTCACCTCGGACGAGGGCGTCGCGCAGCGCTTGCTGGTCCACGACGCCGCCTCGGGCGGTGTTCACGAAGATGGCAGTCGGCTTCATGCGACGGAAGACGTCAGCGCCGAAGAGTCCAGCGGTCTCGGGCGTCAGCGGGACGTGTACGGAGACGAAGTCGGAACGTTCGAGGAGCGCCTCGAAGCTCACGTACTCGCCGGGGAAGTCCGCCACCTCGCGGCGACCCGAATAGAGCACGCGCATGTCGAAGCCGGCGGCACGCCTCGCGACGGCGCGGCCGATGCGGCCGGGCCCGACGATGCCGAGCGTCGCGCCATGCACGTCGCGGCCGAGGAGCCAGTCGGGCTGCCACGTGCCCCATTCGCCTGCGCGGACCTTGCGCTCACCCTCGGTGACGCGGCGCGCCGCCGCGAGCAGCAGCGCGAACGCGATGTCGGCGGTGGTGTCGGTCAGCACGTCCGGCGTATTCGTGACGAGGACGCCGCGCTCGGTGGCGGCGGACACGTCGATGTTGTCGTAGCCGACGGCCATGTTGGCGACGGTGTGGACGGTCGGGCAGGCGTCGAGGAGCGCGCCGTCGATGCGCTCGGTGAGCATGGGCAGCAGGGCCGTGCAGCCCTCGGCGCGGGCGGTTACCTCGGCGGCGGCCGGAGGGCGAGCGTGCTCCCAGACGTCGGCGGTCGCGACCTCCTCAAGGCGTGCGAGGGGCGCGACGCCGGGGAGTCTGCGCGTGACGAAGACGCGAGGCCGATCAGCCACGGCGGCGCTGGTCGGGCTCGCCCCCGACGAACCGCGGCTGGTAGTCGGACTGACGCCCCTCGATCTGGGCGAGGTGCATGCGGTCGTGGCGGTAGTAGGAGCGGAGCCATTGCAGGACGGACATTTCCGGGAAGGCGCCGCTGATGACGCGGGCGTCAAACTCCTCGGGCGTCAGGTAGTGGATGTAGTTCACGGTCTGCTCGCGCAGCCGCGCCAGCTCCTCGAGGTGCTGGGCGACGGTGGCGGTGTGCGCCCTGGCGAGGGGGTAACGGGGCCGTTGCTGCTCGATGTCGGCGCCGGTGACGGCGCGCTGCGCCGTGACGAGGTAGCTCAGTTCCATCTCCGCGAGATGCGAGAACTGCTCCTTCGCGGACCAACCGGCCTCGCCATCGAGGTCGGGACGCCGGAGTTCCGCGGCCTCCTCGCTCAGGTCGCCGACGCCGGCGAGGAACGCGCCGCGCTCCTCGTCGAGCTTCGCGAGCAACTCGTTGATGTCGTCGGGGGTCGCCATGAGGCGATTGTACTCGCTGAATCAGGCGGGGAGCGCGGGTGCGAGCGGTGCGACGAACGGCACGGGCATGCCGGAACCGAGGAGCTGCGCACGGCCCTCCAGGTGCAGCACGGCAGCGAGCGCGCAGGTGACGGCGTCGAGCTCGTCGTGCGTGACGCGGCGGGCGCGGGGGATGCCGCGCACGCCGGCACGGCGCAGCCCGCGTGTCAGCCCCTCGAGGCCGGCCTGCTTCCTCGGGATACCGAGGATGTCCTGCACCATGCCGGGGTACACCTCGACGACCTGCTCGCCGCCTGCAACCAGGCGCTCGCGCAGCGCGCTGCCTCGGAGCGTGAGCTTGACCATCGAGGGGAGGAGCGTGGGGAAGGGGCGGTAGCCGAGGCGGGCGCAGAGGCGGTCGATCTCGCGGTAGATGCCGAAGCGGGCGCACTCGCAAGTCGGGTCGGCGCAGCAGCGGCCCTCGGGCAACGCGAGCGGGGCATCGATGGCGATCAGCGCGGGACGCCAGCGCTCGACCGCCGCCTCGATCTCCTCGTCCGTGCGCACCACCGCCAGCTGGCGCAGATGGCGGTCGCGCCCGAGGACGGCGAGGCCGGTGGGGTAGCGCGGCCCGCTGCGCAGGTCGATCCCGAGGACGGGCGCGGCCGAGAGACCAACCACAGGCTTTGTTACACTCATCTCGAGACGCTACTTACACCTCGACGCGGCGCGGAACGCGCGACGAAAGGATAGTCGGTTGGCCACGAAGAGCGAGCTCGAGCCGTTCACGCGCATCTCGGTCGCCGAGGCTAAGGAGATGATCGACAACAGCGACGTGCAGGTGATCGACAGCCGCGAGGGCTGGGAGTGGGCGGAAGCCCACGTGCCGGGGGCGCTGAACATCTCGCACATGGCGACCCTCCCAAGGAACGGGGAGCTGGCGCGCGACAAGCCGATCCTGTTCATCTGCAAGACGGGCGCGCGTTCGGCGGTTGCGGCCGAGTTCGCGTCGGCGGTCGGGTTGACCGACCTCTACAACGTCGAGGGCGGGATGGTCGACTGGATCAGGCACGGCTACGAGGTGGAGACCGAGTAGCCGACCCACCTCGAATGGTGCATACGAGCAAGAACCCCGCCGTTGGCGGGGTTCTTCGTTTGGGCGCGGGCCGGACGACTAGGCCAGGCCACGCTCCTTGAGGACGCGCTGCATCGTCTCGCCGATCTGGGAGGGCGACTGCGACACGGTCGCCCCGGCGTCCATGAGCGCGGTTTGCTTGGCCTGGGCGGTGCCGGCCTTGCCCGCGATGATCGCGCCGGCGTGGCCCATGCGGCGTCCGGGAGGCGCGGTGGCGCCCGCGATGAAGGCGACGACGGGCTTCGACATTGTCTTGATGTATTCGGCGGCTTCCTGCTCGGCGGTGCCGCCGATCTCGCCGATCATGACCACCGCCGCGGTGTCGGGGTCGTTCTCGAAGAGCTCGAGCGCCTCGCGCTGGGTCGTGCCGATGATGGGGTCACCGCCGACGCCAACGCTGGAGGACTGGCCGATGCCCAGCCGCGTGAGCTGGTCGACCGTCTCATAGACGAGCGTGCCCGATCGCGAGATGACGCCGACGTTACCGGGGAGGTAGACGTCGGGCGGCATGATGCCGGCGCGAGCGCGCGCCATCGGCGTGATGACGCCGGGGCAGTTCGGGCCAATGAGCGTGGTCTCGGAGGTCTGCAGGTAGCGCTTCACGCCGACCATGTCGCGCGTCGGGATGCCCTCGGTGATGCAGATGGCGACCGGCACGCCTGCGTCGGCGGCCTCGAGGATGGCGTCGGCGGCGAACGCGGCCGGGACGAAGATGAGCGAGACGTTGGCCCCGAACTCCTCGACGGCCTGCTTCACGGTGTTGCGGATCGGGACGCCCTCGATCTCCTGGCCGCCGCGGCCGGGGGTGACGCCGGCAACGATCTTCGTGCCGTAGTTGATGCAGTTGCGGGCCTCGCGCTGGCCCGCGCCGCCGAAGCCCTGGATGACCACCCGGGTGTTCTCGTCGAGAAGTACGCCCACCGTCTGCTCCTAATCCGTACGCCGCTAGTTGGCGCCGTGCCCGCTGTCGTCGGGCAGCGCCCGCCTGACTTCCTCGTTTTCTCGATTGAGTGACATTGACCAGAACGTCCCCGTCCGGCCGGTGAAGACGTCATACCACTGCCGCTCCTGATCTTGAATCAGGACCGCAGCGGCGACCATTGTGTTCGCCAGGCGATGTCCGTCGTGGTCGACACCAAGATCAGAATCGTTCAAGGCATCGCGAATCCGATTGAATGTGATGTAGTCGAGCTTGGGATCCTTAGCGAGGTCCGCGACGACCTGGATGGCCCGCAACTTGAGATCGGGTGGCAGCAGCGCCCATTCCGTCGACTGGCCTCGCGGTGCGGCCGAGGTCCGAGGCGCAGGAGGGGCGGCAACCGCCGGCTCGGTGAGCGGCTCAGCCTCCTCGTCTGGCAGATAAAGCCAGTCGTCGACACCCCTCGAAACAATCTTCAGCTCGCCATGACGCTCCATGACGCGACTAATGCGCTGGAGCCGTCCCCGGACGGCCATCCGGAACAGATGGTCGCCGAGGTGCTGCTGCAGTTCCGCGCCCAGGCCGGCCAGCGTAATCTCGCGCTTGTTCGAGCGGTACTCGGTGAGCGTGTAGCGGACGGCGTTCACGACCCGACGAGCTGCCTCGCGTTCCAGCTGTTCAGCCTCCGCAATCGCCTCCGCAGTGTCCTCGAGTGGCGTTGTCGAAGGAGGGCCGGCCGCGACAGGTCGTTCCTCCGGCTCGATCCCGAGCCCGAGTTCACGATCGTAGAAGATCATGTGATCGACACGTTCGACGAGTCGCGGTGACGCTGTCCAGGAAATCGAAAGGCCGACGACTCGCTTGCCATTCGCGCGCAGGCGATTGACCACATGGAGGAAATCCTGGTCCCCACTCGCGAGAACGAAGACCTCGATCTGCGGGTGGGTGTGAACCAATTCGATGGCATCCACCGCGATCCGCACGTCCACTGAGTTCTTGACCGTGTCGCCCCCCGACTCCTCGCGATATCGGCGGACCGGCACATAAATCGGTTCAATCCCGCCGACATAGAGCGCGGCCGGGTCGTGCGCGAGAGTGGGGCTTTGCCAGTCCGCGTAAGCGCGACTCAGAACCACGCGGCCGAAACGGCCGCAGGCGTCAAGGATTGCTGCCACGCTCGGGGTGTACCCGCGAGGACTCAGTGAGAAGCGGATGTTCTCCCAGTCGACAAACAGGGCGACATCGCGTGACGCCTCTGGCGGTGGCTCCGATGAGCCTCCGGGCTCGACGTCGGACGTCACCAGCGCTAGCTCGCGGCGGCGACGGCCTTGCGGGCCGCCTCGGCGAAGCCGTCCGCGCGGATGAGGTCGAGGCCGGACTCATCGAGGATGCGCATGCCCTCGGAGACGTTCGTGCCCGCCAGACGGACG
>JAIBBD010000011.1 GCA_019694855.1 Dehalococcoidia bacterium
GCGAGGGGCGGAAGCTGGGGCACGTGACGGTGCGGGCCTCGGATGCGGAGGCGCTGAGCGCGCTGGTGACTCCGCTGGGCGCGGTGGGGTTCGAGGTCGGGCTGACGCCTCGGTAGGTCCGGGGCTAGCCGGCGGCCTTGCGCGTCCCGGCGGGCGCGAGGGAGTCGAGCAGACGGCGGGTGGCCGCGGCGACTTCGTCGACGGCGGCCTCGAACACCTCGGCGTTGGCGCGCGAGGGGGCGCGGTAGCCGCTGAGCTTGCGGACGTACTGGAGGGCGGCGGCGCGGACTTCGTCGTCGGTGGCAGGCTGGTCGGGTCGGCGGAGGGTCTGGATGCTGCGGCACATGCGGTCACCGTAGCACATTCGCGTTGGGCCTCGGCGGGCGGAGACGCCTCGATGGACTCGCCCGGGACGGGGGGCGGCGGTAGAATCGGAGGACGTGGCAGGGTAGCTCAGTGGTAGAGCAGGGGACTCATAAGCCCTTGGTCGGCGGTTCAAATCCGCCCCCTGCTACCAAACGTACTGTTGGCGAGGCGGTCCGAGCGGGCCGCCTTCTTTGTTAGGCAGCGAGACAGCGACGGCTCGCACGCCCGGTGAGGGGCACGAGGCCGACAAGAACATTTGTTCAGTCATAGATAATGAATAAAACATCTTGACTTTGCCGGGGTACGGCGATAGCGTGGCTGTCAGACTCCCCGTCGGAGGCCGAAATGGTCAGAAGCCTGCAGCACGCGCGGGTCGCACTCGCCTTCATCGAGCCGAAGCTCGCCGAGGTCGTGGAGTGTGCGTGGCACGATTATGAGATGCAGTATCGTCAAGTGCGACACATCCATCGGCTCGGCGCGCAGGCCACCGTGATCCACAGTCTGATGGTGCATCATGCGCGTCGTGTGCTCGCGGGGCTCCCCGGGGTGACATTCCGCGACGACGGGCAGTTGTTCATCGTCTCGATCCGCGACGAGTGGGTTATCAAGTTGAGGAAATTCTCCGCCGGCCTACTTGTCGCGAACAACGCCACACAATATGCGCTTGACTTCGTAGAGCAGGCTCCAGGATCGGTCTATCAGATCGAGCTCTTCTCCCTCGACCCCCCGACCCACGTCCACGTCGGGTACCGGCTGAACAAGACCAAGACCGGCATCCGGTCCATACACGTCGTCTGCCCAAACGGTGCAGACGGCAACTACTGGGACTACGAACTCGAACGCAGTGCCGCGGCAGGCACTCCCCAGGTGTCTCGCCCACTCTCGCCCGCCGCCGGTGGAATCGCGCCAGCCTCCAAGAGGCGCGTGTCACCGCGTCAGATACCACCGGATCGGTCTCGCGTGCGTCCGGTCGCCGAGAAAGAGGCACGCGCCAAAGAACAGAAGGAAGAGCAGGCAGGGGATTCCAATGAGGGGGACGCGCGGACCAGCTAGCCTCAGTCGGACGTTCAATCCGACGATGCTGGCCCTAGCACGTGAGTCACGAGGAGAGACGCAAAGCGGCCTCGCCCGCACGATTGGGATCACACAGGGGCACATCTCGCGGATCGAGGCCGGGCAAAGTCCAGCGTCAGACGCGATCATCTCAGATGTCGTGGATGCCCTCGGCTATCCGGAGCACTTCTTTTTCATGGACGAGCCCGTGTATGGCCCCGGCGTCAGCGAATTCTTCCACCGAAAACACAACACTTCGACCAAGGTGTTGAATAGAATGCACGCCAATCTGAATGTGCGGCGCATTCATGTCGCGCGTCTAATGGCCGCAGCCGAACTCAATTCGGAGAACATCCCGCGCCTGAACCCGAGGGATTTTGGATCACCGGAAGCAGTTGCGAGAGCAATCCGATCAACGTGGAATCTACCCCCTGGGCCGGTCGAGGACCTGACATCTGCGGTGGAGGATGCTGGGGGCATCGTACTCCACTGTGATTTCGGGACACGAGATGTTGACGGCGTTAGCAGATGGATTCCGGGGCTGCCTCCGATGTTCTTCCTGAACAGGGATATGCCGGGAGATCGCATGCGCCTAACGCTTGCTCACGAACTCGGTCACGTCGTAATGCACCGGGCGCCAAGGCCGGAAATGGAAGAAGAAGCGTATTCGTTCGGACGCGAACTACTGATGCCGGAGGATGAAATACGTCCACACTTCCAGCGGGTCACGGTGCATAGCTTGGCCGAGATGAAACCGTTCTGGAGAGTGTCGATGGCGGCGTTGCTTTATTGCGCCGGTGAGCTCGGCGCAATCTCAGAGAGGCAGCGACGGACACTGTATATGCAGCTCGGAAGCCGAGGGTTTAGGCGGCAGGAACCTCCGGAACTCGATGTCCCCATCGAAAAGCCGACTCTACTCCAAGAGATCGTCCAGATGCATCAGAATGATCTGGGATATACCGTCGATGAACTTGCGGATCTACTGGCTTTGAAAACGGAGGAGATGCTTTCGCTCTACGACGTAACCATGACGCACGAGGAACGACGGCGCAGACTGCGCGCAGTGGGATAGTACGGTCTGCAATGCGCGCGATTCTACGTCTGCAAGGTGTGACCCGCGGCAGCCTGGCAGGGTAACGCGGGACGGCTCTGGTGGTCGCGGTGATGGGGGATCCAAAGGTGGCGCGTCTCGTTTTTGGAGTGCGTCCGCGCGGCTTCGCGCCGGTGGCTAAATGACCTCTCACTCCAACACGCAGCCGTCACCGCTGCTCGAGACGTTTGAGCGGTTCTTTCGCATCAAGAGCGCGGCCGATGTCGAGGGGACGATGGGGTTCTTCTCCTCGGGGTTGGTGACGTATACGGACGCGACGCTGGGGTGGGGCCTCGATGGGTTCGAGGCGTTGCGGGGGTTGTTCGCGCAGTACATGCCTACGTGGCCGTCGACGGCGCGGTCGTATCAGACGGGGGTGCTGGCGGGGGAGTCGAGCGCGCTGGTGCGGATGGTGGATACGCCGGAGCTGTTCGGCGGGGAGCTGCGCATCCTCGGTGCGGTCGACTTCGTCGAGGGGCAGATCGTGCGGTGGGTGGACTACTGGGACAGCTTCTTCTTCGACACGGCGGCGTACGAGTCGATGCGGACGCCTGAGGAGTCGTTCCCGCGGGACCTAAAGGAGTCGCGGGTGCCCTCGCAGGCCGCGCCGGAGCTGGTCGAGGTGGCGACGGCGGTGCAGCGGGGGTTCGCGGCGGCGGATGCGGCGGGGGTGGCGGCGTTGCTGCATCCGGACGTGCTGTTCGAAGACATGGCGCTGCGGGCGCAGCTGGTGGGGCGGGCGGAGGCGACGCGGTACCTCGAGCGGGTGCTGGCTGGGGCGCCGTACGGCGCGGGGAGCCGGTTGCGGCACGTGGTGGGGGGCGCCTCGGGCGGCGGGTTCGAGTGGACGGCCGCGGACGGGCTCGTGGGGATCACCGCGTTGGAGCTGGACGGGGCGGGGCTGGTGACGCGGCTGACCTCGGTGTATGACTCGCGGCAACTGGCGGCGGAGCGGCGGGCGGCGCTGGTCATGGCGGCGGGCAGCTAGCTGCTGCCCGCGCGACGGAGGCCCCCCACCCTTCCCCGAAACGGCGAAGGGATCGGCGGCGGTGGGGTTCTTCGCCTCGGGCCTCGCGCGCTCTATAGGCCAATCGTGATGACGGGACGTATCATCCGCGCGGACGGATGGCTCGGTGGGGGGGGGAGGACACGGATGGCGCTGGGGTATGACCTCGAACGGATGCTGAACCCTCGGACGGTGGCGGTCATCGGGGACGCGAAGGTGCGCAACTACCGGTGGATCCGGTCGCTGAGCACGTTCACGGGCAAGGTGTATTCGGTGCAGATCGACCCGAAGGAGATCCCCGGGATCGAGGAGCTGGGGGTGCCGAACTACACGAGCCTCCTCGAAGTGCCGGACGAGATCGACTACGCGCTCGTGGCGGTGCCGCGCGTGGCGGCGGCAGTAGTACTGCGTGACTGCATCGCGAAAGGCGTGGGCGGGGTGGGGATGTTCACCTCGGGGTTCGCGGAGACGGACACCGAGGAGGGGCGCGCGCAGCAGCAGCGGATCACGGAGATGGCGCGCGAGGCGAAGCTACCGCTGATCGGGCCGAACTGCATGGGGCTGTACCATCCGGGCCTCGGCGTGCGGTTCATGGAGAACCAGCCGGCTGGATTCGAGGGCGACGTCACGTTCCTGTCGCAGAGCGGCGGGCACGCCGTGGACTTCTCGATGGCCGCGCACGCCTCAGGGGTGCCGGTGCGGATGGCGATCAGCTTTGGGAACGGGGTGATCCTCGAGAACGCGGACTACCTCGAGTACTTCGCGCTGGACGAGGCGACCCGCTATATCGCGATGTATGTGGAGGGGCTGCGCGACGGGCCTCGATTCTTCGCGGCGCTGCGGGAGGCGGCGCGGCGGAAGCCGGTGGTGCTGTGGAAGGGCGGGCTGACGGACGCGGGCGGGCGAGCGACCTCGTCACACACCGCCTCGCTGGCGGGGGCGGCCGAGGTCTGGGACGCCGTGTTCCGGCAGACGGGCGCGATCCCGGTGACCTCGGTGCTCGAAATGGTGGACGTGCTGAAGGGCCTGCGGCTGTGGCCGCGCTTCAGCGGGAACGGCGTGGGGCTCACGGGCGGATCGGGCGGGCAGTCGGTTGCGATGGCGGACGTGTTCTCGCGGGCGGGGATGCGGGTGCCGGCGCTGTCCGAGGCGTCACGGGAGCGCCTCGCGAGCTGGTTCAGCCTCGTGGGGGCGAGCTTCAACAACCCGGTGGACATGGGGTCGAACCGCAGCGAGATGGACACGATCCTCGATGTGCTGGCGGAGGACCCCAGCATCGATTCGCTGGTGATGCAGGTGCGGCCCGGGTCGGGGGACGCGGCAGACCAGGAACGTCTCGATGGGCAGTTGGCGGCGCTCAAGCGGCTGCGGGAGCGAAGCGGGAAACCGGTCAGCGCGCTCACTTCGTCGTCGATGCCGCTGGAGGACGGGCCGGCGGTCGCGGACCTCGATGGGCGGCTACGGGAGATCGGAGTAGCGGCGTACCCGACGTACGAGCGGGCGGCCATCGCCATGCGGAAGGTGCTGAACTACTACGAGTTTAGGGACAGCCTCGAGGGGTGAGTCCCCAGCAGCGGCGGGGCCGAAGGGCCCTCCCGTGACGGGCCGTTGGACACTGCGAGTGGCGGCGCTCACGTGCGAGACTACGCCCCACCGCTGAGGATCGAGGAGTTGCAGATGTTTGCTCGAGTCTTGGTACCGCTCGATGAGTCGCCGCACGCGGAGCGTGCGCTCAGCTATGCCCAGAGCATTCTCAACCAAAACGGTGGGCAGCTGACGCTGCTGACGGTGGTACACACGCCACCGGCCGCGAATCCGAGTGACCCGATCGCGCGGCTGCAGGCGGAACGGCCGGAGCGCGCCCGACAGTACCTGCTCGAGCGCGCCGAGGTGCTGCGCGGCGCCGGGCTCAAGGTCGAGACGAAGGTCATCGAGGGTGGCGACACTGCGGAACATATCGTGGAGCTGGCGACCACGGAGCAGTCCGAGGTGATCGTGATGAGCACGCACGGCCTGGGCGCGAGCGGGCGGTATGCCCTCGGAAGCGTGGCGCTCAAGGTGCTGATGACCGCGCCATGCCCGGTGTTCATGGCTCGGATCCAGGAGGCATGGGACATCTCGCCTGACGGGCAGATCACCACCGAGGCCGAAGCCGACGTCGGGCGGGCCGAGACCGGCGAGGAGCGCTGGCTCGCCGAGCGGCTGGCGGAGGTGGACGCCGAGATCGCTCGGCTGGACGCCCGGGCACCCGTGCTGAGCGACCAGGTGGCGAACGCTTCGCACGCATCGCACGAGCAGGCGAAGTGGACGACGCTGTGGGACCTGCGACAGCGGGCGCTGCTGCTGGAGGAGCGCGAGTCGATCCTGCGGGCGCGGCAGGCGCTCACGGCGTAGCACTCGGGTCGCCCTCGCCCGGCACCAATGCGCCATACGGGCTCGTCCGAGACGCGGCGTGCCTCGATACTCGTTCGATGCTGTCCATGCGCGACCTGATTGCGGCGGGGCCGGTGCGGCTCGCGCCGATGGCGAGCTACACCAACGCGCCGTATCGCCTCGTCGCGCGCGAGTGCGGGGCGGGGTTCTCGACCAACGAGGAGATCGACGCGGCGGCGCTGCTCGGGATGGGCATGAGCAAAGCGGCGGTGTGGACGGCGATTGACCCGGGCGAGGGCCCGGTGGCGATGCAGCTGCTGGGCAACTCGGAGGAGACGCTGGTGCCGGCCGCGGTGCGGCTCGTCGAGGCGGGGGCCAGCGTCATCGACATCAACATGGGGTGCCCGGCCAAGAAGGCCGTGACGAAGGGCAAGGGTGCGGCGCTCATGCGCGACGTGCCCCGGACGGCGCGCATCCTCGGGGCGTTGCGGCGTGAGCTGACCGCCCTCGATATACCGCTGACGATCAAGATCCGCGGCGGATGGGACGACACGTGCCTGAACGCCGTCGAGGTGGCGCGAATGGCCGAGGACGTGGGCGTGGACGCCATCACCGTGCATCCCCGAACGAGGTCGCAGCAGTACGCGGGGCGGGCACCGTGGGAGGTGATCGCGGACGTAGTGCGGGCGGTGCGCATCCCGGTGACGGGGAACGGCGATGTCCGCTCGCTGGCGGAGGCGCAATGGATGATGGCGGCTACGGGCTGCCTCGGAGTGATGGTGGGGCGAGGGGCGCTCGGGCGGCCGTGGATGTTCGACCCGGAGCACGAGGCTCGCCCCGTCGGGGAGCGGCGCGCGCACGAGGCGGCGACCAGGCGGCGTCACCTGTCACTCATCGAGGCGATGCTGCCGCCTCGGGAGGCGCTGGTGCACACGCGACGGCAGTTGTCGCTGTACACGACCGGGCGCGTGGGGGCCGGAGTCGTGCGGGGTCGGATCTTCGAGGCGACCTCGATCGCGGAGGCGGGTGCGATCTTCGAAGCGTTCGAGGCGAAGGCGGCCGTTGGCCAAACGCCGGATGAGGGCGCGGTGCCGCTCGCGGGGGTCAGCGACTAGACTCCTCGGATGAGTGCGCGACCCGCGCCCCTCGAGCGGCGGCCGGTGACGGCCGGAGCGGCGCTGTTCACGCTTGGGCTGGCGGTGCTGTTCGGGGCGAACCCGACGGCGATCAAGTTCGGGTTGCGCTACCTCCACCCGCTGCAAATTGGATCGGCGCGCTTCCTCCTCGCTGGGTGTGCCTTGCTGGCGTGGGCGCTCGTTTCGAGACGGCGGGTGCTCCCGGCGCGGAGCGAGGTGCTGCCGCTCGTGCTTCTCGGCGCGTTGTTTGTGGCGACGATCGCGACGACGAACGTGGGGCAGGACCACACGAGCGTCGCGCATACCGTCGTGATCCTCACGACGTTCCCGATCTGGACGGCGGTCCTGTCGCACCTATTCGTGAGCGGCGACCGCATCGGGCGGGCGCAGGTGGTGGGGATCGTGATCAGCTACGCCGGGGTCATCGTGACGTTCGGGCCGGGGCTAGCGAAGGGCGGTAGCCAGCTGCACGGCGACCTGCTGATCTTCGTGTCGTCGTTCCTCCTCGGCGGGAGCCAGGTGCTGATCTCGATCCTGTCGCAGCGGATCGAGCTGGCGAAGATCGTGCTGACGCAGGCGTTCACGGCGGGAATCCTGTTGTTCCTCGTCAGCGTGCCGATCGAGGGGACGGACTACGAGTTCGCGTGGCCGCTGGTGTGGTCGCTGCTGTACCAGGGGGTGCTGATCGGCGGGTTCGCGTTCATCGCGAATGCATGGCTGCTGAAGACGTATCCGCCCTCGCGCATCTCGGTGATCTACAGCAGCCAGCCGCTGTTCGGCATCCTCAGCAGCTGGGTCGTGCTCGGCGAGGACCTGCATTCCGAAGTGATCTTCGGTGTCCTCCTCGTGAGCCTGGGAATCCTGATCGTGCAGGAGGTGTGGTCTGTATTCCTGCGCGACCGCGGGCGGGTGACGGCGTAGCGCAAGCGGCGAGGCGAATGCCGCCTCGCATGACCCGGGTTAGAGTGTGCCGAGCGGAGAGAGGGGACATCGATGCGACGGGTGATGCTGATGGTGGCGCTCGCGAGCGCGATGGCATTCCTCGGGACGGGGGCGGTGAGGACCGAGGCCGCGCCGCCGTTCCACTGCAACCAGGTCAACATGCACCCGAATGGGCTGCCAAACGGGCAGGTCGGGTTCGCGTATTCCTCGACGCTGTCGCTCACTCCGGCGAGCAATCTGTTGCCGGCGAGCGTGACGAACGCTCCGCTGCTTCCGCCTGGACTCTCGTTCTCCCCTGGCCCGAGCAGCAACCAGGTCACTCTTTCGGGGACGGCAACGGTCGCCGGTACGTACACCTTCACGGTCGAGCTGGGCGCGACCTACGTGTACGGGACGATCTGCAAGGTCAGCCAGACCTACACGGTGACGATCGCCCCCTGACGGCGGGCGTCCACCGCCAGTGAGTAACCGAGGTCAGGTGAGCGGTGCCAGCTCTCCGTCCTCGGGGGCGGCCTCCGAGGTGTCGCGAAACTGCTCGCGGTACAGGAGGGCGTAGAGGCCCTCGTGGCGGAGCAGTTCCTCGTGGCGCCCGCGTTCGACGACGCGGCCGTGGTCGAAGACAAGGATGAGGTCGGCGGCGACGACCGTCGACAGGCGGTGGGCGATGACGACGGTCGTGCGGCCCTCGGAGAGCCGTGCCGTCGCCTCGCGGATCTCGCGCTCGAGCCGGGAGTCGAGGGAAGCGGTGGCCTCGTCGAGGACGAGGATCGGGGCATCCTTGAGCACAGCCCGCGCGATGGCAACGCGTTGCTGCTCACCGCCGGAGAGGCGATAGCCGCGCTCGCCGACCAGGGTATCGAGGCCGTCGGGAAGACGGTCGATCATCTCGTCGAGGCCAGCGGCGGAGGCGGCGGCGCGCACCTCGGTGTCCGTTGCGGCGAGGCGGCCGTAACGGATGTTGTCGGCGAGCGAGGCGTGGAAGAGGTGCGTGCTCTGCATGACGGTGCCGACGGCGTCACTCACGGAGTCGAGCGTGAGGTCGCGGAGGTCGTGGCCGTCGATGCGGACGACTCCTGAAAGCGGATCGTAGAAGCGCTGGAGCAGGTAGGTCATCGTGGTCTTGCCGGCGCCGGACGGGCCGACGAGGGCGACCATCGTGCCGGGGGCCGCCTCGAAGGTGATGTCATCGAGGGCGAGGCGGTCGGGGCCGGCGTAGCCGAAGGAGACGTGGTCGAACTCAATGGCGCCGCGGGCGCGACCGAGGCGGTGGGCGCCGGGGCGCTCCTCGACCTCCACTGGCGTATCGAGGTACTCGAAGATGCGCTCGAAGACTGCGAGCGATGAGAGCAGCGTCGTGTTGATGCGGGCGATGGAGGCGAACGGGCCGAAGACACGCTGCACGAGCATGGCGAAGGCGACGACGTCGCCGGCGGACAACGACTGGCCGATGACGGCCCGGCCGCCGTACCAGTAGACGAGGCCGGGGATGAGCGCGCCGAAGAGGCTCGTGCCCATGTTGAACCAGCGGCCGGCCATCATGCGGCGGAGCGACAGGCGGTACAGCTCCTGGTTGGAAGCCTCGAAGCGGTCGCGTTCGTGCGTCTCGCGGCCGAAGGCGCGGACCACCATGGAGCCGGAGACAGACAGGGTCTCCTCCAGGTGCGAGGACATGCTCGCGGCCTCCTGGTGCCAGGCCCGCATGAGGTCACGCATGTGCTGGCCGACGCGCATCGTCGGGTAGACCCAGAGCGGCAGCGCGAGCAGCGTCGCCAGGGCGAGCTTCCACTCGATGGTGAACATGAGGCCGAAGGCGATGGCGAGCGTGAGGACGTTCTGGAGGAAGTCGGTGAAGGTGCCGGTGACGGCCTGCTGGACGGCGTTCACGTCGGTCGAGACGCGGGAGAGGATCTCGCCAGTGCGGGTCTGGGTGTAGAAGCGCAACGAGAGGCGCTGGAGGTGATCGTGCAGCGCGGTGCGGAGCCGAAGTGTGACGCCCTGCCCGATGATCTGGTTCACGTACGACTGCCAGACGCCGAGCAGCGCGGAGGCGAGGACCAACGCGACGAAGATGGCGAGCAGGCGGTTGAGCGAGCTGCGGTCGCCGTCCGCCGTCATCTGGTCGACCATCGCGCCGAGGAGGCGGACGCCCGCGAGGTCAAGGGCGGTGCTCGCGACGAGGAGCGCGAAGAGCAGCGCGAAGGCGGCTCGGTAGGGGCGGAAGAGGCCGACCGCACGCCTCGCGAGGACGCGCGAGGAGGTCTGGGGGCGCTGGAGGCGACGGTTGCGCCCGCTCATCATGGTCGGGCGGTCCTCGGACGGGCGGTCATGCGATCGATGCTACGCCTCGGCGGCTGCGGAGGTCGGCGGGGCGTGTGCGCCTCGGAGCGGGCATACTCGGACGACGTTCACATGAGGGAGGTGCGAGATGACGACGGGACGTGAGCTGCAGGCCAACGGGGCGCCGCGGCCGGACTACTTGCGTGGGGACACGGGGTACACAGTGGTGCTGGTCGACATGCCCGCGCCGCACGTACGGCGGGTGACGATGAACCGGCCAGAGAAGCGGAACGCGCTCAACCACGCGTTGCGAGGTGAGGTGCTCCACGCGCTGCGGACGGGAGACATGGACCCGGACGTGCACGTACAGATCCTGCGTGGCGCGGGTTCCTCATTCTCGGCGGGGTATGACCTCGGCGGGGGGAACGAGGGGCTCGACTATCCGTTCTTCACGGCGGCGGGCGACGGCCAGTGGCCTCGTCACGTGACGGAGAGCTGGATGAGCATCTGGGACCTCGCGAAGCCGGTTATCGCGCAGGTGCACGGGTACTGCCTCGCGGGCGGGAGCGAGCTGGCGACGGGGTGCGACCTGGTGTACATGGCCGAGGACGCGCAAATGGGGTACCCGGCGGTGCGCTTCGGCGTTCCGGACATGCACTTCCACGCGTGGCTCGTGGGCATGCGCAAGGGCATGGAGATGATGCTCACGGGCGACTCGATCAGCGGAATCGAGGCGGAGAAGCGCGGCTGGGCGACCCGGGCGTTCCCGGCGGAGGAGCTCGAGGCGAGCGTCCTCGAGATCGCGGAGCGGATCGCGAAGATGCCGCAGGACGTGCTGCAGCTGAACAAGCGGACGATCCACCGGCAGATGGAGGTCATGGGATTCCGCAACGGGATCCGGGCGGGGACGGAGCTGTGCACCCTCGGCATCCACACGGCAACGATGGCCGAGTTCATCGGGCGGACGGCCGGCGGCGCGCGGCTGACCGAGGCGCTGCAGCAGCGAGACTCACAGTTTGGTGACTACCGGACGGCGCACCAGCGCGAGGGCGAATAGCCGCCCTCGAGGCGGTTGGAAAGGGACGTGATGTTCATCGCGATGAACCGATTCCAGGTCGCGCCCGGTCGCGGCGAGGACTTCGAGCGAGTGTGGCGCGAGCGCGAGACATACCTCGATGGGGTGCCGGGGTTCGTACGGTTCGCGCTGCTGCGCGGAGACGCCGGCGACTACATCTCGCACTCCACATGGGCGTCGCGGGAGGCGTTCGAGGCGTGGACGAACAGCGAGGCATTCCAGCGCGGCCACGCGCAGGGATCGCTGATGGGTATCCTCGCGGGGCCGCCGGCGATTGGGCTGTACCAGGCGGTGCTCGAACAGGAAGCCGCCGGTTAGCCCGCGCACGCCAGGGACGAAACGCATCGAGGCGGCCAGTCGGCCGCCTCGATGGTTGTTGGGCCTCGATCGCTTCCCTATGAGGAGCGGCGGGCGTAGGTCGTGCGCGCGGCAATGCCGGCGCCAGCGACGAGGATGGCGGTGAGCAGGAGCCACAGGGCGCCTCGGTCAGTCGAGCTGTCGAGGAGGCCCGCGCTACCGGTCTTCGGCGGCAGCGGGACGACGGTGGCGGTCGCCGTCGCGGTCACGACGGGGCTCGTCGCGGCTGGCGTCGAGGTGGCGGCGGCCGTCGGGCTGGCGGTCGCCGTGGCCGTCGCGGTGGCCGTCGCCTGCGCGGCGGAGAACTTGTAGCCGTTGGCGATGTCCGAGGGAACGCCACCGATGGCGAAGGTCGCGGCCGGCGACGCCGTCACGTCCTTGCCGTCGAGCTGGAAGGCGATCGCGGCGCCGCCAGTCGGGCCGCAGGAGTTCGTGTCGCTGATCTGCATCGCCCATTCGCCGTTTCCATCGACGGTGGTGGACGCGCAGAGCTTGCCGCCGATCCAGGCAGAGACGGTCTGTCCCGGGGTCAGACCCTTGCCGTACAGGACGGCCGGCGGGCTGTCCGCGGAGACAGCCGCGGGGCCGAGCAGGCCCACGGCAAGCACGATGGCGGCTACGAGGCCGGCTCCGAGAGCGAATGTCTTCCTGCGCGCTGTCATCGGTCCTCCTGAGCTCCGCGCGTGATGAGTCGCCCGATCCGCGGGCGGACCGGTCTCATTCTGCACGACCGCGTGCCGGCGGCAAGGCGGCCCACGCCTCGCAGATGGAATCGCCCTCGGACCGGGGGGATCCGAGGGCGATTCGGGGGACCGGCCGGGCGGGGCCGGAGACGTCGTCGAGGGGCGCTACTTGTCGAGCCAGACGTCGATGAGCTGCTCGCCCCAGTCGTAGAAGTAGCTGCTGCTGCCAAGGGCGCCGCCGGCGCCTCGCCAGCCGCGCAGCCAGGGCTGTTGGACCTCGTAGGCGTACCCGGCGGCCTGGGAGATGCGATACATCTGGTCAGTGTGGATGCGGTCCCAGATCTTCTTGTGGATGTCCTTGCGCTTGTTGGGGTCGAGCTCAGTGCGCTGCTGGTCGGCCCACTGGTCGACCTGTGGGTCGGACAGGCGGTGCCGGTTGCCGGGCGAGGTCGAGTAGATCTGGTTGTAGAAGTAGTTGTCGGCGTCGAAGCCGGCGGCGGACCAGCCGCTGGTGGTCGCCTCCTCGAGCTTGCCGCCGACCCACTGCGAGTTGAACTCGGTGTACTCGACGCGGCGGGCGTTGAGGGTGATGCCGGACTTGCGCATCTGGTCCGTCAGCAGCTGCGGACGGTCGGCGTCGTACTGGGCGTAGGTGTAGTAGGTGGCGTTGATCGCGAGGTCCTTGACGCCGGCAGCATCGAGGAGCTGCTTTGCCTGCGCCGGGTCGCCGGCGGCCTTCACCCACGGGCCCAGCTCGCCCTTCTTGTAGTCGGGCAGCTTCGGGAAGATAAAGGCCCAGGGCTGGTCGGGGCCGGAGACACCGTAGCCCTCGTAAATGACCTGGATCGTGGTGTCGTGATCCATCGAGAGCGAGATGGCGCGCCGGACGCGCTCGTCCTTGAACTTCGGGTTCTGCAGGTTCATGCCGAAGCCATAGCCGCCGGCGGTACCGCCGGACATGAACACCTGCACGTTGGGGTTCGTGCCCACGATGTTCTTCACGTCGCTGAGCTTGGACGCGAGCGCGTAACCGTACTCGATCTGGCCGGCGCGGAAGGCGGCGATGCGGGCGGCGCCGTCCGGCATGATTTTGAAGACGAGGCCATCGAGGTTGACCTTGCCCTGCCAGTAGTCGGGGTTGCGCTCGAAGGTGACCTGCTGCTGCGCCTTCGCGTCGCGCAGGATCATCGAGCTGGTGCCGACGACGGTCTTGTCGATCGAGCCGTCATCGACGAGCTCCTTCGGGAAGATCGTCTGGTAACGCCCACCGAGGTTGTTCAGGTAGTCGGCGAGGGGCTTCTTGAGCGTGATCTTGAGGGTGCCCGCGTCGGGCGCCTCGAACTTGTCGACCTCGCTGTGGATGGACTGGTGCACGCCTTCCTTTGCGTAGCGCTGGAGCGCGAAGGCGGCGTCGGCTGCGACGAAGGCGCGTCCGTTCAGCGGCGCGACGTTCTGCCACTTGATGCCCGGGCGGATCTTGAAGGTGTAGACGAGGCCGTCCGGGCTGCGCTCCCACGAGGCGGCAAGCTCAGGCTTGAGCTCGAGCTTCAGCGGGTCGTAATGGATGCCGCTCACAAAGCCGATGAGGCGGTCGTAGCCGACGTTGGGGACGGTGATGGTCCCTCCGGCCGCGGACTTCGAGGGGTCCATGGTGGAGACGTCCCAACTGACGCCGACGTTGAGGACGCCGCCGGCCTTCGCCGGCTTGTCGGGTTCGGCGATGCCAAATGGGTACGGAAGGTTCGGGTCCTTCACGAGCTGTGCGGGGTTCTGGTTCTTGTTCGCCGCAGTCGTAGTGCCTGTCGCGGCCGCGGTGCCGGTAGCGGTCGGGGTCTCCTCGTCATCGCCGCCGCAGCCGATCAGGGCCGCGGCCGCGATGCCTCCGAGCGCGAGCGTGCCGCCTCGAAGGACCGTGCGGCGGTCGATGGGTAGGTGTACCCCTAGACGTTCGGTTGTTTCAGACATGGCCATCTCCCTCTGGTAGCCAATGTGCCGACATGTTTTCGCAACACGTACGGCATGCGCATTACGTAGATGATACATCACGAATGTGGAAGCCGGCCCGGTGCTGGCGTGACGAGGATGTCAGCGCGGGAGCGAGTCGATCCTGGTCAGGAGGTCCGCCTCGAGGGGACCGGCGGCGAGGGCGGCGAGGCACTCGCGAAGTTCCTCGCGGTTCTTCACGCCGAGTACCACAGTCGACGCTCCGGGCATCGTGAGCGCGTAGCGATGCGCAAGGAGCGCCGGGGTGACGCCGAGCTCCGCTGCGAGGACGCGGAACGGCGCGGCACGACGGTAGTCCCGCATGTCGGCGTGGTCGTCCGGGAGGTCGCGGTCGAAGGCGTCCGTAAGGGCGCCGGCCTGTACGGCGCGGATCCCCATCACGCCGACGCCCGCCGCCACGGCCGCGGTGATGATGTCGCGCGGGCGCGGGTCGCCCTCGAAGCGTTGCATGGAACCGGGCGAGTCGAGGAGGTTCGTCACGCATTGGACGGCCGCCGGCGGTGAGGAGCTCCGGAGCACCTCGATCACCGCGGCGGGGGTCCCGATGCCGGTGATGCCCCAGGCGCCGACCCGTCCGTCCTCGACAAGGCGCTCGAAGGCGGGACGTACGGCGGCATCGAAGAGCGAGAGCGGTGTGCCGGGGACGCCGGCCGACGACTCCCGGTCGGTGACGAGCTGGTTGTGGAGGATGAAGAGGTCGACCCGCTCGAGACGGAGGCGTTCGAGGCTGGCGGCGAGGCTCGCCTCGAAGGTGGGGAGCACCTCGGCGGCGGGGACGATGTTCAGGCGGCACTTGGTGGAGATGCGGACGCCCACGGGCAGGCGGCCGTCGAAGGCCTGGCCAACCACGCGCTCGGCCTCGCCGTTGCCGTAGCCGGGGGCGACGTCGAGAAAGTCGATGCCCGTTTCGACGGCCTCGCGGGTGGTGGCGACCGCCGCGTCACGGGTGGTCGCGCCCCAGACCTGGCCGGTGCCCCCACCGCCGAGGGTGAGGGCACTGACCATGCCGAGCGGGCCGAAGGGGCGGCGTTCCACGGCGGCCGCCCCTCTCGCCTCGCTAGCCGCGCGGAAGGCCGAGGCCGCGGGTGGCGATGATGTTGCGCTGGATCTCGCTGGCTCCGCCGGTGACCGTGCCGACCGTGCGGTCGACGTAGGTCTGGGTGCACTGCGCATACATCGGGGAGAGCGGCTCGCTGGTCGACCAGAGGTTGGCGTAGAGGCCGAAGACCTTCGTGCCGGTGCGGGCGACGCGCTGGGTCAGCTCCGTGGAGAAGACCTTGCCCATGGAGGCCTCGTAGTTTGGCAGGACGCCGTTGGCCTGCATCGAGGCGATGCGCAGCGAGAGGTTGAAGAGCACCTCGGCCTCGACGCGACGGTCAGCGATCTCACCTCGGATCAGGCCCGCGCGGTGGGGGCTGCGGTTGTCCCGGACGTGATCGAGGAGGTCTTCGAGCTGCTGGCGCTGGGCGACGGCGCTCGCGATCGAGGACCGCTCGTAGTCGAGCAGGGTCATGCCGACGTACCAGCCGCGGTTGACCTCGCCGACGACCTGGCTGGCGGGGACACGCACGTCCTCGTAGAAGGTCTCGTTGGTCGCGTGGCGCCAGCTCATCGAGATGATGGGGCGGACGCTGACGCCGGGGGTGCGCATGTCGACGAGCATGAAGCTGATGCCTCGATGCTTGGGTGCGTCGGGGTCGGTGCGGACGAGCATGAAGACCCAGTTGGCCTTGTGACCGGCGGAAGTCCACAACTTCTGCCCGTTGATGACCCACTCGTCGCCGTCGCGGACGGCGCGCGTCTGGAGCGAGGCAAGGTCCGAGCCCGCACCGGGCTCGGAATAGCCCTGGGCCCACAGGATCTCGCCACGGAGGGTTGGCTCAAGGAACTGCTGCTTCTGTTCCTCGGTGCCGTGCACGAGGAGGGTCGGGCCGAGGAGCGAGATGCCACCGCCGCCGATGATCGGGGCGTCGAGGATGGCGAACTCCCAGCGCAGGATGAACTGCTCGATGCTGGAGAGGCCGGCACCGCCGTACTCCTTGGGCCAGTGGGGCGCGCCCCAGCCGCGCTCAGCGAGGGCGGCCGCCCACTCCTCGGCGGCGCCGCGGCGTTCATCGTCGCCGTGGAACATGTCCCACTGCCAGTCGCGCTCGGCTTCTTCGACGAAACCGCGCTGGAGCCTCGTGCGGTCGTAGTACTCGGGCAGGTGGTCCTTCACGAACGAGCGCACCTCATCGCGGAAGGCGGCCTGCTCCGGGCTGTCGTTCCAGTCCATGGCGGATCCTCTCATGGTCGTCGCGTCACCAGTGATTACGTGCGTACGCGCGGGGGTACTGTACCACCGGGTACCGAACGGGAAACGAGGAGCGCGTGACCTCGACCGCGTGGGACGGGGATACTCGGCGGATGACGGCTGGCGTCCGCATCCGAGGCCCCTACCTGGGACAGAGTGGCTACGACTACCACACACGCGAGCTCACGCGGGCGATGGTCGCACTCGGGATGGAGGTCGACCTGCAGCAGCTCGAGCAGTGGGGCCCCTCGGGGCTGCCTTACGAGCTGCGTGAGCCCTGGCTCGAGCGGCTGAGACGGCCCGCGGTGGTCCGAGGCGTGGTGCACTGCGCATTCCCGACCCAGGTGGTCGCGACGAGGTGGCTGCCGGACATCAACTTCACGATGTTCGAGGCAACGCGCATCCCTCGGACGTGGGTGGAGGCGCACCGGGCGGCGGACCTCGTCGTCGTGCCGACCGAGCACTCGCGGCGCGCTTGGATCGACAGCGGGGTGCCCGAGGAGAAGCTGCGGCTGTGCCCCCTCGGCGTGCGGACGGAGCTGTTTCGTCCGGGGGTACGTCCGCTCGAGTTGGAGGACGGTCGGGGCCGACCGATCGGTTCGTACAGCCGGCGATTCCTGAATGTGTCGGCGGTCGGTGGGCGCAAGAACCTCGAGGGGCTGCTGCGCGCCTGGCTGAGGGCTACCTCACCTGACGACGATGCGATCCTGCTCTTGAAGCCGGGCACCTACGAGGCGGGGACGGTGGCCGAGCTGGAGCGGATCGTGCAGGCCGCCGAGGAGGGCGCGGGGAAGAAGCGCCGCGAGGCGGCTCCCATCGAGTTCACGTGGCTCGTGTTGCCGGACGTCGACATGCCTCGGTTGTTTGCTCTCGGGACCCATTACATCAGCCTCTCGTTCGGCGAAGGGTGGGACCTGCCGATGTCGCAGGCGGCGGCGGCCGGCCTGCGACTGATCGCCCCGCGGCACAGCGCCTACCTCGATTACCTCGGTGACGAGGTCGCCTCGATGATCCCGGCGCGCGAGTCGCCCGCCTCGAGCGCGACCGACCCGTGGGTCAACTCCCTGTTCGAAGGTGCGAACTGGTGGGCACCGGACGAGGACGCCGCCGTGGAGCAGATCCGGCGAGCGGTCGCCGGCAAGGACACACCCGCAGCCTCGGCGCGGGAGCGGATGATGGAGCGGTTCACCTGGCGGCATGCCGCCGAGCGGCTGCTCGACCTCCTCGACGAGTGTTCGGTTATGTCGCCTCGATGAGGAGGCGGTTGACGACGTCCTGGGAGTAGCGGCTGGCGACGAGCGCCGCAGCGCGATCCACGAGGTCCGCAGCGAGCTGGGGCTCGGAGATGAGCCGAAGACAGGCGTCAGCGAAGGCGTCCCCGTCATCGGCCACAAGGAGGTCCAGGCCCGGGACCGCCTCGATCCCCTCGACGCCGAGCGACGTGCTGACGACGGGGCGGCGATGAGCAAACGCCTCGAGGACTTTGATGCGGGTGCCACCGCCGGCGCGCAAAGGGACTGCTACGGCGTCGGCGTCCCCGTATTCAGCGGCGAGATCCGCCGCCTCGCCAACGAGGCGTACGCCGTGGCGACCGGTGAAGGGGCGAAGGTCGGCGGCCGGCAACCGTCCGACGATACGGACGAGGACGGGACGGCCGGCGCGAGCGTGTACGCGAGGCAGGACCCGACGCGTGAACCAGGCGACTGCATCGAGGTTCGGCTCGTAGCCGAGGGTGCCCACGAAGAAGAACGTGTAGGGGTGAGTCGTGCGCGGGACGGGCGGCGACGAGGGGATGCGGACGGCGTTCGGGATGACGCGCACCTCAGGTGCGGCAGGGACGAGGCCGCGCAGGCGTTCGGCGTCAAGTTCGGAGCAGACGTAGACACGGTCGAAGCGAGGTATCCAGTCGTGCTCGGCCGCGGCAAAGCGGCGGGCGTCCTCGATGTCGGCGTCGCCAGCACCGGGCACGTCGTGCAGCGCCGCCAGGCGCGAGCGGGTCACGGACTCGATGTCGTCGAGATCGAGGTGGAGACGAGCCGCGGGAAACTCGCGTGCGAGGGACAACGCGATCGGCGCGGTGTACAGGCGAAAACTATGGATGACCTCGATGTCGGCCGAGCCATCGAGCGAGCGGACGGCGTCGACGCAGCGGCGTGCCTGCGCGCCAAGAACGCGGATGAGATCGGGGTCGCGTCGGCGGAAGAGGCGCGGCCAGCGGCGGTAGGACGCGGGCACGGGCGCCATGACCGTCACTGACTCGGCATGCGCGCGCGCGAATGCCTCAAAGCGGGGGGACGCGGTGGCGAATACCGGCACGACGAGGAGCGCGACCCGGTACCGCTGAGCGAGGGCCTCGAGCCACATGCCGGCGCGCATCGCGAGGCCGTTGCCGCCGGTGTCCGGGAATGTCGGCGTGACAAACAGGAGGCGCGGCCGAGCGCCTCGATCGTCGAGGGTTGGCGGCCGCGAGTCAGAACGGGTGATGGAGGATCTCCAGGTTGGGGAGCCCCCAGCACTCGACGCCCATGTCATGCGCGAGCGCGGCCAGGCCCTCAGTCTCGATCTCGCCTCGGCCGCGGCGCACACGCGGACTTTCGAGACCGTACATGAACGGCGGGAACACGAGGCCATCGCGGTGCAGGTCGGCATTCACGAGGAGCATCGTGCCGCCGACCGCATCGAGGCGCACGAGTTCGTGGTCGCGAAGGACGTCCATGTGGTCCTGACCCTGGTCGACCCAGGCGTTCTGGTCGAAGGTGGGTCCTCCGAACTGCAGGACGCAGTGCGGGTGAACGATGTCCTTCCCGACCGCGAGCAAACGCTCGATCACGTCCGCGGGGTAGTCGAGCAAGTCGGCGTCCATCCAGAGCACCCAGTCCTCGTCGTCCAGCGCATGGAACAGGAGATGGTTGCGGCTGCGCGCGAGGATGCTGCGGCGCTCGAACTGAATCGACTCGTCCCACCTCGGAAGGCCGTCGGGAATGCGGTACCCAAAGTCCCGTTTCCAGATCAGGGCGCGGCGGAACTCTCGGTCGAGCTGAGGCTGGACGACGCGTAGCGCCTCGAATGTGCCGTCGGCGCTGTCGCCCTCGAGGAAGCCGAGCGAGATGCGGTCGTGGGGGTAAGTGAGTCGTCGGAGGAGCCGCACGTAGTTGTCCAGTGTGGGACGTGCGTCCTTCATCGGCGTCAGGATCAAGACGCGGGGCTGTAGGCGGTTGCCCGCGGACGCCTCGGAACCTTGCCTACGGGCGAACGGGAGCCGCATCGGTCTCAGCACGCGATACGGCCGCTTCGGCCGCGACGAGCTCGTCGTGGATACCTCGATACACGTCCAGCGCCCAGTCGGGGAAGAGCTGTTCGGGGGAGCGGTGGTAGAGCGGACGAGAGGTCAGGTACTGCTCGAGCGTGCTGCCGTCGAGCTGGTAGGTCCAGGTGTGGCCGAACGTTCCGGAATGGCCTCGATGGCGGATGGCGACGAAGGTCTCCTTCGAGTCGATGGTGAGGAACTGGGCGCCCGCGCGGATCTGGTCACGATAGAACCAGGCGTCCTCATCCGTGGGGACGGGGCGGAAGGGCCGCCGACGCCAGTCGTTCTTCGAAAACAGCAGCGTGGCGCCCGGGGCGTTGAAGTCGGTGGATTCATGGATGCGCCAGGACTTGAGCTCGAAGAAGAGGAAGCCCATGTGAAAGACGATGGTTGGACGACAGACCAGGCGCTCACTGTCGAGCAGGGCCTCGACGGACGTGGCGAGGTAGTCAGGTGCGTACCAGTCGTCATCGTCCATCTTCATGCAGAGACGACCCCGAGCCGCCTCGACGCCGTGGTTGAGCTTCACGCCGAGCGGTGTCCCAGGGGGGACGGTGACGACGCGGACTGATTCGGCGGGAAGCGATGAGACGTCGGCCGGGAAGTCCAGCCCGTCGTCGACGACGACGAGCTCGCGGTTGGCGTAGCTCTGGTGTTGAAAGCAGCGGAGCGCAATCGGCAGGAGGTGCGGCCGGTCGCGCGTCGTCAGGACGACAGAAACCAAGGGGCCCGAGGCCGGCGCCGTAGATGGCACCACCTCGGGCCGCCCGGGGACTGGCACGGAACGGAGTCCGGACGGGTGTCCGGACTAGTTGAAGTGCGGTGGGAAGGTACCGTTGAAGATGGGCGGATACGTCCCGTTGAAGACGGGTGGGATGTAGCCGTTCCAGACCGGCGGCTTCGGCTTCGGGTAGGTGTGATTGAACTGCGGCAGGTTGAAGTTGAAGTAGGGCAGCGTGCCGTTGAAGAAGGGCAGTGTCTCAGCCTTGGGGTCGCCGGCGTCGGCCCCACGGGCAAAGGTCCCGGCAAGGGCGGCCCCGAGGAAACCCGCGCCCAGCAGGCGGAACAGCCCTCGGCGCGAGTGCTTCCCCGCGATGTGCTTGCTCATGTCATCGAATCGCTCGGTCACAGGTCATCCCTTTCGAGGTCCCTCGAGGGCTGAGCCCTCGCGATCTCCATCTGATCGGCCGCGCGTCCGGCAGACACGAGGAGCTGGTTAATGCTCGCCGCTCCCACGGCCACCTCGGCGCTCACCACGCCCCACTCGTCGAGCAGGAACGCTGCGGGCGTCGCGAAGATACCATAACGCCTTGATACTTCCCAGTGCCGCTGCAGGCCGACCGCGAAGGTGGCGTCGTGCCTTGCGATGTCGATTCGGGTGAGCTGGGGATCGCCTCGGCTGATCGCGAGGACGCCCAGTTGCGGATGTTCGCGGTGTACCGACTCGAGGAGGGACGTGACCTGATCGCAGGCCTCGCATTCCGGATCGAGGAACGCGATGACTGTTGCGCGGCCTCGAAAGTCGAGCAATGAGAGCTCGCCTCCCGCGGCCGACGGAAGCCGAAAGAGCGGAGCCGCTTCGCCGGGAGTGAGGCCGTCGCGGCGCGTCACAGGGGCGTCGAGGAGCGCGGGGCTCGCGCCCCCGTCATCGAGGACTGCATCCTCGACGGAGCCGATCTCCCCCGCCTGCAGCATGATGGCCTGGACGCCGACGGCTACCTCCCCGACCGTCGTGCCATCCGCATCGAGCAGGTAGCTCATGGGAGTGCCATCGACCCGGTAGGCGGCGGCCACCTCGGTGGCGCGCTGGAGGAGCACCGCTCCGCTGAAGTCCGAGGCGTCGAAGAGCCGCCGGTTTGCCTCGATCGCCCCGGTCGAGACGATCACCGGCGCGGGGCGGCCGGGGACGACATCGCGAGTCAGGCCGACGAGCAGCGGCAGCAGACGCCTCGAGAAGGCGCACTCCGGGTCAAAGAAGACGAGCAGCACCCGCTGACCACGCCACTCAGTGAGACGACGGGGAATGCCATTGAGGTCGGGCAACTCGAAGGGTGGGGCCGGTGTTCCCGGTGGCAGGTTGGGGATGTAGTCCTCGACCAGCGCCGCGGGATCGGGCGGCGCCACGAAGACCGACTCGAGCCGTTCTAGGCGCAGCAGGATGCGCCCGTTCTGCATGACGAGGTTGTAGGCGATCAGCAGCGTGAACGCCGCGAGCAGACCGACCAGCACGACGGCGATCAGCAGGGCGAGCTGCACGACATGCTCCAAACACCGCGCGCGCTTCGTGCGGAGTGTGGCAGAAGGACGAAACGCGCGGAAGGTATTGAGGTCAGGCCAGCAGATCGGCCGTCAGGTCGCCCCGGGTTGCGGCGCCACAGAGCAACATCGCGTGCTCGAATTCCGAACGCAGGAGGCGCAGGACGTGGTCGACGCCCGCCTCACCCTCGACGGCCAGTCCCCAGAGGACCGGGCGTCCGAGGAGGACGGCGTCGGCGCCGAGGGCGAGCGCCTTCACGACGTCGGTACCGCGTCGGATGCCGCCGTCAAGGAGGACGGCGGCACGGCCCTCGACGGCGCCGGCGACAGCGGGCAGCGCGCGGACGGCGGCGATCGACGTATCGAGCTGGCGACCGCCGTGGTTCGAGACGATGACCCCGGCGCAGCCGTGCTCGACCGCGAGGCGGGCATCCTCCTGGTGGACGACGCCTTTCACGAGTACGGGCAGCCGGGTGAGTGAGCGGAGCCAGTCGACGTCCGCCCAGGTGAGCGTGGGGTCGATCTGGGTGGCGAAGAACCTCGCGAGCCCCGAACCGCCCACGTCCGTGGTGACCGGGGGCAGGTGAGCGGCGATGTTGGCGGCCTCGAGGCCGGGCGGAAGCGCGAAGCGGTTGCGTGCGTCGCGTTCGCGGCGGCCGAGCTCCGGGGCGTCCACCGTGAGGACGAGCGCCTCGTAGCCGGCTGCCTCGGCGCGACGCACGAGTTCGGCCGTCAGGTCGCGGTCGCGGAAGACGTAGAGCTGGAACCATCGGGGATGGTCCGAGGCGGCGGCGACGTCCTCGAGGGTCGTGGTCGAGAGCGTGGACAGGGTCATCGTGACGCCGTTGGCGGCGCCGGCGCGGGCCACGGCGCGTTCGCCATCGGGATGTGCCAGGCGCGCGAAGGCCATGGGCGCGACCAGCAAGGGCCACGCGTGGCGCCGTCCGAGGAGCGTCGTCGAGGTGTCGCGCTCCCGCGCGCCTCGGAGGACGCGAAAGCGCAGCTCGATGCGGTCGAACGCCTCGCGGTTCGCGCGCAGCGTGATCTCGTCGAGGGCTCCGGAGGAGTAGTAGTCCCACGCCATGGCCGAGAGGCGTTCGCGGGCGAGCGCCTCGTATTCGTAGAGATTCAGGGGGCGAGCCTCGTCCACGCGGCCATTAGAGCGAGCGCGCGGCGTAGGCGCGAGGCGAGCGCGGGGCGAGAACCTGATCGGAGGAGGGATTGAGCGGCTCGACGGTGCGTCCGTAGGATCGTGGCGCTGCGCCGAGCCTCGGCGCGAGGAGGGAGCGCGGGCGTGCGTGCGGTGTTGGTCGACTCGAACGCGGCGGGCGGGTTCCAGATCGGGGAGTCGCCGGAGCCGGAGCCGGGGCCGAACCAGGCGCTGGTGGAAGTGCGGCACCTTAGCCTCAACTTCGGCGACCTGAACGGCGCGCGGGCGCGACCAGACGGGTTCGTTCCGGGCTGGGACTCCTCGGGGGTCATCGTGCAGCCGGCGGCGGTCGAGGGCTCGCCACCCGCCGGGACGCGGGTGGTGACGACGATGCTGTCGCAGGGCGGCTGGGCCGAGCGGCGCACGGTCGACTTCGATGAGATCGCCGTGGTCCCGGATAACATCGACCTGGGTGAGGCCGCATGCCTGCCCGTCGCGGGGGTTACGGCGTTGCGAGCCCTGCGCCGCTCGGGCGCGTTGCTCGGGAAGCGGGTGCTCATCACGGGGGCTTCGGGCGGGGTGGGCCACTTCGCTGTGCAACTGGCAGCCCTCGGCGGTGCGCACGTGATTGCGAGCGTCGGTTCCGAGGCGCGGGGCGAGGGGCTGCGCGAGCTGGGTGCGGCGGAGGTCGTCGTGGGCCTCGACGGGGTCGAGCGACCGATCGACGTCGTGCTCGACAACGTGGGCGGGCCGCAGCTGGCGGCGGCGTGGCGGCTGCTCGGCGAGGGCGGCGTGATCCAGTGCATCGGGACGACCTCGAGGCAGGACGCCGCGTTCCCTTCGCTCGTCGGGATGTACCGGCGCATCGAGGCGTTCACCAAAGGGCCGAGCTCGTCGGCGGACATGGCCTACTTACTGCGGCTCATGGGCGAAGGGAAACTGCGCGTCGAGGTGGGGTGGCGCGGTTCGTGGTCGCGGTTCGCTGAGGCGGCTGAGGCGCTCAACGGGCGACGCGTGAAGGGGAAGGCCATCCTCGACATCGACTGACGCAGCCCGACTGGCGAGGGTGGTCCCTCAGCCGAAGACGCCGTCCGCCGCAAGCGCCGCGATCTCCTCGGCGGTCAGGCCGCACTCCTCGAGCACGCGCTCGGTGTGGGCGCCGGGCGACGGCGCGGGACCGCGGACGGCGACGTCCGCGCCGCGGATCGTGAAGGGCGCAGCGAGCGTCTCGTAGGAGGCGCCCTGGTTGGTGGCTACCGCTTCGAAACTGCCGAGGGCGCGCACGGTGGCGTCATCGGCGACTTCGGGCAGCTCGGCGACCGGCGCCCAGATCAGTCCGTGCGCGTCGAGGACCGCCGGCCAATCAGTCGAAGGGCGCGAGTCAAAGACGGCGGCGATCCGGCCGGTCAGATCCTCCGTGTGCTCGGCGCGATGCTGCAGTGTGTCGAAGCGGCGGTCATGCTCCCACTCGGGATGGCCGAGGGCGGCACAGAAGCCGGGCCAGTAAGCGTCCGGTTGCACCATGACCAGCAGGATCCAGCGTCCGTCGGCGCAGCGGTAGGCGTTCCAGAGCGGGTTGCGGGGGCGGGCGCGGCTGTGACGAGGCGGCTGACGCCTGGAAGCGAGGGCGCCGGAGAAGTCGGTGCCGACCGTCCAGAGCCCCGTACCGACGAGGGTCACGTCGACGACCTGGCCTTCGCCGGTGAGGTCGCGGAGACGCAGCGCAGCGAGCGTCGAGGCGAGCAGGTTGAGGGCGGCAGTGTGGTCGCCCTGGCCGGGGCGGCAAAGCACCGGCGGCTCCTCGGGCTCCCCGAGGAGGTTCATGACGCCCGAACGGGCCCAGAAGGCGGCGTAATCGAAGCCGGCGCGGGCGGCATCGGGGCCCTCCGTGCCATACCCGCTGAAGGAGACGTAGACGACACGGGGGCTGGCGGCCTGCACGTCTTCGACGGTCAGGCCGTAGCGCTCGCGGCGGGGCTGCAGGAGGTTCGTGATGAACACGTCGGCCCCGGCGGCGAGGCGGCGCACGAGCTCGGGTCCGCCGGGCTGGTTCAGCGAGACCGTGATCGAACGCTTGCCGCGGTTGTCGAGCTCGAAGGCGTGGTTTACGGCGGGGCCGCCCGCGCCGATGGCGTCCGCGCCGAGGTTGAAGGCGCGATAGGCGTCGCCGCCGGGCGGCTCGACCTTGATGACGTCGGCGCCGAGGTCCGCCATGAGCGCCGCTGCGCTCGGTGCGGCGAGCCAGTTGGCGACCTCGATCACACGGATGCCCTCGAGTGGCGCGACCATGCCTCGACTCCTTCGCTGTGGACGGCGATCGGAGGGACGGTAACGCGCCCGGCGGACGGCGGCTACGGCGAATGGGCGCGTTCCCCGAACGACTTGAGGACGAGACTCCTCGAGTCGCTTCGGTTCTGCTGCATCATTATGTATATCGATGTGCCGCTATTATTAGGTTGCGCGAGCGGCCTCGAAGCGACGAGTAGGTAGCGTCAGGCGTCGGCTCAGCCGAGGGTGACAGTCTCACCGAAGGCCGCTACGGTCGCTTTGATTCGGCGTCGACGGAGGGTGGCGGCGAACGCGCCAGACGCCTCGTCCTCACCGTGCACGACAAAGACGCGCGGCGCGGGCGCCGGGGTGGACTGCACCCAACGGAGCAGCTCCCCACGATCGGCGTGCGCGGAGAAGCCGTCGATACTCGCAATACGGGCGCGCACCGGCCATTCCTCACCGAGGATGCGGACAGTGCTGTCGCCGTCGACGATGTGCCGTCCGAGGGTGCCCCCGGCCTGGTAGCCGACGAAGAGGACCGTGCTCTCCGGCCTCGTGATGTTCGCCACGAGATGGTGCTTGATGCGGCCACCGTTGCACATACCAGCGCCCGCAATGATGACGGCGGTGCCTGCGACACGGTTGATCGCCTTCGAGGTCTCGACCGAGCGGACAAAGGTGAGACCCGGGAACTCAAAAGGCGAGCTGCGACCTCGGAACTGCTCCGCGAAGGCGGGCGCGAGCGCCTCGAGGTGACGACGGTGGAGCTGGGTGACTGAAGTTGCCATCGGGCTGTCGACGAAGACCAGCAGCCGCGGGATGCGCCGCTCGAGGAGCAGGCGGCGCAGGTGGTACAGCACGTCCTGCGTGCGACCGATGGCGAATGCCGGGATGACGACGTTGCCGCCCGCCTCGACGGTCTCATTGATCACCCGCTCGAGTTCGCGCGCGACGTCCTCGTCCGGGTGATCGCGGTCGCCATAGGTCGACTCGACGACGAGGTAGTCGGACCGCGGCGGTGGCTCCGGGTCGCGGAGCATCGGGTTCGCGCCGCGTCCGAGGTCGCCAGAGAAGGTGATCACCCGCTCGCCCGCCTCGGACGCCACGCGCAAGGTGAGGATGGCCGAGCCGAGGATGTGACCGGCGTCGCGGAACTCCGCACGGATGCCGGGGGCGACCGTCCAGGGGGTGTGGTAGCCGATTGTGCGCAGGAGCGCGACCGCGCGGCGGACGTCGACTGGCGTGTAGAGCGGCGTTTCGGGGTGAGGGCCGCGCCGGCCCTCGCGTTCATGGCGGCGACGCTTGTAGTCAGCGTCCTCGACGGCGATGCGGGCGGCATCGGCGAGCACAATGCTTGCGAGGTCAGCGGTCGCGGGAGTGCACCACACGGGGCCGGAAAATCCGGCGCGAGCGAGCCTCGGGAGATAGCCGGAGTGATCGAGGTGGGCGTGGGTGAGGACGACGGCGTCGATGGAACGCGGGTCGACCGGGAACGGATCCCAGTTGCGCTCGGCGAACTCGCGCTCCTGATTCAGGCCGCACTCGACGAGGACGCGGCTCTCCGAGGTCTCCAACAGGAAGCGCGACCCGGTGACATTTCCGGCCGCGCCGAGAAAGCGGAGGACGGGACGGTCATTCCGACGTGAAATGAGACCCTCCCGCCCTCGATGGACGCTGCTAGCTTGCTGCCTTCACCGCGTCGCCGATGACTACGACGGGGATCGGCGACTCACGCACGATCGCCTCCGCGGTGCTGCCCATGAGAATACGCGAGATTCCACGCCGTCCGCGCGTGCCCATCACGATCAACTCGGCGTCGAACTCCTTCGCGGCCTCGAGGATCGCCGGAGCCGGCTTCGAGCCCGACACCACCCGCGACTCGATGGTCTGGCCGGGGAGGTGGTGCGCGGCCAGCGTGGCGTCACGCGACTGCAGCTCACCGTGGATACGGGTGAGGGCCTGGCTGCGATCCTCCATCAGGTGGGGCGACGATGGTGTCGGGATGTTGTAGCTACTGCCGCTCCACGAACCGAGCGGGGTTGGGGTGCCCTGGGGGAGCGTCGTCGCGGTCGACTCGTGGATGTCGGCGTCATCGACGACTGTCAGCAGGCGGATCTCCGGATCCTTCACGTTGCGCAGCAACCCGGCAGCCGCGGCGACGACTCGTTCGGCCTGCTCGCTAGCATCTACAGCAACAAGAATGCGCATGATTTCCTCCGATTCGAACCCAGCGTCTCGCCGGGGGTTTAGGGCTGCGAGGGCCAAACGTCCCCTCGGACGAGGGAACGTCGGTCCTCGCGGCGGGCCCCCAGCCACCGGCTCGAGCGGGCCCCATCGGGTACTCTCGGCGGATGGTTCACTTTGCCCTGCGGACACTGCTGTACGACCGAGTGCGGTTCCTGATCGCGGTGGGCGGGGTGGCCTTCGCGATCCTGCTGATGCTCGTGCTGCGGGGGATCATGGATGGCACCGTGGCGAAGTCGACGGCGTACGTGGACCACGTCGGGGCTGACGTCTTCGTCGCGCAGCAGGGCGTGCAGCACTTCGCGCTCACCTCGTCGGTCGTCCCGGTGGCGGCCGAGCCGGCGGCGCGCGCGGTGCCGGGCGTCCGCGCCGCGGTGGGCATCGTGAGTGTCCCGCTCGTGGCCCGGATCGGCGGCCACGAGGCCGCGGTGCGCCTCGTGGGGTTCGACCCCGCAGGGGGGCTCGGGGGCCCGTGGGCGATGGCCAGCGGTACCGCCAGCATCGACGCGGGGGGTGTCATCGTGGACCGGACGCTGGCGAGCAGCGAGGGCCTCGACGTTGGAGACACGCTCACGCTCGCGGGACAGCAATTCACGGTGCAGGGCCTGTCGCGAGGGACGAACGCGCTCGCCGGCAAGGTCGTCTTTGTGACGCGCGACGTGGCTGCTCGCATGGTGGGCACGGAGGGCGCGTACAGCTACCTGCTCGTGCAGGCCGACCACGGGGTGAGCGCCGACGAGGTGGCAGCCCGGCTGCGCACGGCGCTGCCCGACACCTCGGTCATGACGCGCGCGGAGTTCTCGCGGAACGAGCGCGACCTGCTGACCGGGTTATTCGTCACGCCCGTGAACGTGATGGCGGTCATCGGGATGCTCGTCGGCATCATGGTCGTCGGGCTCACCATCTATACGGTCGCTTCGGAACGACTGCGTGACTTCGGCGTACTGAAAGCAATCGGCGCCTCGAACCGGTACGTGTACCTCGTGATCCTGCGGCTGGGGTTGCTCGTGGGGATGATCGGGTTCGTTGTCGGCCTCAGCGCGGGCTACCTCGTGAAGCCGCTGGTCGAGTACTTCGTACCTGATCTCGGGATCGCCTACCGGCCGGAGTTCATCCTCGCGGTGCTCGGCATCGCGGCGGGGATGAGCCTGCTGTCTGCGCTGCTGCCGGTGTACCGCATCGCGGGGGTGGATCCCAAGGAAGTGTTCAAGGCGTGAGCGCGCCTCTCGAGCTGACCGGGGTGCGGAAGGTGTACGGGCACCCGCCGTCCGAGGTGGTCGCAGTCGACGACGTGACGCTGGTCGTGCCGGAGGGGCGCGTGGTCGTCGTCCTCGGGCCGTCCGGGAGCGGGAAAACGACCCTGCTGTCGATCGCCGGCTGCCTGCTCTCTCCGACCGAGGGGTCCGTGCGGATCGTGGGCAACGAGGTCACCTCGATGTCCGAGCGCCAGCTACCCGCCGTCCGGCTGCGTCACATCGGCTTCGTGTTCCAGACGTTCAACCTGCTCGACCCGCTGACGGCCCTCGAGAACGTACTCATGCCGATGAACCTCGCTGGTCGCGGCGACGCGCGGGCGCGTTCGCGGGCGCGCGACTTGCTCGTGGAGCTCGGACTGGAACATCGCGTCGGGAGCCGGCCGGCGGAACTCAGCGCGGGCGAGCGGCAGCGGGTAGCGATCGCACGGGCGCTGGCGAACGAGCCGGCGCTGGTGCTGGCCGACGAGCCGACCGCGAACCTCGACTCTGCTTCGGGGCAGCGAGTGATGCGGCTGCTGTCCGGCCTCGTGCGCGCGGGGGCGGCGAAGGCACTGGTCGTCGTGACGCACGACCAGCGGGTGCTCGAGTTCGCGGACGAAACGTACTGGATGGAAGACGGGCGGCTGCGCCGCGACGGGTCGCTCGGGGTGACAGGGGCCGCCTCGTAAGTCTCGAAACGCAAACGCGGAGGGACATGCGTCCCTCCGCGTTCGGTATGTAGCCAAGCCGAGACTAGTCGGGGTTGGCGCTCCAGATGAGGAAGTCGGCCAGCGCGACGGGCATCGGACCACCCGAGACGCCGACATCGTGCTTGCCGGTGATCTGGCGCTCACCAGCACGGCCCTGGATCTGCTGGATGCTGTCCGTGTGCATCCAGTAGCGGGTCCGCCCGCTGCCAACGTTCCCGCCGCTGGGCGAGATCGGGGCGGGGCCGTTGATGCTGATGTCCTGCGAGGCGAAGTAGTCGAGCGCCTCGCCGCGCTTGATCCCGGCAAAACCGAGGCCTTCGAGGTGGAACACGTGGAACAGGCTGAACCCGTCGTACATGTTCTCGAAGTCGAGGTCAGCGGCGGTGATGCCGGCGCCCTCGTAGAGCATGCGAGCGTTGCGGGCCGTCGAGTCCTCGCACTCCTCGAGCGTGGGCACGCTCGAACGGATCTGGTAGCGGTCGGACGCGGTGTTCAGGATGTAGACCGGCTTCTGCTTCATGCTGCGGGCGCGCTCCGCGGTGGTGAGCAGGTAGGCGCACGCGTTCATGATCGGAATGTCGTTGTCATAGAGGTTCGCCGGCTTGGCGACCCAGCGCGCGTTGACGTAGTCCTCGTAGGTCAGGTGCTCCGGCCGGTGCTGGTACCAGTAGCCTTCGGGGAACTTCAGGCCGTTCTCGCGCGAGTTGATCATGAACGGCGCCATCATGTCGTGGGTCTTGCCGTACTTGTACATGTAGCGCTGGAACTGGGTGGCGGTGTCCCAGGAAGCGGGGCCGGCCCAGTTGTGCCACTTGCCGTAGCCGGAGATGGTCGGCTCGGCGTTCGCGCCACCCTGGTAGTAGCGGCCGTCCAGGTTGTGCCACGCCTTGACGACGAGGCAGGTGTTGGTCTGGCCGTTGCCGACCGCCTGCGCGCCGACGACCAGCGCGTTCGACATGCAGATTGGGCCAATCATCGTGAACTTGATGTTGGTCAGCTCCGGCATGTTCTTGATGAGCCACTCGGCGCTCAGCTGCGCGATGCCGTCCAGGGGGTCATCCGTCGGGTTGAAGGCGTTGACGATGTCTTCCGGGATCGGGCGGCCCGCCGGCCAGTGCGCTCCGGTCGTGGTCGAGTTGTCGAGGACGATGCCGTCGACCTGGTCACCCGTGACGCCGGCGTCGGCCATCGCCTTGCGCATCGCCTCGATGGTCCACGCGCCGATGGTGTTCTCGGCGGTGCCGTCCCAGCGCCGTCCCGTCGCGGAGTGTCCAATGCCGACCGCAGCTACCTTGCCGCGGTGCTCCCAGATCCCGAGGCCCTCCCGTGTGCGGTACATCTCGGGGCCGGCGACCGGAGTAACCATGCTTCCACCCTTCTGCTGTCGGCGGGGTGCTTCCCTCGCCGCATGTTCCCCGCGTCTGGCGGCGCGGTGATGGTCTGACGCTGCGTATTAAACCCGAAGTCCACAACATTTGCCATCGGTACGAGGACCGATCGCGCAATCGCCTTCGTGGTAAGCCGTTATGTCGCCGACAGCCGTCCGAGGAAGCCGTCCACGACCGAGGCCAGCGTGGGTTCTCCCGCCTCGGCGAACTCGTAGCGAGCGCGGATCACCGGGAGCCGCAGACGCACCAGCGACGCGAGGTCGATGGGGGTACCGCTGACGACGATGTCCGCGGGGGCCGCGTCGAGGGTTGTCCGCAACTCCCCGAGCTGCCTGGCGCTGTAACCCATGGCTGGCAGTACCGGGCCGATGTGTGGGTAGCGGTCGTAGACCGCGCGAATGGCCGGGGTGGCGAAGGCGCGGGGATCGAGGACTGCGGCAGGGTTGGCCTCAGTGGCCGCGGCGAAGCCCGCGCCGTGGGGCATCCCACCGTGGGTGATCGTGGGGCCGTCCTCGACGACTACGACCCGGCGGCCGGCGACTGCAGTCGGATCGTCGAGCCTGACCGGCGAGGCGGCGCGCACCACGGTCGCGCCGGGGTTGGCAGCGCGCACCTCGGACTCGACGGCCTCGAGCTGGGCGGGCGAGACGGCGTCGACCTTGTTCACGATGACGACATCGGCCATACGCAGGACCGCCTCGCCGGGGTGGTAGGCGGTCGCATGGCCGGGCCGGAGCGCATCGACAACACACAGGTGCAGATTCGGGCGCAGGAAGGGGAAGTCGTTGTTGCCACCGTCCCACACGATGACATCCGCCTCGCGCGCCGCCTGCTCGGCGATCGCCGCGTAGTCGACGCCCGCATAGACGACGTTGCCGGCCGCGATGTGGGGTTCGTACTCCTCACGCTCCTCGACGGTGCAGTCGGCGGCTTCGAGGTCGGCGGGCACAGCGAAGCGCTGCACGCGCTGCCGCTCGAGGTCGCCGTACGGCATCGGGTGGCGGATCACGGCTACGCGTTGGCCCGCGGCGCGGAGGCGGCGTCCGAGCCAACGTGAGACCTGCGACTTGCCGGCGCCGGTGCGCACGGCCGACACCGCGATGACGGGCACCGCCGCCTGCAACATCGTGCGATCCGGGCCGAGGAGGACGAAGTCAGCACCCGCCGCGAGCGCCCGAGAAGCGTGGTGCATCACCTCGTCGTGGCGGACATCGCTGTAGGCGAACACGACGGTATCCGCCTCGTACTTCGCGACGACGGCCTCGAGGTCGGCCTCGTCAAGGATCGGGATGCCATGCGGATAGCGAAGACCGGCGAGTGGGGCGGGGTAGGTGCGGCCGGCGATGCCGGGGATCTGCGCGGCGGTGAACGCGACGACCTCAGTTGCGGGGTCGTCACGGAAAACGACGTTGAAGTTGTGGAAGTCGCGCCCCGCGGCGCCCAGGATGACGAAGCGGCGCGGCTGGTACATCGAGGCCCCCTCCCCGCTCCTCGATTGTACTGAGGGCGCCAGCGCCTCCGGACGCGCTCAATCCTCGCGGAGGTAGGGCGGGACCGAACCGGGCAAGCGCACGGCGGGCCATTCGTCTGAGCCATCGACGCCGCCTTCGAGGGGGGAGAGATGTCGCCAGCCTCGCCGCGCGATCTCGGCGGCCTGCTCCTCGTGGCGGCGCCAGAGCGCTTCGCCATGCCCGACCCAGCGTTGCGTCTCCGGGTGTCGTGCGTAGCCGACACGGCTCTCGCCCGCCTCGAGGCGGCGCAGGATATTCCAGAGCGCGTGCAGCTCGCGGTGCTCGCCCAGGAGGTGCGAGCGCGAGAGCTGCACGCAGGGGACGTCCCAGATGCGCATCAGACGTAAGCAGCCGTCGGGGTGCCCGCGACCGACGGGCGAGATCGATACCGGTGGTTGAAACGCTCGTCGAGCACATCGGCGCGGTATTCGAAGATGCGCTCGATGCGCGAGCGGACGACCGGGAGCGCGAGCGCGCCCAAACGGCCAAACGGGAGCGCGTAGTAGACGACGTCTCGCATCTCGGTCATGTCGCCCGCCGGCCGGAACGTGTGCTCGTGGTGCCAGAGCCGGTACGGCCCCATGCGCTGCTCGTCGATGAAGCGCGAGCCCTCGTCGACCTGGGTGATCTCGGTCACCCACTCCACTGGAACGCCGAGGAGGGGACGCACCCGATACGTCACGAACAGGCCCGGGTAGATGTGGTCCGGCACCTCCGAGGTGATTTCGAATCCCATATCCGGCGGGGTAATGGCGGAGAGGTTGCGCGGGTCAGAGAAGAAAGCCCAGGCCTCGTCGAGCGGAGCCGAGATCAGCTGGGTGGCCTGGAATCGCTGGAGGGTCATCGGGCCAACCCCTGCTCGAGCGTCGAGGTCGGGCGCTTCGCCAGCGCAGTTGAGAGCGCTTGCTCGATCGTCGGCAGGTCGAAGACAAAGCCGCCTGCCTCGAGGGCGCGCGGCACCGCCCGCTGACTCACGAGCAGCGTCTCCGAGGCGAGGTCCTTGCCGAACAACAGCCGAAGCGCGAATGCGGGAATCGGGAACAGCGTCGGTCGGTGGAGCTGGCGCCCGAGTGCCTTCGTGAACTCGCTATTCCGGATGGCGCCCGGTGCGGCGAGGTTGACGGGGCCCGCGAGTTCGGGCGTGGCGAGCATGAATTCGATCGCCCGCACCAGGTCGTGTGTGCTGACCCAGGAGAACCACTGCTTCCCGCTGCCGAGCCGACCACCGAGACCCAGGCGGAACGGGAGGAGGACCCGGCGCAGGAGTTCGGCGTCCGGCCCGATGAGCGGCGCGGTGCGTGCGTGGACCACGCGAATGCCAGCCTCGCGCGCCGGGGCCGCGGCAGCCTCCCAGTCCGCGACCAGGTCGGCCAGGAAGCCCGAGCCGCGGAAGCTGCCTTCGCTCAGCAAGGCATCGCCCGCGTCGCCGTAGTAGCCGATGCCCGAGATGGTGACGAGGGTGCGCGGGGGACGGGACAGCCCGGCGAGGTGCTCCGCGAGGAAGGCGGTCGTGTCGATGCGGCTGGCCCGGAGCAGGGCGCGCCGGCCGGCCGTCCACCGCTTGCCGGCGATCGAGGCACCGGAGAGGTGCACCACCGCGTCCAGGTCATCGAAGGCTCCCGGGCGCGCCCAGCGCGACGCAGGATCCCACAGGGCGGCCGGGTCCGAGCTCGGCCCCCTGGTGATCTTGCGCACCTCGTGGCCGCGGGACTGGAGCCACTCTGTGAGAGCGCTGCCGATGTACCCGGTGGCGCCTGTGATCGCGATACGCATGGTTGGACCTCGATTCTCTGCAGATGAGATGGGCAGCGCCGCCGCCGGAAGGAGGACGGCGGCGGCGCTGTGGTGGACGACTAGCGGATCCGCGTGCTCGCGAGGCGCCGGGCGGCGACGGGGAGAGCGAGCGCGACGAGCGCCAGGGAGCCGATCCAGAGCGCGCTCCCACTATCGTCCGTGGCCGCGCCAGCGTTCCCGGTGCGCGGCGCCTGAGGCGTGGCGGCAGGGGTGGCCTGCGTGGCGGCGGCAGCCGTCGCGCTGGGGGCAGCCGACGCCGGCGGGATGAGCACCTTGTCAATCACGTGGATGACGCCGTTGCTCGCGCGGACGTCCGCCGTGACGACCTTCGCTCCGCCCACGGTCACCGTGCCGCCGGCGGCGACGATCGGCAGGCTGCCGCCCTGGACCGTCTTCGCCTCGGTGAGCTTCGCGGCGTCAGCCGCCAGCACCTGCCCCGACACCACGTGGTAGAGCAAGATGTCCTTGAGCTTCGCGGGGTCCTTGAGCAGGCTGTCCACGGTGCCGGCCGGCAGGGCCGCGAACGCGGCGTCCGTCGGCGCAAAGACCGTGAACGGGCCGGGCCCCTTCAGCGTCGAGGTCAGGCCCGCCGCCTCGACGGCCGCGAGCAGGGTTTTGAAGTTCCCGTTGGCGGCGGCTGTGTCGACGATGTTCGCGGTCGCCTGCTCGGGTGCGCGGCTCTCGCCAGCGGAGCCGGTGACGCCGGCGGCGCTCACCGAGGCCATGACGGCCAGGGCGGCGGCGAGGCCGGCGATCGGTGCAATCAGCTTCTTCATGCGATCAGTCCCTCCTGATGATGCGTCGGCGGTTTGTGACTAGCCCTTGATGAGCTGCGGGAAGCGCCAGATGGCGTACAGGCCGGCTGCGCCAACGAGGGCGTAAACGACCTTGCTTGCCGCCTCGGTGTTGCCGCCGAAGAGCTCGGCCACGAGGTCGACTTCAGCGATGGCCCAGAGGCCCCAGTTGACTGCGCCCACCACTACGAGCAGCAGGGCGGTTGCTGTAATCCACTTCATCGAATGCTCCCTATCGACATCGCGGGCTTCATGACCTCGCGACGGGTATGCCTGTTGGGTTGGTTGTGCTCGAACTCGGTGGTCTCCTTTCATTTGCCGTTTATTTGTCATCGATGCTTGTGTAGTTGGTCACCGTGGTCTCATCTGACCAAACACCGACCGGCCTGTCAAGTGTCTTGGCAAACTTTTGCACAAATGGCACACTGTCGCGCATGGAATACACCGTGCACGCTGCCGGCCGCGCGACCGGCATCTCCCCGTGGCGCATCCGTACCTGGGAACGGCGTTATGGCGTTCCGGCTCCGCGGCGAGACGCGGGGGGCCGCCGGACCTATACCGAGGCCGACCTCGTGGTGCTCCGCCGCATGGCGGCGCTAGTCGACCAGGGCCTATCGGCGTCGCATGCGGCCGACGCGATCCGAAACGAGGAGGACACCACCGCCGCCGAGGCAGCGCCGCCCGCACTCGACCCGCGGGTTGACGTACTCATCGACGCGGCGGCGGAGTTCGATGAATCGACGTGCGTTGAGGTGCTGCGGCTGGCGGCTGAGACGAGCTGGGCGACGAGCCTCGAAGCGGTGGTGATGCCGGCCTTGCGCCAGGTGGGGCTGCGGTGGGAACGCGGGGAGGCCTCGATCGGGGTGGAGCATTTCCTCTCCCTGGTCATCCAGCGCGAGCTGCTGACCGCGATCGCCAGCCTTCCGCCAGCGGAGGCGGATGCACCCTGCGTGCTCGTCGCGTGCGCGCAGGATGATTTCCACGACCTCGGCGCGACTGCCCTCTGGCTGCTCTTACGCGAGCGCGGCGCTCAGGTCATCTGCCTGGGGGCCGACGTGCCAGCCCGCGCGTTGGTGCTGGCGACACTGGCCGTGCGGCCCGCGGTGGTATGCCTGAGCGGAGTCGCGGCCACCTCGACGCCGATGCTGGCGGAAGCGGCGCGCGCGCTCGTCGAGGCGCGATGTGACGCGCGCGTCTTCGTCGGCGGACCCGCGGCAAGTGGCGCGGCCTCCGAGGGCATCCCCGCATCGAGGTTGCCAGACCCACTTCCCGCAGCCGCGGACGCACTGCTCGCGGCAGCCAGGGGCCACGGGCACTAGGCGAGCGGCACCTCGCGGCCACGCCAGCCGGCAACGCGCGCGAGGTACGTGCGGTGGTTCTGGCGGGCGCGCCAGTACAGCACGGCAAACGCGATCACGGAGGCGAGCCCGAGCAGGCCGCCGATGCTCATCGACCAGTAGCGCGCCTCACCGCTCAGTCCGGCGAGCGGGAGCACGCCTCGGAAGACAGCGGCGAGGGGGAGCGCGACCGCGAAGACGCGGCCACGCCATTGAGCCGGCTGGCGCACCAGCCGTTCGCTGGCGAACTCCGGGAGGATCAGCTGACCCATGACCACGATTGCCAGTGTGATCACGCCGATGAGGAAGACGTGGCGGATAGCGTCGAGTTGCGCGTTCGTGACCTCGACGTCCTCGACGAGGGCGCGCGCGGCACTCAGCGCGAGGAGGACGCCCGTCAGCGTGAGTGAGGCCGCAATCGCGCGGAGCGACCAGATGAAGTGCCTCGAGGCCGGCGCGAGGCGGCTGCCGTGCCGCCACCACCCGACGAGCACCGCGATGGCAGCAACGGCGGTCCCGAGGAGTAGCTGTCCGGCGGTCGCGAGCCGGACCGCGACTGCGCCGCCCGCGTCGAGCTGCAGGCCGAGGCCCAGGAGCCACACGACGAGGCCCGCCTGGAGGACGGCAGCGAATCCCCACGCGTACCTCGACGGGGGCGGCGGCGCGCCGAAGAAGGTCGGGAACGAACGCAGCCCAACGCCTGCGAGGGCGGAGAGCAGGAAGCCGAACGTCTGCGCCTCGAGGAGCAGCGCGTTGCGGTCTGCCGGCAGGATGCGGTCACCCTCGACGGCGAGGTCGCGGAGCCACCACAGGCTGAGCAGCGCCTGGACGGTCAGCCAGAAGGCACTCGCGTTGAGCAGAGCGGCCGAGGCCGACCTCGGCGCTGCCCACGGGCGAAGGGTGCGCGTCAGCGTCACAAGCGCGAGGAGAGCGCCGGCCGCCTCGAGCGCCCCGCCAATGAGCATGACTGCGGCGAACGCGGCGTGTTGCGCCAGCGGTTGTCCAAGGGCGCGCAGGAACAGGCCGGAGGCGAGCAGCCAGAACGCGACCCGGATCGAGGGGTCGTGGAGCGTGCGGTTGGTGAACCGAGGGGCGAGACGCGTCGAGACTCCTACGACGAACAGGCCCGCGAATCCGATGACCTGAAGGTGCCCGTGCACCTGCGCGTGGGCGAACCAGCCGGTCCCAAATCGGCCGAGCGCGGCCTCCGCGGGGAGGGCGACCGCGAGCGTGAAGCCGCCGAGCACACCAAAGGCAAGCGCCGCGAGGAGGAAGAGGACGTGCGCCTCCTCGTGAGGCGGATGCGCGGGCGGAGCCCCGGGAGGCGGGGGTGCGTTGAAGGTCGCGCCGAGGCCGCGCTCGCGGGTCAGGCGGCGCTCGGGTCAGGCTCGAGGCCGATGCGCCGCAGCGCGATGTGGCGTGCGCTGTCCTCGGCGGGATCGGCGGTCAGCTCGATGCGGTCGAGCCACTTGATGCTGGTGAAACAGGCGCCGCCGGGCACCAGGATGCGCATCGGTCCTCCGTGCTCGAACGGCAGCGGGCCATCGTCGAGGTCGAGGACAACGAGCGCGTCGCGCACGTCATCGAGCGCGACCGTGGTGGCGAAGTCGCCGGAGGCCAGGGTGACCCAACCTGCCTCAGCGCGCGGTTGGGCCTCCTCGATCAGGGCTGCCAGCGGGACGCCCGTCCAGGTGAGGCCGGGGACGGTCCAGCCCTCCTCACAGTCGAAGTCGCGATCCAGCGTGACCTGGGGACGAGAGCGGAGATCTGCGGGAGACAGGACGGAGGGCTGGCCGACAGCGCCGCTAATGCGCAGCATGTGCCGTGTCACATCGAGGTCAGGTGTGGGATGAACGGGCAACGCGTCGAGAACCTGCTTTGGGCCGGAACGTTCCATGGACGCGCTCCCCTCGAATGCCCGGGCGGACTCAGGCGACACGCAGTGCGCGGTGCCGCGATAGCTGTATTTTCGGCCGTCCAGGAAGTATTGTCTAGCTGCGCACTTAACGATTCAAAAGGGTCTCTGTATGCAGATTGCGCTGGGGCGAAAAGGCGACTACTCGGTGCGGGCGATGATCGATCTCGCCCGTCATTACGGTGACGGACGGCGAAAAGCGCGCCAGATCGCGCGAACGATGGACATTCCAGAGCGTTACCTGCCGCAGCTGCTGGCCCCCCTCGTGCGGGGCGGCCTGTTGACCGCGACGGCGGGCCCGGACGGCGGCTACGCGCTCGCTCTGCCGCCGACGGCAATCAGCCTGCTGCAGGTGATTGAGCTGGCGGAAGGCCCGCTCGAGTCGCCCGAATGTGTGCTGCGAGGCGGGCCATGCGACTGGGAGGGCATCTGCCCCGCGCATGATGCCTGGGTCGGGGGCCGGGCCGCCGTCGCGCGTCACCTTGAAATGACCACGCTGGCAGAACTTGCGGAGCGGGACGCCGCGATCGAACGCGGGGACGTGGCCCCGCCGCCCGTGGCGCTGCACCCGATCAGCGTGCCGAGGCAGGGTCTGCGGGACAGCCAGCAGGTGGCCCCGAAACGGCGCGCGAGGGCGCGCTGACCATTCGTCACGGCACTCGCGGGACGTTCGTCCCGCCGGCTTCGCTGACGGGCATGCCATCCTCGTCGTGAGGAGGATCGCGTGAGCCCTGTGACTCCGAACCTCGGCGACTACGAGCAGACAGCGGCGGCGTTCGACTGGGACACCGCACGAGGCTGGCTCGACGGGCTGCCCGGCGGGGGCCTCAACATCGCGCACGAGGCGGTCGACCGCCATGCCGCTGGTGCGCGCGCCGACCATGTCGCTATCCGGTGGCGGGGCCGGCGAGGCGAGCGACGCGACATCTCGTACGGCGAGCTGGGGCGGCTGAGCAATCAGTTCGCGAACGTCCTCGCCAGCCTCGGGGTGGCGCCAGGTGACCGGGTCTTCAGCCTCTGCCCACGCGTGCCGGAGTTGTACGTCGCCGCGCTCGGGACCTTGAAGCAGCGCGCCGTCTACTGCCCACTCTTCCCCGCCTTCGGCCCGGAGCCCATCCGCGAGCGGCTGCAGCGAGGCGGGGGCGTCGTCCTCGTCACGACCGAATCGCTCTACCGGCGGCGGGTAGCGCCGATCCGCGACCAGCTTCCCGAGCTGCGGCACGTGCTGGTGATCGCGGAGCCGGATCAGGCGCCGGCCGGCACGCTGGACTTTCGCGCCTCGCTGGCAGGAGCTTCGGAGGAGTTCGCCATCGGGCCCACCGCGCCCGAAGATCCCGCGCTGCTTCATTTCACCAGCGGGACCACCGGGCGGCCGAAGGGTGCGATCCACGTCCACGAGGCGGTAGTCGCGCACCACGCGACCGCGCGATTCGCCCTCGACCTGCATCCGGAGGACGTGTTCTGGTGCACGGCCGACCCCGGGTGGGTCACGGGAACCTCGTACGGCATCATCGCGCCGCTGACTCACGGCGTGACCAGCATCGTCGAGGAGGCGGAATTCGACGCGGCGGGGTGGTACCAGTTGCTGCAGGACGAGGGCGTGACGGTCTGGTACACGGCACCCACGGCGATCCGGCTGCTGATGCGGGCCGGGGCCGACCTCGCGCGGCAGTACGACCTCGGCCGGCTGCGGCTGGTCGCGAGCGTCGGCGAGCCGCTGGCGCCCGACGCGGTCGCCTGGGCGCAGGAGACGTGGGGGAAGCCGGTGCTCGACAACTGGTGGCAGACCGAGACCGGCGGCATCATGATCTCGAATTATGTCGCGATGCCCGTGCGGCCCGGCTCCATGGGCCGGCCAGTGCCCGGCATCGAGGCCGCGCTGGTCGAGCGGAGCGAGGATGGACACGTCCGCCCGATTGAAGACGCCGGCGAGCCGGGCGAGATCGCCTTGCGGGCCGGGTGGCCCTCGATGTTCCGCGGCTACTTCGGCGACCCGGAGCGCTACGCACGCTGCTTCGCCGATGGCTGGTACCTCACGGGCGACCTCGCGACGAAGGACGCCGATGGCTACTTCTGGTTCGTGGGGCGCGCGGACGACGTGATCAAGTCGGCGGGCCACCTGATCGGGCCGTTCGAGGTCGAGAGCGCGCTCACGGAGCACGCCGCCGTCGCGGAGGCAGCCGTGATCGGCCTCCCCGACCCGATCCTCGGAGATGCGGTGGCCGCGTTTGTCGTACTGCGCGCGGGCTTCGAGAGGTCGGAGGACCTCGAGCGCGACCTGCTGGCGCACGCCCGGCAACGGCTCGGGGCACAGGTCGCGCCTCGCTCGGTGCGGTTCGTGGAGGACCTGCCGCATACGCGAAGCGGTAAGGTGATGCGACGACTGCTGCGGGCGCGCGAGCTGGGGCTGCCGGAGGGCGACCTCTCGACGCTCGAGCGTGCCGAGCAGGGCAGCGAAGGCGCGCCATGACCTCGCCCTCCATCGACCGCGACCACGCCGTCCAGCTCATGCGCGAGATGACGCGCATCCGGCGGTTTGAAGAGAAGTGCGCGGAGCTCTACAGCGCGGGCAAGATCCGCGGTTTCCTGCACCTGTACGTCGGTGAGGAGGCGATCGCGACCGGGGTGATGCGAGCCCTCGAGGCGGACGATGCCGTCGTCGCGACATACCGCGAGCACGGGCACGCCCTGGCACGCGGCATCAACGCGAATGCGCTGATGGCGGAGATGTACGGGCGCGTCGAGGGCGTGAGCCACGGCCGTGGCGGCTCGATGCACGTCTTCGACGCCGCCACGCGGTTCTACGGCGGGAACGCCATCGTGGGGGGCGGGCTGCCGCTCGCGGTGGGGCTGGCGCTCGCTGACAAGATGCAGGGCCGCAACCGCGTGACGGCATGCTTCTTCGGCGAGGGAGCCATCGCCGAGGGCGCGTTCCATGAGTCGATGAACCTCGCGGCGGTGTGGCAGCTGCCGGTGCTCTTCTGCTGCGAGAACAACCTGTACGCAATGGGCACCGCCCTCGCGCGGTCGGAGTCGGAGACCGACCTCGTGCTCAAGGCCGCGGCGTTCGACGTCGCGGCCTGGCCGGTCGACGGCATGGACGTGCTGGCGGTCGAGCAGCATGCGCGTCGCGCCGTGGACGTGGTGCGGGCAGGCAGCGGCCCGGTCTTCCTCGAGCTACGGACCTACCGCTTCCGGGCGCATTCGATGTACGACCCGGACCGCTACCGCGGACGCGAGGAGATCGAGCACTGGCGCGAACGTGACCCGCTCGTGACCTTTCCCGCGTCGATGCCCGATTTCCTGGACCAGGCGACGCTGGACGGCATCGAGCGAGATGTCGCCGCGGAGATCGAGGCCGCGATTGCCTTCGCGGAAGCAGGCAGCCTCGAGGCGGCCGCCGACCTCGAGCGCTTCGTCACCATGGACCGGGTGCCATCGTGACCGCCGGTGGCACCCGTCAACTGCAGTACCGCGTGGCGATGCGAGAGGCGATGCGCGAGGCGCTGCTGGCCGACGAGCGCGTGTTCCTCATGGGTGAAGACGTGGGCGCGTACGGCGGGTGTTTCGCGGTCAGCCTCGGCCTATTCGAGGAGTTCGGGCCCGAACGTATCCGCGACACGCCCCTCTCGGAGCTTGCGTTCGTGGGGGCGGGCATTGGCGCGGCCCTCGGAGGGATGCGGCCGATCGTCGAGATCATGACGGTCAACTTCAGCCTGCTGGCGCTGGACCAGATCCTGAACAACGCCGCGACACTCTCTCACATGTCCGGCGGGCAGTTCGCGATCCCGCTCGTGATCCGCATTCCAACGGGCGGCGGGCGCCAGCTGGCCGCGCAGCACTCGCACAGCCTCGAGGGGTGGTACGCGCATATCCCCGGCCTGCGGGTGCTGGCGCCCGCGACAGTCGAAGACGCGCGCGGCATGCTCGCGCCAGCACTGGCTGACCCGAACCCCGTGCTGATCTTCGAGCACGTGCTGCTTTACAACGTGGAAGAGGAGGTGCCGCTCGAGCCCGCTACGGTCGACATCGCCTCGGCGGCGATACGGCGCGGCGGACGCGACGTGTCGCTCATCACCTACGGCGGCAGCCTTCCGCTCGTGCTCGAGGCCGCGGCCGAACTCGCGACCGCGGGCATCGATGCGGAGGTGATCGACCTGCGAGTGCTGCGGCCCCTGGACGAACGCACCGTCCTCGAGTCGGTGACGCGGACTCACCGGGCGGTCGTCGTCGATGAGGGGTGGCGCAGCGGCAGCCTGTCCGCTGAGATCTCGGCCCGCATCATGGAACGTGCCTTCTTCGACCTCGACGCGCCTGTGCAACGAATCTGCTCCGTGGAGGTCCCGGTGCCGTACGCACAGCAGCTCGAAGAGGCAGCGCGGCCACGCGCCTCGGAGGTCGTGCGCGTCGCGCGGGCGCTCGTTGAAGGGAGGCCGGTCGATGGCTGACTTCCTGATGCCGTCACTGGGGGCGGACATGGAGGCGGGCCGGCTCGTCGAGTGGCGCGTCAAGCCCGGCGACCGTGTCGAGCGCGGGGACATCATCGCCGTGATCGAGACAGACAAGGCGGCGATCGACGTCGAGGTCTGGGAGACCGGAACGGTCGAAGCACTGCTGGTCGAGGAAGGCACACGCGTGCCGGTTGGTACGCCGCTGGCACGCATCGGGAGCGGCGCGGCCACCGGGCCCGTGGCCGCGCCTCCTGAGCCACAGGCCGAGACGCCGTCGGCGCCCGGGCCCCCGCCCCTCGAGGCTGTTCCCGCCTCGGAGCGGCCGAGCCTGCCGACGAGCGCTCCCGCGCCGCCTCCCACCGGACGGCTTCGAGTGACGCCGCTCGCCCGGGTGCGCGCCGAGGAGCTGGGCATCGATCTCGCGAGAGTGCGGGGAACCGGCGTCGAGGGCGCGATCACCCAGGCGGACGTCGAGCGCGCAGCGTCGAGCGCTCCCGCCGAACCCCCGGTGGGGGAGGAACCCGCACGAACGCTGACGCGACCGGAGCCGGCGGCGCCGCCTTCCCCGGCGGGAGCGCCGGAGGCTCGATCGACCGCCCTGCGCCGCGCGATCGCGGCGGCGATGTCGCGGTCGAATCGCGACATCCCGCACTACTACCTCTCGATGGCGGTCGACCTGTCGTCGACGCTCTCGTGGATCGAGCGCACCAATCAGCAGCGGCCAGTGGCCGAGCGTCTGTTGCCGGCGGCGCTGTTCGTGCGCGCGGTCGCGCTCGCAACGCGCGAGGTGCCGGAGATGAACGGGCATTACCTGGACGGGGAGTTTCGGCAGGCGGAAGCCGCGCATGTGGGTTTCGCGGTGGCGGTGCCGGGTGGGGGGCTGATCGCTCCCGCCATCCTCGAGGCCGACCGCAAATCGCTCGGCGACGTCATGGCGGACCTGCGCGGCCTGGTATCGCGAGCGCGAGCCGGCACGCTGCGCTCCTCGGAGCTGTCGGACCCGACGATTACGATTTCGAGCCTTGGCGAACGCGGCGGCGTCGATGCGGTCTTCGGGATCATCAACCCGCCACAGGTCGCGCTCGTCGGCTTCGGGAACATCGTCGACCGGCCGTGGGCCGAGGGTGGCCTGGTCGGAGCGCGGCGGCAGGTGACGTTGTCGCTTTCCGGCGACCATCGGGTGAGCGACGGGCATCGCGGCTCGTTGTTCCTCGCGGCGATCGACCGGCTATTGAGGAATCCGGAGCAGCTATGAGTGACGCCATTCGCCCCGCGGTCGAACGCGTGCTGCACGAGCTGCGGCCCGAGGCCGACCTCGAGACTCTGCCGGCGGGCGCCGACCTGCGCGAGGAACTGGACCTCGACTCGATGGACTTTCTGAACTTCGTGATCGGCGTGCACGAGGCGACCGGGGTCGATATCCCGGAGGCCGACTACGCACGGGTGTCGACCCTTGAGACGTGCCTGGAGTACCTGGAGCAGCACGCAGGCGCGTGACCACGGCGGGTCGCACTTCGCCACTCCTGGAGGTGAGCGATGCAGGACGAAGAGCAGGAGCTACGGACACGGGCGCTGTTGAGCATCCGCAAGAAGCGCGAGTTCATGTCGCACCTCATCGCGTACGTGTTCGTCAACGGATTCCTCATCGTGCTGTGGGCGACGGTAGCCGGCGGTGGGTTCTTCTGGCCGATGTTCCCGCTGATCGGCTGGGGCATCGGGCTGTTCTTTCACGGCTGGGATGTCTACTACCGCGAGCCGTCCGAGGCGCGGATCCGGCGTGAGATGGACCGGCTGCGCGGGCACTAGGGTCGGGCGTCAGGCGCCGCGGGCACCGCGGGACGCGGGTTGCTCCCGTCCTCGACCACGCGCCCGTCCAGCATGCGGATGACGCGGTCCGCCCGCGCGGCGACCGCGGGATCGTGCGTGACAACGACGACCGTGGCTCCCTGGTTGCGGCGCAATGACTCCAGCAGGTCGAGCACCTTCCCGCTGGTCGCCGAGTCCAGGCGTCCCGTGGGCTCGTCCGCAAGGATGACGCCCGGGCCATTCGCGAGTGCGCGAGCGATGGCGACGCGCTGACGCTCGCCGCCCGAGAGCTCGGGCGGGCGGGCGGCCGCGCGGTCCTCGATGCCGACGAACGACAGCAGCTGCATCGCGCGGGCGTGGCGCTGGCGCGCCGACAGGCCCTGGCCATACATCGGCACCTCGACGTTCTCGCGCACGGTGAGGCCGGGCAACAGGTTGTCGAGCTGGAATACCAGGCCGATGTCACGCGCCCGAAAATGGTTCAGGTGGCGGTGCGAGCGCAGGTCGTGGCCGGCGACCTCGATCTCGCCGTCGTCGGGCTGGTCCAGAGCGGAGATCAGGTTGAGGAGCGTCGACTTGCCGCAGCCTGAGGGGCCCATGATGGCGACGAACTCGCCAGCGCCGATGTCGAGGTCCACGCCATCGAGGGCCCGGAGCCGGCCGTTCTCGAATGCCTTTACTACTCCTCGGCAACGGATGACGACGTCGCGGCCGTCATTCATAGCGGAGCGCCTCCATGGGCGTCAGGCGGGTGGCCCGGATGGCGGGGTACACCGCCCCGACGAGCGCGACCACGATGGCGACGATAAAGGCCTGCACGAAGACGTTCGGCTCGTAGGAGGGCTCCAGGAAGCCTCGGACCGAAGGGATGCGCATCACCGCCTGCACGGCGAGCAGTCCGAGGAACGACCCGGCCACCGCTGCGGCGAAGCAGAGCATCAGCGCCTCGAGCAGAATCATCCGCAGGACGCGCCAGCCGCTCCAGCCGACGGCACGCAGGACGCCGATCTCCCGGGTGCGCTCGAAGATGGACATGACCATCGTGTTCATCACGCCGATGCCGCCGATCACGATGGCCAGGCCGGAGATCGCGACGTTCGCGGCATCGAGGAGCTGGAAGCCGCTGTCAATCTTGCCGATGTCATCGGCGGTCACGATGGAGACGACGCCGGGGACTTCGTCTTCGATGCGTCGGGCCACCTCGTCGCGCTTGGTGCCGGAGGCGAGCGTGATGTGGACCACGCTGACCGCCTCGCGGCGGTTGGCGATCTCCTGCACCGTCACGAGCGGGGCAAGAGCGCCCGACTGCTCCCATAACACGTCCGACTGCACGACGCCCACGACGTGGAAGACGCGGTCATCGATCGTGAGGGCGTCGCCCACACGGACGTTCAGATCGGTCGCGCCCTGAGCGCCCAGCACGATTTCGTCGGTCGCGCCGTCCGCGAGATAGCGGCCTTCCACCAGCGGCGGACCGTCCGCGGCCAGATCCCCGGGCGTCACGCCGAGGAGCAGGAACAGCGGATTTGAGCCGGCGCGCGTGAAGTGGAATAGCGCACCGCGGGCGGCGGCGACCCCGGAGACGGCCGCGATTTGCGGGACGACCGTCTCGGGGATCGTGCTGAAACTCATGTCGGCGGCACCCTCCTGGGCAACCATGAAGTCGGCACCGCCCGACTGGACGAACGCACCGGCGGTCGACTTGAAGCCGGCCGTGATGACGCCAAGCGCGACGATGGTGGTGATGCCGAGGCTGATGCCTACGAGTGTGAGCCCCGAACGTACTCTCGCCCGGAGGAGATTTCGCAGCACCAGTTGAGCGAAGCCCATGGGCCGAATCGTAGCGCCGTCAACGCGGGACGGGCGGTGCCAAACGGTAGGTCATGCTCGGGACTCCGGCTCGGTGCGGGCGAGCAGCCAGGTCGCGATCTGAGTGGCGTTTCCGGCAGCGAACGCGAGCGCCAGAACGGAAGCCCAGTCACGCAGGCTCGGGATTTCGACCTCGAGCGCGTCGCGCATGAACGGGACGTAGAACGCGAAGAGCAGGAACGCCGTACTCATCGCAAGGGCGTACCACAGCTCGACGCGGCGCAGGGCGCGTGGCAGCTCGCGTGGCGAGCGGACACCGATCAGGAACGACTGGCCGAGGAGTGACAGCGCGATGATGAGGAAGACCAGCGTCTGCTGGTGCTGCGCCGCCCCGCCCTGACGCACACTCCACTCGAACACCGCGCCCGCGAGGACCGCGACGACCGCGGCACGCGCGCCAATCTCGACCCAGGTGGCCTGGGCGAGCAGGGTGCGGGTGGGGGCGCCGAGGTCACCCGTGCCTCGCCCGGTCGCGAGCGCGATCGCCGGGAAGACATGGACGACGAGATTGAGCCACAGGATCTGGATCGCGCCCATTGGCAGCTGGTCGTCCAGTAGCATTCCGAGGCCCACCGCGCCGATGGTGGCGAAGCTCGCGGTCAGCAGGTAGACGATCGCTCGGCGCAGGTTGAGCGCAGTCGTGCGCCCCTCGCGAATACCCTCGATGAGGGACGCGAGGCGGCCGTCGGCGAGGATGACCTCGGACGCCTCGACCGCGACGTCGCTCGCGCCGGGGCCGACGGCGACCCCAACGTCCGCGGCCCGAAGCGCCGGCGCGTCATTGACGCCGTCGCCGAGCATGGCGACGACCTCGCCACTCCGTTGCAGCAACTCGACGAGCGCCGCCTTCTGCTGATGGGTCGCGCGCGCGACGACCGCGACCGACGCAGGGTCGGCGCCGTCGAGGGACGCCGCTTCAACCGCGGTCTCCCCGGCGCGGAGGAGTCCGGACTCGCGGGCGATCGTCGTGGCGGTGGTGAGCTGATCGCCCGTCGCGAGCATCAGGCGCAGTCCGGCGGCCCTTGACGCTGCTACGGCCTCGGCGGCATCAGCGCGCAACGGGTCTTCCAGGACGACGGCGCCGATCACCTCGAGGTCGGCCTCGATCGGGCCGGCCGCGACCGCGAGGACGCGGTACCCCTCCTCGCCCAGCTCGTTGGTCGCGCGGAGGAGCCGAGGATCGCCCGTGGCGAGGGCGAAGACCTGCGCTGGCGCGCCTTTGACGGCGAGCAATGGGCCGTCCTCCGTCGCGTGCTCGGTCTGCATGTAGCGCCGCTCGGGGGTGAAGGGCGTGGTCTGGCGGCGCGGGAAGCGCTCGTGCAGCTCATCGGTGTGCCAGCCAAGGGCAGCGGCCGCGTACGAGATCGCCGCCTCGAGTGGGTCGCCGTGCGCGTGCCAGCCGTCTTCGTCGTCGTATTCCACGATGGCCTCGCCACAGAGCGCGGCGATGAGGAGCACGCGAGCCGCCTCGTCCGCCGCCTCGGAAGGAACGCGCGGCCGTCGCTGCTCGTCGTGCTCCGGGTGCAGGTCACGCGGGAACTCCCAGCGCTCGCCTGATGGAAGCAACACCGAACGGACGACGAGCCGGTTCTCGGTGAGGGTGCCCGTCTTGTCGCTGACGATGACCGTGGTGGAGCCGAGCGTCTCGACCGCGTTCAGGCGGCGGACGAGGACTCGGCGGATGGCCAGGCGGCGCACCGCGACGGCGAGCGTGGTGGTGGCAACGGCCGGCAAGCCCTCGGGGACGGCCCCGATGGCGAGGGCGACCGCCATCTCAATTGTCAGCCGGAGGTCGCGGCCCTGCGCGACGCCCAGCACCGTCAGAGCGATGGTGAGCACGAGGAAGAGCAGCACGAGCCGGCGACCGAGGCCCTCAAGGCGGCGCTCCAGTGGGGTGACGTGCTCTCGCTCCTCGCCGAGTGAGGCGAAGATCGAGCCGAGCGCCGTGTGGCTGCCAGTCGCGTACACGAGGGCGCGGCCGTAGCCGGCGACGACCGTCGTGCCGGCCGAGAGTCTGCCGGGGGCAGCGAGGCCCTGAATCGCCTCGACCGGTTGCGGTTCCTTCTCGACGGGCAGCGCCTCGC
>JAIBBD010000076.1 GCA_019694855.1 Dehalococcoidia bacterium
CCATGGACGTCCAGCAACTCCTTGATCCCGAAGTCGCCCGCGTCATCGCCCCACTCGTCGGCAACCTCGACGGCGTAGCTCTCGAGGACATCCCGCGCGTCCGCGCCGAACGCGCCGCCGCCCTGCCGGCGCCGAAGCTCTCCGACGCCGTCGAGCGCACCGACGTCACCGTCCCCGGCCCCGCGGGAGCCCCCGACGTCCTCCTCCGGCTTCACCGCCCCAGGAACCGCACCGCCGAGGCCCTCCCCGCCATCCTCTGGATGCACGGCGGCGGCTACATCTTCGGCACCTACGAGGGCGAAGACTTCCGCTTCGACGGCTGGGTCCGGCAGCTCAACTGCATCGGCGCCTCCGTCGAATACCGCCTCGCCCCCGAACACCCCCATCCCGCCGCCGTCGACGACAGCTACGCTGCCCTCACCTGGCTCCACGCCCACGCCGCCGAGCTCGGCATCGACCCCGCCCGCATCGGCATCGGCGGCGCCAGCGCCGGGGCCGGCCTCGCCGCCGGCCTCGCCCTTTACGCCCGCGACCGCGGCGAACTGCCGATCGCCTTCCAGCTCCTCATCTACCCCATGCTCGACGACCGCCAGGCCACCCCGTCCAGCGGCTGGCCCGTCCCCATCTGGGCCCCCTCGCACAACACCCTCGGCTGGCGTGCCTACCTCGGCGGTCGCTACGGCACCGACGACGTCCCGGCCTACGCCGCTCCCGCCCGCGCCACCAGCCTCGAGGGCCTCCCGCCCACCCTCATCTCCGTGGGCACCCTGGACGGCTTCGTCGACGAAGACATCGAATACGCCCGCCGCCTCAACCACGCCGGCGTCCCCGTCGAACTCCACGTCTACCCCGGTGCCCCCCACGGCTTCGACTCCATGGCCCCCAACACCGCCGTCGCCCGCCGAGCCCGCGCCCACATGGAAGACTGGCTCGCGAGGCAACTCCGCCCCTGAGGCGAAACCGCAGCGCCGCCAACCCTATTGCCCTTCGAGGGCCGCTCTCCCCAGGCGCGCCCCTGCACGCCACCGGGGTGACACCAACCCGCCCCTCGGCATACTGTTGATCTCGATGCGTGATTTCACTCGAGTCTTCGTGCTGATGCTGCTCGCCGTCGCCTTCGGCGGCGTCCTCGTCATCGCCAGCTGCTCCTCGGACAACAACGCCGCCCGCGAGCCCGAGAGCCCCGCCGTCATCATCGGCACCACCGCCGCCGCCCCCGCGCCCACCGAGGTCGCCACGCCTGCCCCCACACCCGTGGCCACCCCGGCGCCGACGACCGCCGCCACCACCGCCGCTCGTCCCGTCGGCCCCCCGCAGAGCGGACGCTGGATCGACGTCAACGTCACCAGCTTCACCGTGCGCCTCATGGACGGCACCACCGCCACCAGGACCATCAGCCCGGTCGGCGTCGGCGCCCAGATCAACACCGGCGCCTTCGAATCCACCCAGACCGGCCTCTTCTACGTCTACAGCATGGACGCCTCGCTCACCTACGACGCGCCCTACGACACCTACATCAGCCATTGGGTCGGCTTCGACCCCGCCCTCGCCAACGGCTTCCACTCCTTCCTCAAGGACGCCAGCGGTAACGTCGTCAACCCCGCCACCGGCCGCATCTCCAACGGCTGCATCCGCACCGGCGAACCCGAGGCCATCTACGCCTTCGCCCAGATCGGCATGCCCGTCTACGTCCACCTCTAGTCCGCTTCGGTCTCGCATTCCACTACCTTCCCCCGTGGAGCGCCCCCTTCCGAGGCACAATGGTGCACGCCGAGGAAGGACTGCCCCATGGAACAACTCGCCGGACGCGTTGCGGTGGTCACCGGCGGTGGCGACGGCATCGGACGCGCGCTGTCACTGACCCTCGCCGCCGAGGGAATGGACCTCGTCATCGCCGACGTCCGCCTCGAACGCGCCAGCGCCGTCGCCGAGGAGGCCCGCACCCTCGGCCGGCGCGCGCTCCCCGTCGCCGTCGACGTCGGCGACCGCGCTTCCGTCGAAGCGCTCGCCGATGCCGCCTACGCCGAATTCGGTGCGGTCCAAGTCCTCTGCAACAACGCTGGCGTCGTGGGAGTAAGCCCGCTGACCGCCGTCGAGGATGCCAACTGGCGCTGGCTGATCCAGGTCAACCTCTGGGGCGTCGTCTACGGGCTGCAGACCTTCCTGCCGAGGATGCTCGACGCCGGCCAGGAGGGCCACGTCGTGAACACCGCCTCATCAGCCGGGCTCTACCCCGGTGGCTCCGGGCGCCAGGGTGCCTACGTCGCCTCGAAGTACGCCGTCGTCGGGATGACCGAGGCGCTCGCCGCGGAGCTCGAAGGCTCACCGATCGGCGCGACCGTCCTCTGCCCCACCGCCACCCGCACAGACATCTTCCACAACGCGTTCGTCGGCCGCCCGGACACCTACGGTGGCCCGCGCCCGTCACGAGGGACGCTCGCCGATTTCGAGGCGCGAGGCGACGTGCTGCCCGAGATGATGGACCCGATGCTGCTCGCCCGCCGCGTCGTCCGTGCCATCCGCGAACGGCGCCGCTACGTCGTCGGCGATACCTCAGAGGTGCGTGCCAACGTCCGCGACCGCCTCCAGCGCATCCTCGACGACTGCGACTGGAACGAGGAGTAAGCCGACCCTACTCCCCGGGCGGCGCCTCCCACAGCTCGATCCGGTGCCCGTCCGGGTCCATCACCCACCCGAACCGCCCCAGCGTCGACTCCTCGATCTTGTCGTCCACCTCGCATCCCGCCGCGCGCAGCGACGCCAGGATCGTGTCGAGGTCATCCACCCGGAAATTCACCATGAACCGCGCCGTGCTCGGCGCGAAATAGTCCGAGTCCTCCGCGTGCACTGCCCAGACCGTCGCCCCCTCCGGGTCGTCCGAGGCGCGAAACACCGCCCCGCCCCACTCCTCCAGCGGCAGCCCCAGGTGCTCCCGGTACCACTCTTGCAGTCGCGCCGGGTCTGGCGACTTGAAGAAGATCCCCCCGATACCCAGCACGCGCGCCATGGCCTCACCTCCCCGGTGCATCATAGGCCGTCGCGTGTGCACCGGAGATGGAAGTGGCGAGGTGCAATTGGGCGGCCGAGGCAACCGCCCCGGCCGCACACAGCTCGCGGAGGCGGCTCACTCCGCGGGCGTCTCCCAGGCCGTGGTCGCGAACAGCACCACCGCGGCGACGACCGCCACTGCGAGCCCCACGCCCGCGTCGGCCAGCTCCAGCGTCCCCGCCGCCGTGAACCGCACGAGCTGCACGAACGCCACCAGGCCGCCCGTCCCCGCCGCCATGAACCCCACCAGCATCGCCAGCCCCGCGCCGAGGCTGCCTCGCTCTCGTAGCAGCGCGCCCACCGCCCCCGCGGCTCCCATGCCGGCCACCACCGCCGCCGCGCCGTCCCCGAGGTCAGACTCCCCTGCCCAAGCGAGCATCGCCCCGGCGGCCATCGCCAGCCCTGCTCCCACTGCCACGAGCCCGAGTTGCGCCCTCCGAGGTGCCTCGGCCGTTCCGCTCAGGACGCGTGCCGGCCCCAGCCGCACCGCGCGCAGCAGCTGCCATCCCGAGGGCACCAGCCCCGCCGCCAGCAACAACTTCGCGAGGTCGCCCGGGATGAACGGCACCAGGCCCCACTTCAGCGTCAGCCCCAGCGTCATGTCGTCGATGCCGAGCAGCGCCTCGTGGCGCCCGCCCCACGCCCACAGCCACGGCAGCCCGAACGCATAGATGACCACGTTCCCGAGCAGCAGCGCCGCCGCCAGCGTGGCCGGCCGCCGGTCCCAGCCGCGCTCCGCCAGCCATCCCACCAGCAGCGCCACGAACGGCGTTCCGATGAGATAGCCGCCCGTCGATCCCGTGAGCACCGCCCACCCGTGCGACCCCTCGGCGTACACCGGCAGCCCCACGACCCCCATCGCGAGGTAGGTGAGCGCCGAGCTCAGCCCCAGCCGTGGCCCCAGCAACGCCCCGCTCAGCAGCACCCCGAACGTCAGCCCTGTGATCGGAACCGGCCCGATGTGCAGGCTGACGCTCACCTGCGCCACTGCCGCGATGAAGACCGCCGCCGCCAGCACCAGCACCGCGTGTCGCAGCATTGTCCGCTGCGGAAACACGGCGTGACTGAGCGTTCGAGCGCGCGGCAGGGCCGCGTGAGGCGTGGCGGGACTCTGCAACAAGGCTGTTCCTCCTCCGGAAGTCGCGAGCGCGTGAATGCTCCGCCGCCCGCGTTAAGATCGCGTCGACGGGCTCCACGAGACTCGGCAGCGGCACAGGCGTGATCAACCTCGTGCCGTCATACGCGAAGGATTGATATGGCTTCGTTACACCCGCGCACGCGGCACGCACCCTCGCTCCCGCCCGCCGAGGCAGTTGCCGGTCGGGTCGAGGCGATCTTCACGGCCCCTGAGGCGGGCGCGCCGATGGAGCAGCAGGGCACGGTCGTCGTCGCCCCCGGCATCGGCATCGTCGGCGACCGCTACGCCCTCGGCACCGGGACGTGGAGCGACCCCCGCTGGCCCGACCAGGAGCTCACCCTCTTCGAGGCCGAAGTCGCCTACGCTCTCGGCATCGAGCCGTACGTCCCCAGGCGCAACATCGTCCTCCGAGGCGTCAGCCTCTACGGCCTCATCGGCGTGCGCTTCCGCCTCGGCGAAGCGCACCTCCAGGGCGTCCGCCCCTGCACCCCCTGCCGCTACATCCAGCAGCTCACCGGGATCGACGGCCTCACGAAGGCGCTCGCCAACGAACGCGGCGGCCTCCGCGTCCGCATCCTCGAGGGCGGCCGCGTCCGCCTCGGCGACACCATCGAGGTCACCGGCCTCGCGGGCGAGTAACCCCCGAACCCAGATCGGCCACACAACGAAGAGGCGGCGGGTTTCCCCGCCGCCTCTCGCGTCATGCCCGTATCGAGCTGATGCCTACCGCCGGCTGGTCGCGAGCCGGCCGCCCAGCGCGATCATCGTCGCCACCGCGAGCAGCGCGAACACTTCCGCCGTGTTGCCGCTGCCGCCGCCCACAAGGCCGCCCGTGCCGGTCTTCGGCGCCGTCGGCGCCGCCGCGACCGTGAACGTCACCGAGCCGCGCGTCTCACACGCCGTGTGGTTCAGCTGCCCCAGCACCACCGTGACCGTGTGTGAGCCGGGGTCGAGCGCGCCGAGGTCCTGCGTCAGCGAGCCGCTGTGGATGATCTTCGCGTTCCCCGTCGGGATCGCCTGGCCGGCCGCCGTCGCCGCCGTGTCCACGAAGTAGTGCACGTGGTACGAGGTCGGGTCCGCCGCCGTGGCCGCCTTGATGTTCTGCGGTGGGGTCAGCGTCACCGTCACGGTCGTCGGCGCCGAGGCCGTCGGGGCCGCCACGGACAGCGTCACACCAGAGGGGCAGGCCGCGGGCGTCGCCGCCGCGGTGCCGGTCGCCGTCGCCGTTCCCGTCGCAGTGGCCGTGCCGGTGGCGGTCGCCGTCGCCGTTGCCGTTGCGGTCGCCGTCGAGGTCTGCGCCGACGCTCCCGTCACCTGCAGCCCCACGAGGACCGCCAGGGCCGCGACAGCTGCGACCGCATACGAGATTCGTTTCATGGACACGCTCTTTCTACTGCTCGGGGAAGGATGCCGGCAGAGTGTACGAGCGACCGAGCGAGTTTGGAAACGCCCCGCTCACCAAACCGCGCGAATCTACGCCGGCCTCGGCCATCCTCAGCGCTGCAGCGCCGAGGCGTCCCACGGGAAGAATGTCACGAGGCTCCAGCCCGCCGGCCCGCCCACCAGCACCGTCGGCACGGACTGGCTGCTCGCCGCGCCGCTGCCGCCGCGCAGCGCCAGCTTGAGCCCCGTGTCGAGCACCCCCGTCGCGAACCCCACCGCACGGTAGTCGTCGCCGTCGCGCTGCACGTCGACCACCAGCATCGTCCGCAGCGGCGCCTGCCCCGCGCTCGACGCCGGCGACAGCCCGCTGAAGACCAGGCTGAACCGCTCCCGGCAGCTCCGCGCCTCGTTCGGCTGGATGCCGGGACACGCCACCGTGAACGCGTGCGCGTCGCCGTCTCCATACTCGTCACTCAGCCCCGGCTCCGTGCGCGCGCTCCACTCCGCCACCAGGCGCACGATGTCCGTCTCGCTCACCGAACCCGCATCGCCGCCGATGCGCCTCAGCGCGAACCCGGCCCGCACCTCGCCCGTCCGCGCACCGTCGCACAACGGGAACGGCCCTCCGGGCTGCCCGTTCGGCCCCGGGCACGTATAGAACGTCGACTTGCTGGAGGACACGACGGCCTGGCTGTTGCCCGCGATCACGCTCTGCGCCATCCGGTTGATGAACGAGCACGCCTCCGCCGCGATCGGGCAGGCCGAGGCGACCAGCGTCGCGGTCGCCGTCGCACTCGCCGAGGCAGTCGCGCTGGGCGTGGCGGTCGCCCTCGGCGTGGCTACCCCGGTCGCCTGGACCGTCGAGGTCGCGGACGCGCTCGACGCCGGCGCGATGTCGACCCCGCCGCCGTCGTCGCCCCCCGAGCACCCCACCGCCACCAGCGGGATCGCGAGGAGTACCAGCAGAGACATCAGGCGCACGCGCATCTCGGTCAGTATCGGCCTCACCGTTACCTAACGTCTCGCCGTGGGGACGCGTTCCGGCGGTGGACCGTCGCGACGTGCAGAACCCGCGAGCAAAGGACTCGTAGCCCTCCGCTCGCGGGTTCTGCGGATCGTGCAGCCGACTAGTAGTCGACCACGTCCTCGTGGTGTCGGCGTGCCCCGAACGGCGCGAAGCTCGTCCAGAACAGCAGCGATGCAACGAGGCCGATCCCGCCCACGATCATGAGGATCACCCCCACGGTCGGCAGGTCGACACCCGAAACCTGGTAGTCCACCGCGTACGCGAGGATCGCCCCCACCGCGATCAACACCATGCTCAAGCCAAGCGCCGGCATAGCTGTGCTCCTTTCCTTGGCCCTCCCCCGTATCCTCTGGCCCGGCGGACTCGCCACGCCTAACACCCGCCCGCTGCCGGCTCGCAATCTCCTGTCAGGGCCCTCTCGCATCGCCACCCCCACGAGGACGTCCGCGAGCTTCGGAACGCGCCGCTGCACATCTGCACAGTTCGCCGGACATAACAAAACCGCCCGGCCAGAGCCGGGCGGCAACACAACTACGAAACGGAATGGACTTACGAGGCGGCCTGCGCCTTGTTCAGGGCCGCGGCCAGTCGCGACTTCCGCCGCGCCGCCGTGTTCGGGTGAATCACACCGCTCTTCGCCGCCCGGTCGAGCGCCGACTGCGCCACCCGCAGGGCCTCCGCGGACCCGGCGTCCCCTGACTCGATCGCGTCGCGCGCATCGCGCACACGCCGCGAGGTGTACGTGCGAATAGGTCGGTTGTGCGCCGCCTGCCGCTCGTTCTGACGGATGCGCTTGCGGGCCTGCTTAGAATGAGCCATCGAGTATCGTCCCTCCTCGGACGGACTTGTCATGTTAGAGCCCGCTGGGGCTGGCGTCTATTCGCGAGGACCCAGGAAACGCCGAGGTCAGTCAAACACGGGCGTGCGCGCGACCAGGCCCCCGACAGCGCCAACGACCACACCTGGCATCGAGGACTCCAGGCCCTCCCTCGCGCGGCATAATGTCCCCATGACCGTAAACCTCGACGAGCTGCGCCTCCTCCGACGCGCCCGTGACCAGATGGACCGCGACTACGCGCAGCCCCTCGATGTGCCCGCCCTCGCCCGCACCGCCCTCATGTCCCCCGCGCACTTCAGCCGCCGCTTCCGCGAGGCCTACTCCGAAACCCCGTACTCCTACCTCATGACCCGCCGCATCGAGCGCGCCAAGGCCCTCCTGCGCCGTGGCGACCTCACCGTCACTGACGTCTGCTTCGCCGTCGGCTGCACCAGCCTCGGCTCCTTCTCCGCCCGCTTCACCGATCTCGTCGGCGAAACCCCCAGCGCCTACCGCGCCCGCAACCACGACGAACTCCGCGGCGTCTCACCCTGCCGCCTCATGGTGCTCACCCGCCCGCGCAAAGACCGCCCCACCGGCGCCGCCCCGCAGATGAGCAGTTTTCGAGAAGCAACGCCCGACGCGCGCTCGTAACGTTCCCCTCGTGGCCACGCACACCCCGACCGCCCTCGAAAGGAACGCCACGTGACCGTCTCCCTCAGCACCGTCCACATCCTCGTCGACGACCCCGACGCCGCCCTCGGCTTCTACCGCGACGCCCTCGGCCTCGCCGTCCGCAACGAGGTCGCACGCGACGGCCTCCGCTGGATCACCCTCGCCACCGAAGGCCAGCCCGAGGTTTCCATCGTCCTCTCGCAGCCCCACGCCGGCCGCTCGAAAGAAGACGGCGACGCCGTCGCCGCGCTCCTCGCCAAGGGCGAGATGTACCCCGTCCACTTCCGCTGCGACGACCTCGACGCCACCTTCGCGAAGGTCGCCGCCACACCCGGCGTCGAGGTGCTCCAGGAGCCCGCGAGCCAGCCCTGGGGCGCGCGCGACGCCGCCGTCCGTGACCCCGCCGGCAACTTCCTCCGCATCGAGCAGGCCTGACCGCCCACCCTCCCGAGGCCGGACGGCGCTCCTCACGTGAGCGTCGCCGGCCTCGCCCGGTCCACGACTTCCTTCGCACGCGCGCGGAGCAAACGAGGAGAACCGCTGCGATCTCGCGATCTGCCACACGTGGCCACGGGTGACGGACGCCCCTCAACGGGCGTTACCAACGCCCCTTCGCGAGTTGACCGCCCCTGCTATCGTGGATCCGCCAGCCGAATCCCGGCCCTGCCGGGAACGGGGGATCCACATCTGGGGTGCATTGCGCCGGTTCGGCGCATAGGCGACTTCCGACGCCGAACCCGTCAGCTAACCCCGTAGGCGCTCGGAGGTAGGGTCTGCGCTCCTACCTCAGCGGCACCCTCCACGCCCCGAGGCCACCCGCCTCGGCGTCGAGGCTGCAACGCGGGCGAAGTTGGAGAGCGCATGGTCTGGAACGAATCGTGACGATCGACGCGCCTCCCCCGCCGGTCCGAACGGACGGCTGCTCGTGAGCCGCATCCTCATCGTTTCCAACCGCCTCCCCGTCACCCTCCGCGTCGAGGACGATCGGCCCATCCTCGAGCCCAGTCTGGGCGGCCTCGCCACCGGCCTCGCCTCCCTCATGGACTCGCCCACCACGCTCTGGATTGGCTGGCCCGGCGACCTCTCTGAGCTCACCGAGCGGCAGCGCGCCGCCGTCCGCGCCGACCTCGACCGCCAGCGCCTCGTGCCCGTAGAACTCACCGCCGAGCAGATCCAGCGTTACTACGAGGACTACTCCAACGGCGTCATCTGGCCCCTCTTCCACCACCTCCCCGACCGCGTCCCCTACGAGGCCGATGGATGGGAGGTCTACGAAGAGGTGAACGCCCTCTTCGCCGACGCCATCGCCCGCGTCTACCGGCCCGGCGACCAGGTCTGGATCCACGACTACCAGCTGATGCGCGCCCCCGCCCTCCTCCGCGACCGCGTCCCCGACGCCGCCATCGGCTTCTTCCTTCACATCCCCTTCCCCTCCTCCGAAGTCTTCCGCACCCTCCCCCAGCGCCGCCCTATCCTCGAGGGCCTCCTCGGCGCCGACCTCGTCGGCTTCCACACCGCGACCTACATGTACGACTTCCAGACCACCGTCGTTCGCACCCTCGGCGTCACCTCCGAGGGCAAACACCTCAGCTGGCGCGGCCGCGAGGTCCAGACCGACGTCTTCCCGATGGGCATCGACGCCGCCTCCTTCGCCGAGGTCGCCACCCGCCGCGACGTCGTCAAGCAGGTCCGCGCCTACCGCCAGGGCGCGCCGCTCGTGCGCATCATGCTCGGCATCGACCGCCTCGATTACACCAAGGGCATTCCCCACCGCCTCCTCGCCTTCGGCCGCATGCTCGAGACGCACCCGGAGCTCCGCGGCTCCGTCCGCCTCGTCCAGGTCGCCGTCCCCTCCCGCGAGCGCGTCGAGGCCTACATGGACTTCCGCCGTCAGTCCGACGAGATCATCGGCCGCATCAACGGCACCTTTGGCACCCCGGACTGGACCCCGGTCAGCTGGATCAATCGCTCGATGAATAAGGACGAGATCGTTGCGCTCTATCGCGCGGCCGACGTGATGCTGGTCACGCCGATCCGCGACGGCATGAACCTTGTGGCCAAAGAGTTCGTGGCGTCGCGGTTCGACGAAGACGGCGTCCTCGTCCTGAGTGAGTTCGCGGGCGCTGCCGCCGAGCTTGCCGAGGCCGTGCAGGTCAACCCCTTCGATATCGAAGGCATGGCCGAGGCCTTCGCCCGCTCCCTCGCCATGCCCGCCGATGACCGCCACTCTCGCATGCGAGGCATGCGTCGCCGCGTCTTCGTCAACGACACGGAGCGCTGGAGCCGCCGCTTCCTCATGGCCCTGGCCGCCGCCTCCGAGCGCGGCCGCGAGAGCGCGCGCGCCCTCCAGACCGACCTCGCGAGGCTCGTCGCCCTCGCCCGCGCCACCCCCGAGCTCGTCCTCATCCTCGACTACGACGGCACCCTTGTGCCCTTCGCCAGCACCCCCGAGCTCGGCCGCCCCGACGACGACCTCCTCGACCTCCTCGAGGATCTGGCGCAGCGCCCGCGCACGACCGTACATGTCGTGGGCGGGCGCGGCCGCGAGACCCTCGAGCGCTGGCTGGGGATGACCGGCGTCGGACTCCACGCCGA